>NZ_JBITCL010000024.1:0-107228 GCF_044453165.1 Streptomyces sp. NPDC051740 | reverse complement strand
CACCCCCCAGGTCATCGACTTCGACAGGGGGACACAGTCATGCCGGGCCCGGAGGCCAGCGGCCCCATTGCGGAGCCGCGAAGAACATAACGGGGAGGCGGGGGCCGCCCGTGGGTCCGGTCGGCCGGGGACGCAGGGCCCCGCCCACGGAACCCGCCAGTGCTCAGGAGGCACACGACGCCGCGAACCCCCGGAACGAATGCCGACCGGAAACCGACGGCCCCGCCCACGGAACCCGCCAGTGCTCAGGAGGCACACGACGCCGCGAACCCCCGGAGCGGGTCAGGAGTCGGTGAAGGTCTCGCCCCGTTCGGCCTTGCGCAGCAGCAGTTCGGGCGGGGCGAAGCGCTCGCCGTGCTTCGCGGCCAGCTCACGCGCGCGGGCCACGAAGCCGGGCAGGCCGCCCTCGTAGCCGTTGATGTACTGCAGCACGCCGCCCGTCCACGGCGGGAAGCCGATGCCGAGCAGCGAGCCGATGTTGGCGTCCGCCACCGAGACCAGCACGCCCTCCTCCAGGCAGCGCACCGAGTCCAGCGCCTCGACGAAGAGCATCCGCTCCACCATCTCGGTCAGGTCGGCGGGCTGCTTCGCGGGGTCCGTGAAGTGCTCGCGCAGCCCCGGCCAGAGCCCGGCGCGCCTGCCGTCGACGTAGTCGTAGAAGCCCGCGCCGCCGGACCGTCCGGGGCGGCCGAACTCGTCGATCATGCGGTCCACCACCGCGTCCGCGGGGTGCGGCTCCCAGGAGCGGCCCGACGCCTCGGCCGCGCGGCGGGTCTCCTCGCGGATACTGCGCGGGAGGGTGAGGGTGAGTTCGTCCATCAGGCCGAGGACCTTGGCCGGGTAGCCGGCCCGGGCGGCGGCCTGCTCGACGGAGGCGGGTTCGATGCCCTCGCCGACCATGGCGACGCCCTCGTCGATGAAGCGGCCGATGACCCGGGAGGTGAAGAAGCCGCGCGAGTCGTTGACCACGATCGGCGTCTTGCGGATCTGCCGCACCAGGTCGAAGGCGCGCGCCAGCGCCTCGTCCCCCGTCTTCTCGCCCCTGACGATCTCCACCAGCGGCATCCTGTCGACCGGCGAGAAGAAGTGCAGGCCGACGAAGTCCTGTGGCCGCTGCACCCCTTTGGCGAGGACGGTGATGGGCAGGGTGGAGGTGTTGGAGCACAGCAGCGCGTCGGGGGCGACGACCTCCTGTATCTCCTGGAACACCTTGTGCTTGAGGCCGGTGTCCTCGAAGACCGCCTCGATCACCGCGTCGCAGCCGGCCAGGTCCCGGACGTCGGCGGTCGGGGTGATGCGGGCCAGCAGGGCGTCGGCCTTCTCCCGCGTGGTGCGACCGCGCGACACGGCCTTGGCGCACAGCTTCTCCGAGTAGCCCTTGCCCTTGGCCGCCGCCTGTGCCGACACGTCCTTCAGCACGACGTCGATCCCCGCCAGCGCGCAGGAGTGGGCGATGCCCGCGCCCATCATGCCCGCGCCGAGCACGGCCACCCTGGTCACCCTGCGCGGCTCGACGCCCCGGGGACGGCCGGCGCCGGAGTTCACGGCCCCCAGGTCGAAGAAGTACGCCTGGATCATGTTCCTGGTGATCTGCCCGGTGACCAGTTCCGTCAGGTACCCGGCTTCCACCACGAAGGCCGTCTCCACGTCCACCTGGGAGCTCTCCACGGCCGCCGCGAGGATGTTGCGCGGGGCCGGGTACGGGGCGCCGCCCGTCTTCTTCTTCAACATCGCCGGAAGGGCGGGGAGTTGGGCTGCCAGCTGCGGATTCGAGGGGGTGCCGCCGGGGATGCGGTACCCGGGGGCGTCCCAGCGCTGCGCGGACTCGGGGTGGGCGTCGACGAACGCCCGCGCCTTGGCGAGGAGTTCGTCCGGACCGGCGGCGATCTCGTCGACCAGGCCGGCCTCCAGGGCGCGCGCCGGCCCGTACCGGGTGCCCTCCAGGAGGACCTTCCGCAGGGCGTCCGCCACACCGAACATACGGACCGTGCGGGTCACTCCCCCGCCGCCGGGCAGCAGCCCCAGGGTGACTTCGGGAAGCCCGACACGGACGGCCGGGCCGTCCAGCAGCACGCGGTGGTGGCAGGCCAGGGTGATCTCGTAACCGCCGCCCAGGGCCGCGCCGTTGATCGCGGCGACGACCGGCTTGCCCAGTGTCTCCAGGACGCGCAACGAGCGCTTGACGCGCATCCCGGCCTCGAAGGAGGCCTCCGCGGTCCCGGGAGTGACGGAGATCAGGTCGCGCAGGTCGCCTCCGGCGAAGAAGCTCTTCTTGGCGGAGGTGACGATGACGCCCCGGACGGTGTCGCGGCGTTCCGCCAGCCGCGCCGCGACGGCGTCCAGCGAGTCGATGAACGCGGCGTTCATGGTGTTGGCGGACTGGTCCGGGTCGTCGAGGACGAGGGTGACCACGTGGTCGTCGGACTCTTCCCAGCGGATGGTGGTGCTCTCGGTCATGAGGAAGTCTCCGTGAGTGAGGTGGCGGGTCGCTGGGATTCAGAGGCGTTCGACGACGGTGGCGATGCCCATGCCGCCGCCGACGCACAGGGTGGCCAGCCCGTACCGCAGGTCGCGGCGGACCAGTTCGTCCACGAGGGTGCCGAGGATCATCGCGCCGGTCGCGCCGAGCGGGTGCCCCATGGCGATGGCGCCGCCGTTGACGTTGACCCGGTCCGGGCTCAGCCCCATGTCCCTGACGTAGCGCAGGACGACGGCGGCGAACGCCTCGTTGATCTCGACCAGGTCGATGTCGTCGACGGTCAGGCCGGCCTTGGCGAGCGCCTTGCGGGAGGCGGGCGCGGGCCCGGTCAGCATGATGGTGGGGTCGGCCCCGGAGACCGCGGCGGAGACGATCCGGGCCCGCGGGGTCAGGCCGTGCCGCCCGCCGGCCTCCTCGCTGCCGATGGTGACGAGCGCGGCGCCGTCGACGATGCCGGAGGAGTTGCCCGCGTGGTGGACGTGGTCGATCCGCTCCACCCAGTGGTACTTCTGCAGCGCCACCGCGTCGAAGCCGGCCAGTTCGCCGATGTCCGCGAAGGACGACTTCAGCCTGCCCAGCGATTCGGCCGTCGTGCCGGGCCGCATGTGCTCGTCCCGGTCGAGGACCAGCCGCCCGCTCCGGTCCCGCACGGGGACGACGGAGCGGTCGAAGCGTCCTTCCTTCCATGCGGCGGCGGCCCGCTCCTGGGAGAGCGCGGCATAGGAGTCCACGTCGTGCCGGGAGAAGCCCTCCAGGGTGGCGATCAGGTCGGCGCCGACGCCCTGGGGGACGAAGCCGGTGTCGTGGTTGGTCCGCGGGTCCAGCGCCCAGGCGCCGCCGTCACTGCCCATCGGGACCCGCGACATGGACTCCACGCCGCCCGCCAGGACCAGGTCCTCCCAGCCCGAACGGACCTTCGCCGCCGCCATGTTGACGGCTTCGAGACCGGACGCGCAGAAGCGGTTCTCCTGGACGCCCGCCACCGTCTCCGGCAGACCCGCGAGGACGGCGGCGGTGCGGGCGATGTCCGCGCCCTGGTCGCCCAGGGGGCTGACCACACCGAGGACGATGTCGTCGATCGCCGCCGGGTCGAGGGCCGGGAAGCGGCGGAGGATCTCGTGGATCAGGCCGACGACCAGGTCGACCGGCTTGGTGCCGTGCAGGGCCCCGCCTGCCTTGCCGCGACCGCGCGGGGTGCGGATCGCGTCGTACACGTACGCTTCGGTGCTCACCTTGGGTGCCTTCCGGGTCGAATCTGAAGGAGCCGCGAACGCGACACGGGTGTGGTCGGGGAGGTCGGCCGGCGCTCAAGCGAGCAGGGAGCGGCCGATGATCTCCTTCATGATCTCGGTGGTGCCGCCGTAGATGGTCTGGATGCGGCCGTCGACGAACGCCTTGGCGACCCGGTACTCGGTCATGTAGCCGTATCCGCCGTGGAGTTGCAGACAGCGGTCGGCGATCCGCTTCTGCAGTTCGGTGGCCCACCACTTGGCCATCGAGGCGTGTACGGCGTCGAGTTCGCCCCGGCTGTGTTCGGTGACGCAGCGATCGAGGAAGGTGCGGGTGACCGCGGTCTCGGTGGCCATCTCGGCGATCTCGAAGCGGATGTGCTGCAGTTTGGCCAGCGGCCTCCCGAACGCCTCGCGTTCCTTCACGTACCGCGTGGTGACGTCCAGGATCTCCTCGGCCGCGGCGGCGGCGCCGACCGCGATGGCCAGCCGTTCCTGGGCGAGGTTGCCCATGAGGTGGGTGAAGGCCCGGTTCTCCTCGCCCAGCAGGTTCTCCTTGGGGACGCGTACGTCGTCGAAGAACAACTCGGCGGTGTCCTGGGCCTTCTGGCCGATCTTCTCGAGGTTGCGGCCCCGTTCGAAGCCCTCCGTGCCGCGCTCGACGACGAGCAGGCTCTGCCCGCCGCTGCCGCCCTCGGGGGTGGTGCGGGCGACCACGACGACGAGGTCGGCGAGAATGCCGTTGGAGATGAAGGTCTTCGCGCCGTTGAGCAGGTAGTGGTCGCCCCGGTCGGTGGCGGTGGTGCGGATGCCCTGGAGGTCGGAGCCGGCGCCGGGTTCCGTCATGGCGATGGCGGTGACGAGGTCGCCGGAGACGAATCCGGGCAGCCAGCGGCGTTTCTGCTCCTCGGTGGCGAGCCGGGTCAGATAGGGGCCGACGATGTCGTTGTGCAGGCTCAGGGCGAGCCCGGAGGCACCCGCGCGGGCGAACTCCTCGATGAGGACGGCGCTGTACCGGAAGTCGTCGGTCCCGCCGCCGCCGTACTCCTCGCCGACGGCCATGCCCAGCAGGCCCTGGCGGCCCGCCGAGCGCCACACCTCGCGGTCGACGACGCCGTCCTTCTCCCAGCGTTCGTGGTGCGGGGCCACCTCCTTGGCGAGGAAGGCGCGGACGGTCTCGCGGAAGGCCTCGTGGTCGGGGCCGTACAGATCGCGTTCCAGGGTCACAGCCAACTCCTCACGTGCTCGATCAGCCGGGCGGGATCGGGGCCGACGGGGGTGACGTCGAGCATGGTCACGCCCGCCTCGCGGAACGCCTCGACGCGGTCGCGGACGTAGCCCTCGGGGCCGGCCAGGCAGAGGAGCTCCAGCAGTTCGGCCGGTACGGCGGCCTCCGCGTCCTTCTTGCGGCCCGCGAGGTAGTGCTCCTGGATCGTGGCGGCGGCGGACTCGTAGCCGTAGGAGCAGACCAGGTCGTGGTAGAAGTTGCGGCCGGGTGCGCCCATGCCGCCGACGTAGAGGGCGACGGTGGGGCGCATCAGGTCACGGACGGCCTCGGCGTCGTCGCCGATGGCCAGCGGGCCGCCCGCCACGACCGAGAGCGGGCCGAGCGCGGGGTCGCGCCGTGCGGTGCCCTCGGCGAGCGGTCCGCCCCAGACCTTGGCGGCGTGTTCGGGGACGTAGAGGAACGGCAGCCAGCCGTCGGCGAGTTCGGCGGTCATGCGGACGTTGGCCGGGCCGAGCGCGGCGACGTACACGGGGACGGTGTCGCGGACCGGGTGGTTCAGCAGTTTCAGCGGTTTGCCGAGGGTGCCGCCCTTCTCGGCCGGCAGGGGCAGGTCGGTGATGCCGTGGTGCTCGATCACCTCGCGCCGCCAGATCCGCCGGGACAGCTCGATCACCTCGCGGGTGCGGCCCAGCGGGCGGTCGTAGCGGCGGCCGTGCCAGCCCTCGACGACCTGGGGTCCGGAGGCGCCGACGCCGAGGATCGCGCGTCCGCCGGTGAGGGCGTCGAGTCCGGCCGCGGTCTGGGCGATCAGCGCGGGGCTGCGGGAGTAGACGTTGAGGATCGCCGAGCCGATCCGCATCCGCTCGGTCTTCGCGGCGAGGTATCCCATGACCGTCGGGGAGTCGAAGCCGTAGGCCTCGGCCACCCAGACGGCGTCGAGCCCCGCGGACTCCAGGGCGGCGGCCCGGTCCGCGGCGGCGCGCGGGTCGCCCGCGTACGTCAGGGGTGAGGAGAGTTCCATCAGCGGTGGTCCTCGATCAGTTCGGGTACGTCCCAGTCACGGGCCACGTCGGTGGTGTGCGCGCCGGGGGCGGCCGGGGGGAGGCGGAGGGTGCCGGGGGTGTCGGAGAAGCGGGGGGCGGGGGCGGGCTGGGTGATGCCGTACGCCTCCGTGTAGGTGCCGCGTCCGGTCAGGTGCCGGTGACCGGCCGCCTCGTGCAGCGAGAGCACGGGCGCGACGCAGGCGTCGGTGCCTTCGAAGAGGGCCGTCCACTCCGCACGGGTGGCGGTCCTGAACCGGGCGGTGAACACGGCGCGCAGCTCGGGCCAGTTGCGCGGGTCGGCGCGGTCCGGCAGGTCCTCGCCGTCCAGGCCGAGCAGGGAGACGAACACCGTGTAGAACTGCGGTTCCAGGGCGCCGACCGCCATCCAGCCGCCGTCGGCGGTCTCGTAGACGCCGTAGTGGGGGCAGCCGCCGTCGAGCAGGTTGTGACCGCGGGCGTCCTGCCAAGTGCCCTCGGCGAGCATGCCCCAGAACATGGCCGTGAGGTGTGCGGTGCCGTCCACGATCGCGGCATCCACCACCTGGCCGCGGCCGGTGGCGCGGGCGGTGAGCAGCGCGGCGAGGACGCCGGTGGTGAGGTAGAGGGAGCCGCCCGCGTAGTCGCCGAGCAGGTTGACGGGGACGGCGGGTGGTCCGTCCGGCGTGCCGATCATGGACAGGGCGCCGGCGGTGGCGATGTAGCCGATGTCGTGTCCGGCCAGGGAGGAGAGGGGCCCCCGCTGGCCCCAGCCGGTCATCCGGCCGTACACCAGCGCGGGGTTGTCGGCCATGCACTCCTCGGGGCCGACCCCGAGCCGCTCCGCCACACCGGGCCGGTACCCCTCCACCAGGATCTCGGCGCGCGCCGCCAGCGCCCGTACCGTTCCCGGTCCTTCGGGTGACTTGAGGTCGACCAGGACGGAGCGCTTGTTGCGGTTGGTCACGTCACGGGCGGGATCGCCGCCGAGCGGCGAGGGACCGGGGCGGTCCACGCGCACCACGTCGGCGCCCAGGTCGGCGAGGAGCATCGCGGCGAACGGACCGGGGCCGATCCCCGCCAGTTCGACCACGCGCACGCCGTCCAGCGGGCCCGCCGTGCGGCGGCCGGGTGGGTCGGGAGGGTGCTGGCTCATGGGTTCCTCTCTCGGTGCGCGGTGGGCTCGCCGCCGCTCGACCGGGACCTTACTGAGCGTTCGCTAAGAACGTAGGAGAGTGCGGACAGTCGGTCAACTACCTTGACTGCGGGAGTTTTTACGGCCCCGCACCGGGGAAGCGACATCGAGCCGGACGCCGGTCTCCCCGTTTTCCTGATCGATCGCTAAGCTGCCGGAAGGAGATGACGCGGACTCACGGCCGTACGATGTCGCCGATCGCCGCCCGTCTTGAGGAGAGTCGTTGAGCACCGAGCCGAGCCAGGACACCACGCCCTCGACGGAGCACTGGCGCTCCTACGGACCGCTCGACCTGCACCCGATCCTGGTCCACGCCATGGAGGCCTTCAACGAGCACGGCTACCACGGCACTTCGGTCCGGGACATCGCCGGCCGGGTCGGCGTCACCGTGCCCGCGCTGTACTACCACTACGAGAACAAGCAGGCGCTGCTGGCCACGCTCCTCGAGACCTCCATCAAGGACGTCCTGGACCGCTGCCGGACCGCGGCCGGGGAGGCCGGGGACGATCCGCTGGCCCGGTTCTGCGGCATGGTCGAGTCGATCGTGCTCTACATGGCCCACCGCCAGCAACTGGCCTTCCTGGACACCGAGATCCGCAGCCTGGAGCCGCAGAACCGGGCCCGCTACGTCGCCCTGCGCGACTATCTCCAGCACATGCTGCTGGACACGGTCGAGGCGGGCCGTGCCCGCGGCGTGTTCACCACGCCGGTCCCGGCCGACGCGGTGCGTGCGGTGCTCATCATGTGCCAGGGGGTCGCCAACTGGTTCCGCGAGGACGGCCCGCTCACCGCGGAGGAGGTCGCCGAACGCCATGTGCTGCTGAGCCTCGGCACCGTGGGCCACCCCGGCGCGGTCACCGGCGACCCCGCCCTCGCACTCCCGCGGCACTTCTCCCCCGCGCGGACCCGGGCCTCCCGGGGTCCGGCTCCGCGCGCCTCCCGGTGACGCGGCACGGCACCGCCGTACGGCACCGCCGGCCACATCCCCACGTTCCACCCCCATGGTTCCAGCACCGACGAGAGGACAGCCCACATGGACGTGCTCGAGGCCCGCGCCCGGTTCCAGGAGCTCCGGGAGAAGGACGGCCCGGTCGACCCCTCCGAACTCGACGAGATCTGGGCGGCGTTGGCGACCGTCCGCCCCGAGGAGATCCTCGGTGAGTGGAAGGGCGGCGAGTTCGACACCGGCCACCCCCTCAACGGCACGCTGGCGAAGGCCGGCTGGTACGGCAAGACGTTCGCCGCCGTCCACGACGCCAAGCCGCTGATCTGCCGGAACGAGAAGGGCGAGCTGTACTCCAACCGTGAGCTCGGCATGGGCGAGGCCAGCCTGTGGACCGTCGAGTTCCGCGGCGAGTCGACGGCCACCATGGTCTACGACGGCCGGCCGGTCCTCGACCACTTCAAGCGGGTGGACGACACCACACTGATGGGGATCATGAACGCCAAGGGCGTCCCCGCCGAAGGCCCCTTCTACTACTTCTTCCTCCATCGCGCCCCCGATGCCCCGCACGGGGCTCCCCGTGCCGAAGAGGGCTCGTGAGGCGTGTCCGCGCCGCGGTCACCGAGGCGCCGGGTGCCCCGTTCACCGTCCGGGACGCGGACCTCGAGGACCCGCGGCCGCACGAGGTGCTGGTGCGGATGGCCGCGGTCGGCGTCTGCCACACCGACCTGGGGATGCGGGACACCTGGCCCCGGCACCTCACCCCGATGGTCTTCGGCCACGAGGGCGCCGGCCGGGTCGAGGCGGTGGGCGCGGAGGTGACCGGTCTCGTACCGGGGGACCATGTCTGCCTCACCTTCGCCAGTTGCGGCGCCTGCGAGCAGTGCGCGGCGGGCCATCCGGCCTACTGCCACACCGCGCGGGCCCGGAACTTCTCCGGTGGACGCGACGACGGCACCACCCCGCTCTCCCTCGACGGCGCACCGCTGCACGCCGGCTTCTTCGGCCAGTCCAGCTTCGCCACGTACGCCGTCGTCCACGAACGCGGCGTGGTCAAGGTGCCCTCCGGCCTGCCGGCCGTGGTCGCCGCGCCGCTGGGCTGCGGCGGCCAGACGGGCGCGGGCACCGTGCTCAACCGGCTGCGCCCCGGACCGGGCTCCTCGCTGGTCGTCCTGGGCGCGGGCGGGGTCGGGCTGAGCGCGCTGATGGCCGCGGTGGCCGTGGGCTGCGACCCGGTGGTGGCCGTCGACCCGGTCGCCTCCCGCCGCGCCCTGGCCACCGGACTGGGCGCCAAGGCGGCCCTGGCCCCCGGGGACGGCCTGACGGCGGCGCTGCGCGACCTCACCGGCGGCGGCGCGCACCACGTCGTCGAGACCACCGGCCGTCCGGAGATGGCCCGCCGGGCCGTCGGCGCGCTGCGCCCGCGCGGCGAACTCGCCCTCCTCGGCCTCGGCGGTGAGGTGACGTTCGACGTGACGGTCCTGCTCGCCAAGGGCGTCCGCGTCCACGGGGTGATCGAGGGGGACTCCGACCCCGGCCGCTTCATCCCCGAGCTGATCGGCCTGCACGGGCGCGGCCTCTTCCCGGTCGAGCGGCTGGTCACCACGTTCCCGTTCGAGGACATCGGCGCGGCCGTGGCCGCCATGGGGGACGGCAGCGTGGTCAAGCCGGTGCTCACCTTCGCCTGAACCTTCACCTGGCCGGCCGCTCCCGCACCGGGAGCGGCGGTGCCGGACCGTGTGCCCGCTCGCGTCCTGTCGGTCCGCTCCGAGGGAGCCCGGCCCGCTGACGGTGTGTGATTGACTGATCGGCATGGCTCCCGCCTCCCCGCCCGCCCGTTCGGCCGCGACCGCCCCGGCCGCGGCCACCCGGCCCCGCAACCGCAAGCAGCTCATCGTCGAAGCGGCCGGGCGGGTTTTCAGCGAGCGCGGCTACCACAAGGCGTCCATGGAGGAGGTCGCCGCCGGTGTGGGGATCACCGCGACCGCTCTGTACCGGCACTTCCCGAACAAGTACGCGCTGTTCGCCGCGTGCGCCCACGTCATGGTGGACGGGTTGGTCGCCGCGCTCGACGAGGTGCCGTCCGGGGCGTCCCTGACGGACGTGCTCACCGCCGTCACCCGGGTCACCGTCGCTCATCGCGCGTCGGGCGGCGTGTACCGGTGGGAGGCCCGGTACCTCGACCGTGAGGACCGCCGGCGTCTCGCGGTGAAGTTCGGCCGTCTCGTCGAGCGGGTCGACGAGGCGGTGCAGCACGAGCGCCCGCTGCCCGACGAGCGGCTGCGGGCCATGGCGGCCCTCGGTGCGATCGGGTCCATCACGATGCACCGCACCTCCATCGCCGGGCGCCGGGCCGAGGAGCTGCTGCTGGCGTCCGCGCTGCGCGTGGCCGCGACCGATCCGGCGGCGGGCCGGCCGGGCACGCGCCCCGTCGAGCTGCCCGCCCGGCCGGTGCCGCGCACACGGCGCGCGGAGATCCTCGCGGCCTCCGTCCCGCTGTTCGCCCGGGACGGATTCGCCAACGTCACGAACGGACAGATCGCTCAGGCGGTGGGGCTCACCCCGTCCGCGCTCTACCGGCATTACCCCGGCAAGATCGACATCCTGGCGGCGGCGTGCCTCCAGGCGGCGGGGCTGCTGGCCCAGGGTGTGGAGCGGAGTCTGCACGAGGTGGCCGGCCCGCACGACGCCGTCGTCATGCTGGCGGCGACGTATGTGGCCTACAGCTTCGAGTACACCGAACTCAACAGCGTCGCCGAGGCCGAGCTCGCCGGCCTGCCGGCCGACCTGCGACGGCCCCTGCTCCTCGCCCAGCGGGAACACATCGCCGTCTGGGAGCAGCAGTTGCGGCTGGTCCGTCCGGAGCTGGACCCGCGCCAGGCCAGGGTACTGGTGCACGCGGGGTTCGGTGTGGTGGTCGAGGCGGGACGCAGACTGCGGTGGCGGGACAGCCCCGGCCGTCGTGCGGCCGTGACCGCTCTGGTCGTGGGCGCTCTGGGTCTCTGAACGGCCGCCGGAACCCGGCAGCGGCGGGGCTCCGCGCCGGGAGGCGCCTCGTGCGGGAGTCACCCTGATGCCCGCCCCTCGGTCCGTCTGCCGCGGGGCGGGCGCGGGCGGGACCGGTTCGGCGGCTCAGCCCGCCCTGTTCCCGGTGGGGATCGTGATGGGGGTGGTGGTCCCGGAGGAGCCCTTGTTGAGGAACAGCATGGCCAGGGCGCGCACGAACTGGTCGAACATGTAGAAGGTGCCGGGCATGACGGGCGACAGCCCCTCACGGAACAGGATGAACGCCGGCCACGCGGTGCGGACCAGGGCCGCCGCCGCGTAGTCGCGCTTCAGTCCCAGCCAGTCGCCGACCTCGTCGCTGAGGACGTAGCGCACGAACTCGTTCAGGAACCCGCGCGTGACGCCGAGGTCGATCTGCGCGGTCAGGCCGAGCAGTTCCTCGGCCAGCTTGATGCCCTCGGTCGACGGGGTGAGGATCGGGGTGAGCACCTGCGCCGACTGCTTCTCGGCGGCCGCCCAGGTCTTGGGGATGTGCTCGTACGGCACACCGAGCAGGTGGACGGCGACCTGCCACGAGTGCAGGAACGCCTCCTGGTCCGCTGCCGGGTACGGGATTCTCCAGTCGAGCAGCTTCCGGTGCACGTAGGTGCCCAGGCTGTGGAAGGTGACGAGGATGTCGGCGGCGCTGATCGGGACGGTCTCGTCGGCGACCGCCCGCCAGTGCGGCGACTGCGGCAGCAGGTGGCGTACCGCGGCGTGCACCACGCGCGTCTTGTTGGCGGTGACGACGAACTGTCCCGTCGGCTCGAAGGCTCCCAGCTGGGACAGGTCGTAGCCGAACGTGAACGTCTTGGCCGCGCGGTCCTGCATGTCGGCGCCGCCCGCGGACCAGTAGACGCTCTTGGCCTCGCGCGGGATCACGGTGCTCATGATGCCGCTGCCGAGGCCGTACAGCATGAAGAGGTACGTGTCCCGGCGCCGGTTGAAGTCGGCGGCGCGGGCCAGTTTGGCGGGGTCGGCCCAGGAGGGCAGCCGGTTGACCTGCCGCAGGTACGCGGCGAATTCGGCCGGCAGGCCGCCGGGCAGCGGGTCGTCGTTGTTCACCCAGGACGCCCATGCGGTGTTGATCGCCGGAACGTGTCCGTCGTCGAGCATCGAAGCCATCAGGGGGTCCGCCGCGTCGTCCCAGATCCACTCCGGACCGGTTCCCGCGGCGGCCCCCGTCACCGAGCCCTCCGACGCCCATGCCCGGACGGGGTTCGCCACACCCACGAGGCCGAGTGCGACACCTAGTGACAGGGCCTTTCGCCTGCTGAGGTTCTCCATTGACTTACCTGCTTCCCTGATGGGCCAGATGGTTCCAGATGCCTTCGCAGACCTGCCGGTTGCGCGACCGATGCGTGAGGGATCTCGTCGCACAGATGTGATTTTCGATTAACATAGCGAGGTGTGTCGCTGTCGGCAATGGTCATGACAGAAGGCTCGTCACCGATGTCGGCCCACGGCCCGCCGGCTCCTCTCCGACGCGACGTCAGGAGGCGCCGCGCGGGCTCGGCGAGCGGGTCGAGGTCGCCTGCGGCGGCGCCCCGGCCGCGCCGGATCGGGCCGGCGGGCCGGGGCGCCGTCGCCTTGCCGAGTCGGCCGTCAGTGGCCGGCGGTGACGCCGGAGAGTTCGTTCGTGCTCTTCGGCAGGGTCACCGACGCCAGTTTCTCACCGGTCTCGATGTCGACGGCGTGGAGTCCCCGCTCGCCCGGTTCGGAGACGTACGCGGTGTGGCCGCGGACGAAGAGGGTGGGCCGGGGCTGCTGCCAGTCCAGCGGTTCCTGCCACGCGTCGACGACGGGGATCTCCTTCTCCACCTCGCCGGTCCCGGGGTCGATGACGTGGAGGGTGCCGTTCGTGCCGAGGACGAGCGCCTCGCCGTGCGGTCCGCGTCCGAGTGAGCGGAAGGAGTAACTGGTGCCGAGGTCGACCAGGCGCAGCTTCGCGGTCCTGGTGTCGATGAGGGAGATACGGGTGGGCCGCTCCAGTTCGGCCTCGGGGTCGGTCTTGTAGTCGCCCAGGAGGACCGGCGAGGCGTCGCTGCCCGCCTGGTTGCCGATGCGGCCGTAGTCGTCGGGGGCGTCCACCTTGGTGAACTCGCCGTCCTTGTAGATCAGGACGCCGTCCTCGCAGCCGACGGCGACGGCCTCGCCCTGGGCCGCGGCCTCGCCGTGGACGCCGGGGCAGCTCTCGTTGCGCGCGATCTCCTTGTCGTTCTTGTCCAGCACCAGCGCGCCGGTGCGCTTCTCCTCGGTGCCGAGGGTGGTGAGGAGTTCACCGCTGGCCAGTTCGATGGCGACGCCGTGGTGTGCCTCGGCGGAGGTGTAGGTGCGCCCCTCCGGCTTCTTGCCGCTGCTCAGGTCGGCGGGGTCGAAGACGTTGACCTCTCCGGTGCCGTCGGTGAAGAGCGCCGTCCTGCCGGCGTGCCGTACGACGTGTCCGGGCTTGGCCCCCTCGTAGGTGATGCCGGTGAGGGTCTGCCCGGCGGCGTCGAGGACGCGGAAGCCCGCGTCGGTGGAGACGATGACGTGGTCGTCGTCCCCGGCGGGGTTGACCCGGTTGAAGCCGGGCAGCTCGATGGTCCTGGTGAGTTCGAGGCTCTCGCCGTCCAGGATGTACAGGCCCCCGTCGAAGGTGGCGACCAGCGGGTCCTTGACGTCGCCGGCGGGTGTGGCGCCGGGCGTCGCCTTCGCCGCCTTCGTGTCGGACGAGGCGCCGTCCCCTCCCCCGCAGGCGGTCAGGACCGCGGACACCGCGAGGGCGAGGGCCGTACCGGAGACGGCTCTGCCGCGTATCGACTTGTTCACTGTGTGTGTTCCCTTCCGGCCGCGCGGGCGCGGCGTCGGTGTGGTGGGTGGGTGGGTGGGTGATGGGTGATGGGTGATGGGTGGTGTCGGCCGGTCGTGCCGGCCCGGCACGACGGTGCGGGTTCAGCCGGTGGTCAGGCCGTCGGTCATGGCCTCGGTGTTGGCGCGCATCATCCGCAGGTAGGTGTCGGCGCCCCCGCCCTTCCCGGTCAGCGACTCGGAGTGGAGCTCGACGACGCGTACCTCGCCGCCGAGTTCCGTGCGCAGGACCTCGGCCAGGCGGGTGGGCCGGGAGGAGTCGGCGAAGACGGTGCGCACGCCCGCTTCGCGCATGGCCTCGGTGAGCGAGCGCAGGTCGGAGGAGCTGGGTGAGGCCAGGGTGGTGCCGCTGGGGATGACCGCGCCGATCACCCGGAAGCCGAAGCGGTCGGCGAGGTAGCCGAAGACGTGGTGGTTGGTCACCAGGGCGCGCCGGTCCTCGGGTATGCCGTCGAAGGACTTCTCCATCCAGGTGGTGAGGCCGGCGAGTCGTGCGTCGTAGCGCCCGGCGTTGTCCCGGACCGCCTCCTCGTCGACGCCGTCCACGTTCTCGATCACCTGGTCGGCGATCAGACCGGCGGCTTCGCGCACGCGGTCGGGGTCGGTCCAGAAGTGCGGGTCGGGCTGCCCGGCCTCCTCCTCGGGACCTCCGTCGGCCTGCTTCCGGAAGGTGAGCGGGTCCACCGCCCTGCCGGCCTCGAAGGTGGCGACGCCGGACTCGTGGGCGGCCTCCACGTGCCGCAGTACGTTCTCCTCCAGGCCCAGGCCGTTGAAGACCACCAGGTCGGCGCGTTCCAGTTCGGCGGCCTGCACGGCCGACAGGCCGAAGGAGTGCGGGTCGGCGTTGGGCTTCATCAGTACGGTGACCTCGGCCTCGTCGCCGACGACCTCGCGGGTGATGTCGCCCAGGATGTTGGTCGTCACCACGACCCGGGGCCGCTCGTCGCCGCTCGTGCAGGCGGTGGCCGTACTCGCGCAGACGAGGGCGGTCAGGACCGCCAGGAGGCGGCGCGGCCGCGGAACGGTTCGCCTCGGTGTCGTCATCGTCCGGTCTCCACCATCAGCGCGGGCTTCATGTCCAGGTCGAAGGTGCGGGCGACGCGCAGGCCGTCGTTGTAGTCGATCTCGTGCACGCGGCTGCCTTCCGGGTCGTTGAGGTAGGCGCGGCTGCGGTCGACCTCGATCACGGGTCCGCGTCCGCCACCGCCCGCCCGCGGGTTTCCGGTCAGGAGCCGCCCGGTCCGGGCGACCTGCTCGCCGGTGGCGGTGTCGTAGCCGTGCAGTGCTCCGTCGGTCTCCAGGACGAGCAGCGGGGAGCCCTCTCCGGCGGTGTTGGCCGCGACGACCGGGCCGGTCTCCACGCGGGTCCACGTGCGTTCGGTGACGTCCAGCACCCACACGGCCCGGTCCCCGGCCGGTGCGGTGAGGGTGTCGCTGCCCGCGCGGTGGCGGAAGGACGACGCCCGTTCCCCCGCGGGCAGGTCGCGGCCGTACGGGATCCTCTCGGCCGTGAAGTCCCCGTCGTCCTCGCGGACCAGCAGGGCGCCGTCGGCGCAGCCGAAGACGACGCCGCGCCGGGTGACGGCGTCGCCCGCCGGGTCCTCGCAGGTGGTGTCCGGGGACTCCACGCGCCCGCCCTCACGGTCGTACACCGCGACCTTCGGCGTGCCGCCCTGCCCGTCGCCGGTGAGGGTCAGCAGGTGTTCCGCGTACGGCACCACCGTCCCGGCGTGGGTTCCGGGGAGCGTGCGGGGGGAGCCGACGCGGCCCTCCTCCAGGTCGGCCCGGCGGTGGACCGTGGCCCGGCCGTCCTCACCGGTCACCGCGGTGACGGCCGCGTCGCCGCGCACCCGCGCGCCCGAGCCCGCCGGGAACCTGCCGGCGTCGCGTATCGCGGCGCGGTAGTAGTGCACGTGGTCGCCGTGGTCCACCGTCCAGGTGCCGGCGTCGAGGACGCGGGTGCCGTCCGGGGTGTGGAAGTAGCCGAACCGGCCGTCCGTGGTGAGTTCCGTGGTGCCCGTCGTCCGGGACTCCTCGTGTGCCCCGCCGGTGATCAGGTCCAGTACACGGGTGTCTCCGGTGGCCGGGTCGTTGAGCACCAGCCGTGACTGCTGCTCGGCTGCCTCCTGTGCTCCTTCGACGTACCCGTGCGGGGTGGCGGAGGCCGTGGAGCCCGCTTCCGGGGAGGACGTGCCGTCGTCCTGCCCCGCGCAGCCCGCGGTGAGCAGCACGAGGGCCACGAACGCGGCCGGCACCCCGGCAGTAACGTTTTTTCGGACGAACAAGGACATCGCCTCTCAGGTCTTTCTCAGTCGGTCGCCGGCCGGGTGGGTGCGGCGGTGGCGGATGCCGGATCCCAGGTGGGAGAGGAAGAACAGGCTCACGGCCAGGGCGGAGACGGTCGCGCCGGCGGCGGTGCCCAGGTGCCAGGACAGCAGCAGGCCGCAGAAGGTGGCGGTCACGCCGAGCAGCGCCGCGAGGACCATCACGCCCCGCACACCGCGCGCCCAGGGCAGCGCGGCCGCCGGCGGAGCGATGAGCAGGCCCAGCACCAGCAGCGTCCCCACGATGTGGAAGGAGGCGACGATGGCCAGCGCCAGCAGGCCGAGCAGCACCGCATGGGCCAGACGCGGACGCAGTCCGAGGGTGCGGGCCTTGCGCGGGTCGAACGCCAGGGCCAGGAAGGCACGGTGGCCGAGGACCGAGACGGCCAGGGCCAGCACGAGGGCCACGCCCAGCAGCGCCAGGTCCTGTTCGCGCACGGCGAGGACGTCACCGAAGAGGAAGCCTGTCAGGTCCACCGCGAAGGACTGCGACCGCGACACGATGATGACGCCGAGCGACAGCATCCCCACGAACAGCAGCCCGATACCGGTGTCCTGGGACAGCCGCGGGGTGCGGCCGAGGGCGGTGACACCGGCCGTCATGACCGCCGCGCTCAGCAGCGCCCCCACCATCGGGTTGCCGCCCAGCAGCGCGGCGAGCGCCACTCCGGGCAACAGCCCGTGCGACATGGCGTCACCGAGGAAGGCCATCCCCCTCAGCACCACCCATGTGCCCGCCAGGGCGCAGATCGCCGACACCAGAATCCCGCCCCACAAGGCGCGTTGCACGAAGGTCGCCTCGAAAGGGGCTGTCAACCACTCCATGCGAGCACACTACAATGAAAATCATGTTCAAAAAATCCGGCCTCCCCTCCACCGCCCCCGAGGACACGACGACCCGCATCCGCTTCACCGAGCTGTCCGCGGGCTACGCCGGCCCTCCGGTGCTCCACCGACTCACCGGTGAAATAACGGCGTTGGCCACCACAGCGCTCATCGGCCCGAACGGCAGCGGGAAGTCCACCCTGCTCGGCGTCCTGGCCGGAGTGATCCGGCCCACAGCGGGCGAGCTGCACCACGCCGGCAGCCGGCCACCGGCGTTCGTCCCCCAGCGCGGCGCGGTCGGTGACGCACTGCCGTTGACGGTCCGGCAGACCGTGGAAATGGGGCGCTGGGGCGAACGCGGCCCGTGGCGCCGGCTGACCCGGCGGGACCGTGCCACCGTGGACGCGGTCATGGACCGCATGGGCATCGCCGGTCTGGCCGCCCGTCAGCTCGGGGACCTGTCCGGCGGACAGAGGCAGCGCGCCCTCATCGCCCAGGGGCTCGCCCAGGAGTCGGACCTGCTCCTGCTCGACGAGCCGACCACCGGGCTCGACCCCGAGGCCAGGGAGCGCATCGCGACGCTGCTGACGGAGCTGGTCGCCGACGGCGTGACCGTCGTCCACGCCACGCACGACCTGGACGCCGCCCGCGCGGCCGACGCCTGCCTCCTGCTGCGCGAGGGGCGTCTGGCGGGACAGGGACACCCCGACCTGATCCTCACCCCGTCGACGCTCGCCGGCACCTGGCAGCCGGGCGGAACCGCCTGATGCGCGCGTCCCGGCGCCCATCGCGCATGAAAACCGCTGTCGCATGCTGACGGTGTCTCCCGTACGACCGTTCCGAACCGAGAGGAACCGCCCATGGCCGTGCCCAAGCGCGAGATGTCCCGCAGCGGCACCCGTCACCGCCGCGCCCGGTGGAAGGCGAGCACTCCGAACCCGGTACCCGTCACGGTGAGCGGCGTGACCCACCGGGTGCCACAGCACCTCGTGCCCGCCTGCCGGCGGGGGCTGTCGCGTCCCGAGGACTGAGACCGGCGCCCGGCCGGGCCTGTGCGCGGCCTTCTCCGGTCCGGGCGTGGTGCCGTCCGTGCCCGCTCCGGCGGTGCCCGGACGGCACCCATGAACGACGGAAGACACATTCGTGCGCGGAACGGCCCGCGGCGAGTGGCGCACCGCCCCGCGGCGAGCCGCGGTCCTCGAAGCCCCGCGCGGCTGGGACGACTTCGTCCCGGCGCAGAGCCCGCACGCGGCTCCGGCCGCGGACGGCACGGCGGTGGGGCTGACCACCGTCTGCCGCACGCTCCGGTCGCCGGAAGCGGCCGGGCAGGTCGACGTGGTGCGCGACAGCGGCGGCGAGCGTTTCCACCGGACCAGGCCGGACGAGGGCCACCGCCACCACCTCGTCTGCCGGGTGTGCGGCCTCAGCCCGGCCGTCGGCTCCGGGGAGGTCGAGGAGCGGGTGGCGGGGCTCGCACGCGACGTCGGGTTCCACGCCGTGGACCACACCGTCGAACTCACGGGCGTGTGCGACGGCTGCCGGCCCGGGACCGTCGGATCACCGAACAGGCTGGTGACCGGCCGGGGCACGGACGCGTGATCCGTGGAGCCGGTTCCCCGGTTACGGTCCTGCTGCCCGGGCCGCCGGAGCACCGCGCCCCCGGCCGGGCAGCACGTCGCCGACCGCCGTCGGCACGAGTGGTGCGCCGACGGACAGCACGGCCGTGCGCCCGGCCGCGTCGGCGTGATCGGCACCCGCGCGGGTGCCCGGCCGCACCGCCCGCCGGGGCGGCGTTCGTCCCGCCGGGTGGGCGGGACGAACACCGTTCGCCGGCAGGGTTCAGCTCTGTCGGGAACCGTAGGGAAGCAGGGCCATCTCGCGCGCGTTCTTGACGGCCCGCGCTATCTGCCGCTGCTGCCGGCGTGTCACATGGGTCACCCGGCGGCTGCGGATCTTCCCCCGGTCGGAGATGAACCCGCGCAGCAGATCGGTGTCCTTGTAGTCGACGTAGGTGATGCCGGCGGTGTCCAGCGGGTTGGCGCGTTTCGCGGTGCGCCGGTCGGTGCTCGTGCGTCGGGGCATGACGGGATCGTTCCTTTCTTCGCACACCGTGCGGTGCGTACGCGGCTTCAGGACACCGGGTCGAGCAAGTCGTCGAACACGTGCGGAAGTTGTTCCCAACGGTTCCGGCCCGCCGCGTATTCGTCATCGGTGAGCAGGCACGAGTCGAGGAGGGCGTGCGGGTTGTCGCGGTCCAGGCCGGGAGCGGTGAAGGTGAGGTACTGGCGGCGGTCGCCGTGTTCCGGGTGCCAGTCCACCGAGGTGGCGACGCGGCGCTCCGCGGGCACCATCTCCCAGGCGGCGTCGGGCAGGGCCGCCAGCCAGGGACCGGCCGACTCCACGCACAGCGCGCCGCCCGCGGCGTCCCAGGAGAGCAGGGTGTCGGGGCGGTCCGCCAGCCAGAACCGCCCACGGCTGCGCGCGGCGGCGCAGGTCAGGTCCTCCAGCGCCGCGTAGAGGCGCTGTGGGTGGAAGGGCCGCTCGTGCCGCCAGACGAAGGTGCTCACACCGTGCTCGTCGCATTCCTGCGGCAGCAGCGCGCACGCGGGATGCACGCGGGCGGTGGCCGCTTCGGGGTCGAAGCCCGCCAGCAGGGCGGTGCCCAGGGCCCCGCTTCCCGCGGTCACCTTGCGCGCGCCGGGCGTGAGCTGGGCGAGCAGCGCGCGGTCGCCGTCGTCGGCGATCCCGTCGTCCTCGACGACGGCGATCACTGTGGGGTATTCCAGTTGCCGGGCGAAGGTGTCGGCGACTGTGCGCCGGTCGGCCGGGGCGGCGGCGAGGCCCACGTCGGCGAGGTCGTCGCCGTTGGTCAGGTACGGCAGGACCAGGGCGGGGTCGACCACGGTGGCCACCCCGGTCAGTGCCAGCGGCGCGCCCTCGGACGCGATGACCGGGGTCATGCCGTGGGGTTCGACGGAGTCCCACAGTTCCACGACGGCCAGCCGGTGAGCGCCCGTTTCCGCGAGCCGTGTCAGTTCCGGGACGAGGTCCTCGCGCAGCGCGCAGCACGCGCAGTCGTTCACCAGGGGCGCGTCCCCGCTGTCGAGCAGGCCGTCGGCGTCCCGCACGGTCCGGTGCACCGAACCGTCGACGGCGGACGTCAGATCGTGGTGCAGGGCGACCGCGCCGGGCACCGCGCGCAGAATCTCGTCGACGGCCGCCCGGCGGGCGTCGGCGTGGAGTCCGGCGACGATCGCGACCGGCAGCCGTGCCCGGCCCCCGCTCACTGTCCGCTCCGTTCGCGTCCGTAGCGCCGCTCGAAGCGCTCGACCCGGCCCGCGGTGTCCAGGACGCGCTGGGTGCCGGTGTAGAAGGGGTGGCTCGCCGAGGAGATCTCGACGTCGATGACCGGGTAGGTGTTGCCGTCCTCCCACTCGACGGTCCGGTCGCTGGTGGCCGTCGACCGGGTGAGGAAGGCGAAGCCGGCGGCCCGGTCGCGGAAGACGACGGGGCGGTACGGGGGGTGGATTCCGGGCTTCACGGTACTCAGCGCTCCTCACGGAAGTCGACGTGGCGCCCGGCGACCGGGTCGTACTTGCGCAGCGTCAGGCGGTCGGGGTCGTTGCGGCGGTTCTTGCGGGTCACGTAGGTGTAGCCGGTGCCGGCGGTGGACCTCATCTTGATGATCGGACGCAGTTCGTTACGGGCCATGGACCGCACTGTACACGGTATTGAATTTCATTTTCATCTAGCTGTTAGTGTGCTGCCATCGATCGACATCGAAAAGGAGGACCTTTGTCCGCTCACTGCCAACTCACCGGCCGACAGCCCGGCTTCGGGCATCAGATCTCGCACTCCCACCGGCGGAGCAAGCGCCGCTTCGACCCGAACATCCAGCGCAAGCGCTACTGGCTGCCGAGCGAAGGCCGCCATGTCCGGCTCACGCTCTCCGCCAAGGGCGTCAAGACGGTCGACACGATCGGTGTCGAGGCGGCGGTCGCGCGCATCCGCGCCCGGGGAGGGAAGGTCTGATGGCGAAGAAGAGCAAGATCGCGAAGAACGAGCGGCGACGGCTCGTCGTGGCCCGCCACGCCGAGCGCCGCGCCGAGCTGAAGGCGGTCATCTCGTCCGTCCGGACGTCCGACGAGGAACGCGCCGCCGCCCAGCGGGAACTGCGCCGGCAGCCCCGCGACGCCAGCGCCACCCGCGTACGCAACCGCGACTCCGTGGACGGCCGCCCCCGCGGTCATCTGCGCGCCTTCGGTCTGTCCCGCATCCGTCTGCGCGAGATGGCGCACGCGGGCGAGCTTCCGGGGGTGACCAAGAGCAGTTGGTGATCCGAGCCCGGCCCGTGCCCGGTGTGCGGTGCCGGGTGGTTCAGTGGTCGTCCCAGTGCCCCTCGTGGGCGGCGTGCCGATGGCCGTCGTGCACATAGTCGACATGGTCGTCATGGGGCACGGCGACATGGCCGCAGCCGGTTCCGTGCTGGTGTCCGTGGCCCTCGTGCGGCCGGTGCCCGGTGGTCACGCACTCGTCGATGTGCCCGTCATGTGCGCGGTGGATGTGTCCGTCGTGCACATAGTCGACGTGGTCGCCGTGTGGGACGGCGACGTGGCCGCAGCTCTCCTGGTGCCGGTGGTCGTGGCCCTCGTGGGTGCGATGCTCGGTGGCGGACGTCATGACGTGCTCCCGGTGCGGACGGTGACGGGTGGCCGCCCGTTCGACGGCCGCTGCCGCGCCACCGAATCAACATAAAATGCGGCCCGCGACCGTGCACGCGGAGAACAGGGGCGTCGGATGCCGGCGTGGTGGCGGGCCGCCCACACCGCCGGGGCTTCGCCGTAGTGGACGCGGACCTGCCGCGCCGTCCGGGCCGGTTCGTCGCGGGCGGTGACCAGGGCGTCATGGAACATACGGGCCGTCGTCCCGGCGACGGCGTCCGGTACTCGCCGCAGTGTGCCGATCACCCCGGAGAGCCCTGCGAGCAGGAACACGGAGGTGAGGTGGATCGCCTCGTCCACGAGGGCGCGGGGCGCGTGTGTCGTCCCGCACGCCGAGAGGTACGCGAGGCGGCCTCAGCCGCCTCGGCGCGCGGCGATCCCGGCGAACGTCAGGTCGAGGTCCGGCGGCGGGAAGCGGCCGGTGCCCGGGTCGTCCGCGGCCGGCCACGGGTCCGGGCGGCGGGACCGTGGTGGACGTCGTCCGGCCCTCCCCGGCGAACACCTCCGGCGAGGGTCGCGCGCTTGACCTGAAGCGGACTTGAGGTTCTACGTTCGTTCGCAGCCGCGGGGACCGGCCGGCGGTGTCTTCCGAGGAGGTTCGTCATGGCCGAGCGCACAGCCGGCACCGGGATTCCCGACCGTTACCGTTATGCCGTGGTCCCGCACATCATGGTCGACGACGCCGCCGCGGCGATCGACTTCTACCAGCGGGCGTTCGGCGCCCGTGAGGACTTCAGGATCGACGCTCCCGGCGGCGGGATCCTGCACGCCGAGATCACCGTCGGGCGGTCGGCGCTGATGCTGGGCGACGCGAGCACGGACGAGGCGGAGGCCGGGGCCTTCGCCGCGCCGGCCTCGCTCGGCGGGGGCACCTCCGTCACGCTGCACGTCTTCGTGCCGGACGTCGACGCTCTGGCGGAGCGCGCGGAGGCGGCCGGCGCCGAGATCCTCCAGCCGCCGACCGACATGTTCCACGGCGACCGCACCGTCGTCCTCAAGGATCCCTCGGGCCACATGTGGGTCTTCCTGACTCACCTGGAGGACGTCTCGGAGGAGGAGCTGCGGCGACGCCTGGCCGCCGCCGGGTGACCGCTCGCGGTGGGCACGGCCGTACGGAGGTCGTGGGTGCCGGGGGCGAGCGGTGTGGAGCGTCCGCCCACGACGAGGGCGGCCTCCACGCCGTGCGGGATGTCGACGCGGATCGCCGCCGTGCCGCCGGTGACGGTCCAGTCGACGCGGACCTGGCCGTACGGCGTCCACACCCCGGCCTCGGCGTGGTCCAGGCGTCCGGCGAGATCGGGTTCGATCACCACGGACCGGAAGCCGGGCGCGGTGGCCCGGATCCCGGCCAGGCGCCGGTAGAGCACGTCGTCCACACAGCCGAAGGCGTAGTGGTTGAGGGAGACGGCGCGGACGGAGCCGTCCGGCGCGATCGCGTCCCACGCCTCCCAGACGGTGGTGGCGCCGCGGTCGACCTCGTAGAGCCAGGAGGGGCACCGGTCCTGCCAGAGCAGCCGCCGGGCGAGTTCCGCGTGGCCGGAGTCCCAGAGCACGTCGAGGAGGTACGGGACGGAGAGGAAGCCGGTGTCGAGCCGGTCGCCGCGTGCGGTGATGAGGTCGACGAGGTGTCCGACGAGAAGGGGACGCCGCTCGTCCGGCACCATGTCGAAGGCGAGGGCCAGGACGTAGGGGCCCTGCAGTGCGACGGGCAGCCGGCCCTCGGCGTCGACGTACTCGGCGGCGAAGGCGGCGCGCACGCGTGCGGCCCGCTCACGGAGGCCGGCGGCGAGGCCGGTCCGGCCGAGTGCGTCGGCCGAGCGGGCGGTGACCGTGAGCGTCTGTGCCTGGAACATCGGCGCGACGAGTTCGGCGGTCAGCCGCGGAGCGGTGCCGATGGCCTCGTGCAGGGGCCGTCCTTCCAGCGTGCTCGGCGTGAGCCAGTCGCCGAAGTGCTCACCGGCGTTGTACAGGAGCGCCTGGCGGCGTTGCCGCTCCGGTGTGAGGGGGACGTCGCGCAGCCGCTCGGGCAGTTCGGCGGCGGCCGTGCACTGGTGGTCGGCCCAGCGCAGCGCGGCGTCGAGCGTGTCGGCGAGGACGCGCCGGTCGCCGTAGCGCTCGTAGAGCACCCAGGGCACGAGGGCGATGGCGTCGCTCCAGCCCGCGCAGGCCACGATGGAACCGAACCCGCTCTGGGACTCGGCCAGTTCGTCGTCGTAGGCGGAGCGCGGTGAGGTGATGGGGACGCGTCCGTCGGCGTACTGGTCCGCTCGGAGGTTGTCCAGCCACCGGGTCAGGAACGGTGCCACGAGGGCGTTGTTCGACGCCGACGGGGCGAAGACCTGGATGTCCCCGGTCCAGCCCGCCCGTTCGCGCTGCGGGCAGTCCATGGGGATCGAGAGGAAGTTGGCGCGCTGGCTCCACAGCACGTTGCGGTGCAGCCGGTCCAGGCGTTCGTCGGAGAGCCGCAGCGATCCCGTCTGCCGCAGGTCGCTGGAGAGCACCACCGCCACGAGGTCGCCGGGGTCGGGGGGAGCGTCGACGCCCCGTACGCGGACGTGGCGGAAACCGTGGAAGGTGAAGGCGGGTTCCCAGACCTCGGTGGGCAGTCCGGCGGCGACGTAGGTGTCGCACTGGTCCTTGTTGATGCCCTCGATGTTGCGGAACCACCGCCCGTCCGCGTCCAGGGTCTCGGTGTGTTCGAGCGTGACGACGTCCCCCTCGCGGGGTGCGCGCAGTGTCAGCCGGACGCGTCCGGCGATCACCTGGCCGAAGTCGACGATCCAGCCGCCGCCGGGGTCGGCGGTGACGGAGAGCGCGGGCAGTTCGCCGACGCGGCGGACGGGTTCCCCGGCGAAGGGGACGAGGACCGCGGGGTCCGCGGTCTCGGTGCCGACCGGGGTCCAGGCGGTGTCGTCGAAGGCGGGCCGGCTCCACCCGGGGTCGTGGAGGCGCGCGTCGAAGCGTTCGCCGATGAAGAGGTCCGCGTGGGTCCACGGCCCGTCCGCCGCGACCACGTCGCCGTCGGAGGAGATCCGGTGCCGCCGCCCGTCCGCGGTCTCGACGTGCAGCTGCCAGATCGCTCCGGTGGCGGTCCCGAACTGGGCGCTCGATCCGGTGAGTCCGATGCGCCCGGCCCACCAGCCGTCCGCGAGGGCGACCCCCAGGACGTGGTCGCCGGCGCCGAGCAGGTCCGTCACGTCGTAGCACTGCACGCTGACGCGGGAGGCGTAGCTGTCGAAGCCCGGTGCGAGCACCTCGTCCCCGACGGCCGCGCCGTCGATCTCGGCGGTGTAGACGCCCCGTGCGGTGATGAACAGGCGGGCCCGCGCGGCCGGGGTGTCCAGGGTGAAGCGCTGTCGGAGCAGCCGGACCGGGAACAGGCGCTCGCCGGGGTCGCGTTCGGGGCGGTTCCCCTTGATCCAGTCGAGCAGCGTCCACCGCTCCACCTCCGTGGGGCGCGTCCGCGGGAGGACCCACCGGGCCGTCCAGTCGGCCGCGTCGAGCAGTCCGGTCCCGAAGCGGTCGTGGGCCCAGTCGCTCACCACTCCGTCCTGGTCCCACACCCGCACGCGCCACTCGTAGTCGGTGTCGGACCGGACGCGGAGACCGGGTACCTCGACGAGATGGCTCTCCCGGCCCGGTGTCCGGCCGGTGCGTGCCACGAGGCCGCCGCCGGTGCGGACCTCGATCTCGTAGGCGGACTGGGTCCGTCCGGGCAGCCAGGACAGGCGCGGGACCGGTGTCGCCACGGCGAGCGGGGCGGGCTGGTATTCGACGGTCAGGCCGGTGACAGGTGCGGCGGCCACGGGTGCTCCCTTCACGAGTCTCCCGCCGGACGACGAGAACGAAAACCGAAGGTACTCGGGTTTCGACAAAAAACCAACGCGTTCGGTTTTCATCGGAGGCGGGTCCGGCCTACGCTGTCGGCCATGGGCAGATCGGGATCACGCGGCAGTTACGCGGTCGGGCGCGAGCGCCGTGAGCGCATCGTCGAGGCCGCCACCGAGCGGTTCTCCACCAACGGATACGCGGGTACCTCCCTGGCGCGCGTCGCCCAGGACGCCGGGGTCTCCACGACCGGTCTGATGCACCACTTCCCGACGAAACAGCATCTGCTGCTGGCGGTGGCGGAGCACCGCTTCGACGTCGCGGCCGCGATCGTGGACTCCTCCCCCGGCGCGGACGGCGACGCGTTGGTCGAGGCGCTGCTCTCGATCACCCGGCGGTTCGTCTCCGAGCCGGGTCTGATCGAACTCTTCGTCGCGCTGAGCGCCGAGGCCGCCGACCCGGCCGGCGCCGCGCACGCGCTCTTCGCCGCCCGTTACGAGCGCACGGTCCGCGAACTCGGCGCCCGGTTCGAGGAGTGCGCCCGCGCCGGGTTCTTCCGGTCGGACCTCGACCACGAGGCCGTCGCGCGGGAGTGCGTCGCCGTCTCGGACGGCCTTCAGCTCCAGTGGGTGCTCTCCGGCGGACGCACCGATCTGCTCGCCGGGGTCCGGGCGCACCTCGAACGGCTCGTCCGGGACCTGCGTCCGCCGGCCGCCGTCACCGCCGGGTGAGGGCGGTCCGGGTTCACCCGCCGTCCGTGCGGCGGCGGATGAAGTCCACGGTGCGGGTGAAGCAGTCCTCGACGTCCGTGTCGGTCAGGCCCACCCAGAGGTGGTCGCCGCCGTCGAGGAGGCGCAGATCGGGTTCGCGGCCCGCCGCCCGCAGGGCTTCGGCGAGGCGGACGGACTGCCGGGCGGGGATCAGGACGTCGTCGGTGCCGTGCAGGATCAGGAAGGGCGGCGCCTGGGGGCCGACATGGGTGACCGGGCTGGCGTCGCGGGCCGCGTCGGTCCGCTCCGCCGGGGCGCCGCCGAGCAGCAGGGCCTCGAAGGTGGCCGGGTCGTGGGCGTCGTAGGCGCCCTCGGGATGGTCCTCGGCGAGTGCCGGCAGATCGGTGGGGGCGTACCAGGTGACGCAGCCGGAGACGGTGCCGGCGGGCCGGGTGAGGGCGGTCAGGGCGGCGAGGTGTCCGCCGGCCGACTCGCCCCACAGGACGGTCCGCGCGCTGTCCAGGCCGAGGTCGGCGGCGCGGGTGCGCAGCCAGGTGAGGCAGGCGGCCAGGTCGTCGGTCTGGGCGGGGTGGGGGGCCTCGCCGCTGAGGCGGTAGTCGGGGCAGGCGACGGCGAACCCGGCCCGGACGAGCCGGGCGAAGGGGCCGGGGTCCCAGTGACGGAAGCGGGGGCCGAGGTCGTCGCGCAGGCCCGTGCGCCAGGCGCCGCCGTGGACGAAGACCACGACCGGGACGGGGCCTGGGGTGTCCTCGGGAAGCCACAGGTCGACGGTCAGCGGGCGGCTGCCCTCGGGGACCGCGTAGACGGCGCCGCGCAGCAGCCGTACGCCGTCGGCGGGGTGCGCGGGGTGCGGCAGGGGCAGCGCGGCCGGGTCGGGCGGGGCCAGCAGGTGGAAGGGGAACGTCACGGTGGGTGCCTTACGTCAGCGGGCCGTACGGGGCAGGATGCGGCGGGCGTTGGCGGTGGTGAGCGCGCGCCAGCCGGTCGCGCCGTCGGGTGCCGGGGCGGCGTCCAGGCCGGCGACGTGGGCCTCCACCCCGGCGGCGGGGGTCCAGCAGTGGTCGCTGCCGTACAGGAGGCGGTCGGAGCCGACGAGGTTCAGCAGGGCGGGCAGCTGGCGGGGCAGCGCGGGTCCGGCGAGGTCGTAGTGGAGGCGGCGGAGCTGTTCGACGGCGCCGGGGGCCTCGGTGCCCTCGGGCATGAACATCCTCATGAAGCCGTCGATGCGGTCGGCCAGCACCGGCAGGGCGCCGCCGCAGTGCGGCACGATCACCGTGAGGTCGCGGTGGCGGTCCAGCGTCCCGGCCATGAGCAGGTCGGTGACGGCGCGGGCGGTGTCGAAGATGAACTCGATCATCGGGCGGGGGCGTCCGAGGGCGGACCGCTCCCAGCACACCGGGGACGTGGGGTGCAGGAAGACGACGGCACCGCGCCGGCCGAGCTCGGCCCACACGGGCTCCAGGTCCGGGTCGCCGAGGTAGGTTCCGTGGGTGTTGGTCTCCAGGACCACCCCGTCGGCGTGCAGGGTGTCGTAGGCGTACGCGATCTCCTCCAGCGCGCCCTCGACGTCCGGGAGGGGCAGCGAGGCGAACAGGCCGAAGCGGCCCGGGTGGTCGCGTACGGCCTGGGCGCCGGCCTCGTTGACCTCACGGGCCAGGCGGCGGGCGGCGGTGTCGTCGCCGAAGTGGACGCCCGGCGAGGAGATCGAGAGCATCGAGGTCTCGATACCGCAGCGGTCCATCAGCTCCAGGTGCGCGGCCGCCGACCAGGTGGGCCAGGCGGGGACCCCGTCGGGGAGTTCGTGTCCGGCCTCGCGGGCCCGGCGGACGTAGGAGTCGGTGAGGAAGTGGGCGTGGACGTCGAGGTATCCGGGGGTGTCAGGGGACACGGGGGGGGGTTCCTTCTTCTGCGGCGGACGGATCTTCTGCGGCGGACGGAGGAGGAGCGGGACGGCGCCGGGTCAGGCGGTGGCGTACGGCGGTGGCGGCGCGTTCGCCGAGCACGATGCCGGCCAGCCCGGTCAGGCCGAGGAGCGGCGGGGCGGGTGAGGTGACATCCAGTGCCCAGTACAGCGCGCCCATGAGCAGACCGGCGGCGAAGGAGAGGCCGGCCTTGCGGAGGAAGCCGCGCGTGGCACCGGCGGCGCTCACAGGGTCTCCAGCACGGCCTGGCCCAGCAGCATGCCCAGCAGTCCGGCCAGCGCGACGGGGGGCGGGGCGGGCGACTCGGTCCGCACCAGCACGTAGGCCACGCCGACCAGCGCTCCGGCGAGCAGTGCCTTCAGGTACGGCATGGACCGCTCAGCTTCCGGTGCGCCACTTGTGGTCGGGCAGGAAGTTCACGTCGTACCGCTGCGGCACGGTGCCGAACTTGTGCGGCTCGGGGACGAACGGCTTCCGGGGCAGGCCGAGTTCGTCGGTGGGGGTGCCGAGGTTCTCGAAGAACCGCTCGAAGGTGCCGCCCGGTCCCGCGGCCACGCCGACGATCCGGCTGTGGTGGCGTTCGATGCGGTAGGCGTGCGGGCAGTTCTTGGGCACGAACCCGAAGTCGCCCGCGGTGAGCAGCTTCTCGTACTGCTCGCCCTCGAGGTCCTCGACGAACAGCCGTACCGCGCCGTCGGTGATGTAGAAGACCTCGTAGGTGTCCGGGTGGGAGTGGGCGGGGATGATGTCGCCCTTCGGGCCCTCGCAGGTGAAGAAGTTGAAGGTGTTCTCGGTCTGCTCGCCGCCGGCGTAGACGGTGAACAGGTCGGTGAACAGGTGGGCGCGGTCGCCCTTGCCCTTCTCGATGAAGTACGGCTTGCCCGGCTCGGGCGGGATGTGGGAACGCTCGCGGTAGCGGGTGGCGAACTCGATGGTCATGGTGGTCCTTTCCGTTGGAGAAGTTGAAGAAAGAAGAAAAAGGGACTCGGCCGGGACGTCGGGGCCCGCCCCGTGCTCGTCGCGGCCCGTCTTCCTCAAGCTAGACCGGCGGGGAGGGGCGGTCCTGCGTACACTCGGGCACGCGATGAAGGAAAACGGACAGTTCCCCGTGGGCCGCGGTCCGGCCGGCGTCCCGGCTCTGTCGTACCGCCCGAGTCCCGGCAGGCCGCCGGGCCTGGAGGTCCTCGACCTGCCGGGACTCGCCGCCCGCGCCGAGGAGCGGGGGCTGCCCCTCACGGTGCCCGGACGTCCGGCCTTCCACGTGGTCGTCGCGGCCCGCGGGGGGCGGCTGGAGTGCTCGGTGGACTTCACCCCGTACCTCCTCACGCCGGGCGACTGGCTGTGGGTGTGGCCCGGACAGGTGCTGCAGTTCCCCGACGGGCACCGGGGCTGCGACGCCACCGTCCTGGTCTTCCCCACCGGCTTCCCCAGCGCCGCGACGGACGCGCTGATCCGGGACGGCGCGCACGTCCCGTACCGCCTCGTCACGCCGGACGAGCCGCGGCAGGCGGCCCTGCTGCGGCTCCTGGACGCCCTGGTCGAGGAGCACGCCGCGCTGTCCGACCTGCCGCTGGAGGCGTACGTCGAGACGGTGCGGAACCTGCTGTCGGTGATCCTGATCCGGCTCGTCCACCTCGCCGACCCGCGACGGCGGGGGCGTTCCGGCGGCGGCGAGCCGTTCCGGCTGTTCCGCGAGGCCGTCGAGGAGGACTTCCGCCGGACCCACCGGGTGGAGGACTACGCCGCCCGGCTCGGCTACAGTCCGCGCACCCTGACCCGGGCCACCCTGGCCGCCCTCGGCTGCGGCGCCAAGCGCTACATCGACGACCGGGTGCTGCTGGAGGCCAAACGTCTGCTGATCCACAGCTCGCTGCCGCCCGCCGCCATCAGCGAACGGATCGGGTTCACCTACCCGACGGTCTTCAGCGCCTTCTTCCGTCAGCACACCGGCATGACGCCGACCGGGTTCCGGTCGCTGACGAAGCCCTGAAGGCGCGGGGTCAGCCGCCGGCGGGGCTCTCCTCGGGGTCGCGCAGCCGCGGGATGAAGACGGAGAGCACCAGGGCCACGACCGTGACCGCGGCACCGAGCCAGAAGATCCCGGAGTAACCGGCGTCGAGGTAGAAGGCGGTGCCGTCGACGGTGGTGCTGCTCGCGCCGAGGACGGCGTAGGCGCCTGCGGTCACGACGGCGCCGAACAGGCTGATGAGCATGTTGAGCATGCCGCTGCCCAGCCCCTGCTCGTCGGGCGAGACCACGCCGATCACCAGGACCGGCGCCACCGAGACGACGACGCCGGCGCCGACGTTGGCGACGCAGGAGGTGACGATGAGCTGGAGTTCGTCGCCGTGGAAGAAGCCCACGAGGGTGTAGCCGACGGCCATGACCGCCAGGCCCGCGCACCACACCCGGCGCGCGTCGAAGCGGCGCAGGTAGCGGCTGACCAGCATGCCGGTGCCGAACATCACCAGGTTCCAGCTCACGCTGACGACGGCGTTGTGGTGGGCGGTCCAGCCGAGCCCGTCCGACACGCCCGGAATGGCGGGGTAGAGGGCGAGCAGGATGGCGAGGCCCGGCATGGTGAAGGCGACCGTCTGGCCGAGACCGCCGGCCGTCAGCGCCAGGGCGACCGGGCGGCGGCTGAGGACCTTCAGGTCCAGGATGGGGTGGGCGCTGGAGCGTTCGACGAACAGGAAGGCGATCAGCGCGGCGGCGCCCGCTCCGAGCCAGCCCAGGGTCCGCGCGTCCGCCCAGCCCCAGCTCTGCCCCTGGCCGAGGGCGTAGACCACGGCCGTCAGGCCGCCGCCGAGGACCAGGCCGCCGAGCCAGTCGAGACGGGCCCCGAAGGCGTGCCGGGGGGTCTCCGGGACCAGCAGTGCGATCAGCGCGAAGGCGACCGCGGTGGCGACGGCGAGGAACCACAGGACCCCGCGGTACCCCCAGGCGTCGATCAGCCATCCCGCCAGGAACGGCGAGACGATGGCCACCAGGCCGACGCTGCTGCCCATGATGCCGCTCGCCTGCTTCACCAGCCGGGCCGGGAAGACGTCCCGTACGGCGGCGAACGACAGGGCGCCGAAGGGCCCGTAGAACCCGGCGATCGCCCGGCCGGCGAGGACGAGCCAGAAGCTGCCGGCCAGCGCGGCCAGCAGTTCGCCGAGGGCGCCCAGGGCCGTCATCGCGAGCATGACGCGCCGCTTGCCGTACAGGTCTCCCAGCTTGATCACGAAGGGGGTGAGCAGGGTCGACACCAGGGTGAGGGTCAGGCCGAACCACACCACCTGGGTGGTGTGGAACGCCTGGGCGACGCCCGCGGTGGCGTTGGCCCCGAGGATGCCGCCCGCGGCGAGCAGCTGGGTCGGCCAGGCGAGTGCGATGAGGATCAGGACCAGGCGGGGTGTCCACCGCCCGTCCGCGGGGTCGCGGGGTGCGTGGTCGACCGTGGGGCTTGATGACGGCGTCGTCATGCCAGCCCTCCTTTCACGGAGGTGCCGAAGGAAGGGGGAGCATGTGGGGGAAGGGCTGAGGACGGGCTGCCGTCACGCGTGGTTCACGGGGATGTGACAGCGCGGCAACCTGTCGTCGCGTGGCTCGATGATGACCCGAACACCTAGTGGCCGCTAGGTTTCGAGAGTGTGGCCCACCTCACACAGCACGCCCACAGCCGGTACGGCCGGCCGCCGTCCCGCGCCCCGCCGGTACTGTTCTGGCATGGCGACACCCAGGGGGCCTCGCGGCCACTACACGGCGGGCCGGGCGCGGCGCACGCAGATTCTGGAGGCCGCCCTGCTGCGCTTCGGCAGGGACGGCTACCGCAAGACCTCCCTCGCCCGCGTCGCGCGGGACGCCGAGATCACCGACGCCGGGCTGCTGCACCACTTCCGCGACAAGCAGCAGTTGCTGCTCGCGGTCGTCGAGTACTGGCACGAGCGCATGGACGTGCGCTGGGAGCGCGTCTCCGACTCGGTGCGGGACGCCTTCCGCTGCCACCTGGAGGACACGGCCGAGACACTCGGCATGCCCGGCATGGTGGAGCTGGCGGTCGTGCTGACCGCCGAGGCCACCGCGCCCGACCATCCGGCCCACGACCACTTCACCACCTGGCAGGAGAAGGGCGTCGCGGAGCTCGCCGACCGGCTGCGGGCCGGCAGCGGCAGCGGGGAGCTGCTTCCCGGGCTGGACCACGAGGGCATCGCCCGCGAGTGCGTCGCCATGGACGCGGGTCTGCAGCAGCAGTGGCTGGCCTCGGGGCGCTCCTTCGACCTGATCGCGGTCATGCGCGCCCACCTCGACCGCCTGCTGCGGGACATCTCCAGGGACGGGCAGGGGCTGTAGGGGCCCCTTCGGAGCCACCCGGCCTCCAGCGGCGCCCCTGTTTGTCATGAGCATGACTTATGGGCCCGAGCACCCCCTCCCGCGTGCCGCAGGTCACACACTCGAACACCTAGTAATCACTAGGTATTGACTGCATGATCGTGCCTGCTCCCCCGTCACCACCGAGAAGGGCGCCATGAACCACCACTGGACCGCACGCGTCGTCAGTCCCCGCGTCCCCGCGCCCGCCGAGGGGCCCCGCCCGGCCGCGCTGCTGCGGAGCGAGTTCACCGCGCGGACCGCCGTACGGTCGGCCCGGCTCCTGGTCACCGCCCTCGGCGTCTACGAACTGGAGCTCAACGGCACCACCGTGGGCGACCACGTGCTGGCCCCCGGCTGGACGAGCTACCGCCACCGCCACCGCTACCAGTCCTTCGACGTCACCGCCCTGGTCCGTGCGGGCCGCAACGCCTGGGGCGCCCAGCTGGCCGACGGCTGGTACCGGGGCCTGCTCGGGTTCAACGGCGGCACCCGGGACGTCTACGGCGAGCGCACCGGGCTCCTCGCCGAACTGCGCCTGGAGTACGCCGACGGCACCACCGAGACCGTCACCACCGGGGACGGCTGGCGCTGGAGCCCCGGGCCCGTCCTCGCCGCCGGTCTGTACGAGGGCGAGGAGTACGACGCCCGCCGGGAGCGGGCCGGCTTCAGCGAAGCCGGCTTCGACGACTCGGCGTGGCAGCCGGCCGACGTCGTCGACTTCGACACCACCGTCCTCTTCCCGGCCGACAGCCCGCCCGTGCGCCGCATCGAGCACCTCGCGCCCGTCGCGGTCACCACCTCGCCCACCGGGCGCACGGTCCTCGACTTCGGCCAGAACCTCGTCGGACGGCTGCGCATCCGGGTCCGCGGCGAGGCCGGCCGGACGGTGACCCTCCGCCACGCGGAGGTCCTGGAGGACGGCGAACTCTGCACGCGTCCGCTGCGGCACGCGCTCGCCACCGACCGCTACGTCCTGCGCGGCGACCCGGCGGGCGAGGAGTGGGAGCCCCGCTTCACCTTCCACGGCTTCCGCTACGCCGACGTCGAGGGCTGGCCCGGCGGCCTCGACCCGGCCGACGTCACGGCCGTGGTCGTCCACAGCGACCTGCGCCGCACGGGCTGGTTCTCCTGCTCGGACGCCTCCCTGAACAGGCTGCACGAGAACGTGGTGTGGGGGATGCGCGGCAACTTCGTCGACGTGCCCACCGACTGCCCGCAGCGCGACGAACGGCTCGGCTGGACCGGCGACGTCCAGGTCTTCGCCCCCACCGCCGCCTTCCTCCACGACGTCCGTGACTTCCTGCGCTCCTGGCTGCGCGACCTCGCCGCCGACCAGAGCGCCGACGAGCGCGGGGTGCCGCCGGTGTTCAGCCCCGACATCCCGGTGATCACCCCGGTGCCGATCCCGCCCGGCAACCCGCCGATGGCCGGCTGGTGCGACGCGGCCGTCGTCGTGCCCTGGGTGCTGTACGAGCGCTACGGCGACACGGAGGTGCTGCGCGCCCAGTACCCGTCGATGCGCGCCTGGGTCGACGCCGTCGACCGCCTGGCCGGGCCGGACCGGATCTGGGGCGAGGGGTTCCAGTTCGGCGACTGGCTGGACCCGACCGCCCCGGCGGACGACCCCGGCCGCGCGATGACGTCGTCCGCCCTGGTCGCCACGGCGTACTTCGCGCACTCCGCGCGGCTGCTGGCGCGGACCGCGGAGGTCCTGGACGACCACGACGAAGCCGCCCGCCACCACGCCCTGGCCGACGCGGTCCGTGACGCCTTCCTCGCCCGCTTCCACGCCGGCGGCGGACGCCTGACGGAGGAGACGCAGACCGCCTACGCCCTCGCCCTGTGCTTCCGGCTGCTCGAGGACGACGCCGAGCGCGCCGAGGCCGGACGCCGGCTGGCCGCCCTGGTGGCCGGGCGCGGCCACCGCGTCGGCACCGGTTTCCTCGGCACTCCCCTGGTGTGCGACGCGCTGGCCGGCACCGGACACGTGGACACCGCCTACCGGCTGCTGACGCAGCGGGCGTGCCCGTCCTGGCTGTACCAGGTCGACATGGGCGCCACCACCGTGTGGGAACGCTGGGACAGCATGCTTCCCGACGGCAGCGTCAATCCCGGCGAGATGACCTCGTTCAACCACTACGCGCTCGGCGCGGTCGCCGACTGGATGCACCGCACCGTGGCCGGTCTCGCTCCCGCCGAGCCGGGCTACCGGCGGCTGCTGGTCCGTCCCCGTCCCGGCGGCGGCCTGACCTGGGCGCGGGCCGAGCACGAGACGCCGTACGGCCGGGCCGGGGCCGGGTGGAGCCGGGAGGGCGACCGGCTGCGCGTCGACGTCGTCGTGCCGCTCCACGTCACCGCGCTGGTCGATCTCCCCGGCGCTGAGCCCGTGGAGGCCGGACCCGGCCGGCACACCTTCTACTCGCCGTTCCCCGCGACCGCGCGGTGACGCCCGTACGCCCCACCCACCGTCGTACCTGAACCAGCGCAAGGAACACACACATGACCCACACCAGCCTGCCCGACACCTTCCTGTGGGGCGTCGCCACCGCGGGACACCAGAACGAGGGCGACAACAGCGCCAGCGACACCTGGTTCCTGGAGCACACGACGCCCTCGCTGTTCCGTGAGCCGAGCGGTCCGGCGTGCCGCGGTTACCAGCGGTGGGAGACGGACCTCGACCTGGCCGCCGGGCTCGGGCTCAACGCCTTCCGGTTCTCCGTCGAATGGGCCCGCGTCGAACCCGGGCGCGGTGTCGTCTCCGCCGAGGCCCTCGACCACTACGAGCGCAAGGTCGACGGCTGTCTCGAACGCGGTCTCGCCCCCGTCGTGACGTTCAGCCACTTCACCGCCCCGCACTGGTTCGCCGCGGCCGGTTCCTGGACCGCCGCCGACGCCCCCGCCCGCTTCGCCGAGCAGTGCGACCGCGTCATGGCGCGCTTCGGCGACCGCCTCGCCTACGCCGTCACCCTCAACGAGCCCAACCTGGAACAGCTGCTGCAGGCGGGCGCGAAACTCCCGGCCGAGGCCGAGGTGGTCAAGACGCGGATGCTCGAAGCCGCCGCGCACGCCGCCGGGAGCGACACCTACGCCAGTGCGAACGTCATCCCGGCCCACCGGCAGGACGAGTTCCAGGACGCGTTCACGCGGGCGCACCGGGCCGCCCGTGACGCGATCAAGGCCCGCCGCGGCGACCTGCCCGTCGGTGTCTCCATCGCCATCGCCGACGAGGTGGCCCTCCCCGGCGGTGAGGGACGCCGGGACGCCAAGCGCGCCGCCGTCTACGACCACTGGCTGCGCGAGGCACGCAACGACGACTTCATCGGCGTGCAGAACTACGAGCGGATCGTCCACGGCCCCGACGGCGAGGTGACGCCCGCCGGTGAGCGCAACGGGATGGGCACCGTCATCGAGCCGGCCTCCCTCGCGGGCGCCGTGCGCTACGCCCACGAGGTGTCCGGGGTGCCGGTCCTCGTCACCGAACACGGCATCCAGACCCCGGACGACGCACAGCGCGCCGCCTTCGTCCCCGCCGCCGTCGAACACCTCTCGGCCGAGGTGCGCGCGGGGACGCCCGTCCTCGGGTACTGCCACTGGACGCTCATGGACAACTTCGAGTGGATCTTCGGATACGGCGCCCAGCTCGGGCTCCACGAGGTCGACCGCGACACCTTCGAGCGCCGCCCGAAGCCGAGCGCGAAGGCGTACGCGGACGTGGTGCGACGTCATCGGGGTCCGCGCGTGTGACCCGGTGCCCCGGCCGGCTCAGCGGCGCAGGGCGGTCTCGCTCTCCATGTGCGACAGCTTCTCGGGGTTGCGGACCGCGTAGAGGCCGGTGATGCGGCCGTCGTCGACGCGCACCGCGAGGACGGTGTCGAGCACGCCGTCGAGCCCGACGATCAGCGCGGGGCGGCCGTTGACCTCCGCCGGCCGCAGCGACACCTCGGCGGTGAGCCTGCCCAGTCCGCCCCGCAGCAGGCGGGCCACCTTGTCGGCCCCCACGACGGGCTTGAGGACGGCCTGCCTGACGCCGCCGCCGTCGCCCAGGAGGACGACGTCCGGCGCGAGGACGTCGAGCAGGCCCTGCAGATCGCCCGTCTCGACCGCCCGCCGGAAGGCGTCGAGGGCGTCCCGTGTCTCGGCCGGTGACACGGCCCCGCGCGGCCGGCGTGCCGCGACGTGCGCCCGTGCCCGGTGCGCGATCTGGCGCACCGCGGCCGGGCTCTTGTCGACGGCTCCGGCGATCTCGTCGTACTCGAGGCCGAACACCTCGCGCAGCACGAACACCGCCCGCTCGGTGGGGGCGAGCGTCTCCAGCACCAGCAGCATCGCCATCGAGACGCTCTCGGCGAGTTCGACGTCCTCGGCCACATCGGGTGCGGTGAGCAGCGGTTCGGGGAGCCAGGAACCGACGTAGGACTCCTTGCGGCGGCCGAGCGTACGCAGCCTGCTCAGCGCCTGCCGGGTGGTGATCCGTACGAGGTACGCCCGCCGGTCCCGCACCGCGGCGAGGTCGACGCCCGCCCAGCGCAGCCAGGTCTCCTGCAGCACGTCCTCGGCGTCGGCGGCCGAGCCGAGCATCTCGTAGGCGACGGTGAACAGCAGGTTGCGGTGGGCGACGAACGCCTCGGTCGCCGCGCCCGTGTCCTCTGTTTCCTCGCTCTTCACCGGCTGCTCCCGCTCAGTCGCTTCCCACGGTTCCATGCGCACAGGACGCCGGCCGCCTCGATTCTGTGACATGTGCGGAGGGGGCCCGCCCGGGACCGGCCGTCCGCCCCGGCGTCCGGTCGCGTTCCGGCCGGGAGGCCGGGCCGGCCGGGGGGAGTCCCTGCCGGTCCCGTCGAAGGTCAGCTCGTGGGGAAGTCGTCAGGGGTGCTGATCCGGCTCTTGAGCAGCGCACCGGACTCGGTCAGCACGCCGCTGCCGTTGTAGTCGGTGCCGTCACAGGTGCCGGGCCTGAACGCCGCACTGCCCTCGTCGGCGTCGGAGTAGGTCCAGTTCGCGTAGCTGATCTTCAGCTGGTCGAGCAGGTCCAGCCAGGCCGTGCTGCTCGCCCGGTCCACCGCTCCACCGCCGGTGGCGCTCACCGTGCCGAACTCGGAGACGAACAGCGGGAGCCGGGAGGCCGCCCGGCTCACCGCGGCACGGTAGTTGTCCTTGTGACTCGCGGCGTAGAAGTGGAACGCGTACATGATGTTGGTGGCGTCGACGGGGTTGTCGACGACCTCGCTCTCGCTGGAGCCGTCCGAGACGCCCAGCGAGGACCAGCCGCGGGTGCCGACGATGACGACGGCGTCCGGGTCGGCGGCCCGGATCACCGGAATGACCTGCTCGGCGTAGCTCTTGACAGCCGTCCAGCTCACGCCGTTGGGCTCGTTGGCGATCTCGTAGATCACGTTGTTCTTGCCGGCGTTGCGGGCGGCGACGGAGGCGAAGAACGTCTTCGCCCGGTCGAGGTTGAAGTTCGGGTCGCCCGGCGTGAGGGTGTGGAAGTCGATCACGGCGTACATGCCACGGGCCTCGGCCATGTCGACGAGGCTGTTCACGCGGTTGGTGAAGCCCGCGGGGTCGGTCTCGTAACCGTCCTCCTGCACGTACATGGCGATGCGCAGCAGGTCCGACCGCCAGTCCTCCGCGAGCGCGTCCAGGGACGCGGTGTTGTAGCACTGGCTGAACCACTGGATGCCGTGGGTGCTCATGCCGCGCAGCTGGATGGGGCGGTCGTGCTGATTGCACAGGTTCACTCCGCAGACGTGCAGCTGTCCGTTGATGTCCACGGGGGTGCCGTCGTCCGGGGTGGGCGGGGGTTCTTCGACGGAGCCCGTACAGGCGACGCCGTTGAGCGTGAACGCCGTGGGCCGCGGGTTGGCGCCCGTGAAGGAGCCGGTGAATCCCACGTCGACGGTCGCGCCGGTGGCCAGTGTGCGGTTCCAGTCGGCAGCGGCGGCGGTGACCGTGGGGCCGGACTGCGACCAGGTGGCGTTCCAGCCCTGGACGACCTTCTGCCCGGCGTCCGGCATGGTGAACCCGAGCGTCCACCCGGAGACGGGGGCGCCCAGGTTGGTGATCTTCACTCCGGCCTGGAAGCCGCCCTGCCACTGACTGGCCACCGTGTAGTCGACCCTGCAGCCGGTGGCGGCCACCGCCCGCGGACCGGACAGTGCCGTGAGGCCCAGGACCGTCGCACAGGTCGCCAGTAAGGCCAAAAAGCGTTTCACAGCGTTCCTCCTCGTGCGATGCGAACTCGTGCGATGCGAACTCGTGCGATACGAACTCGTGCGATGACTCGCGTCATGCGAGCACAGCGTGGTGCTGCGCGATGGGAGCGCTCCCAAAGCCCATCGGCCCGAGACCGTACACCGACGCGCCGACGCGCGATAGCCATGGGACAGCCGAAGAATGCCGCGGCGCGGGTGGCCGCCGCTCATACGGAGGCGTCCGGATCCGCCGACGCGAACGGTGGCGCACGTCACACTTCCCTCCTGTCACAGGGAGCGGGTCGCCGGCATCTCGTGTTCGGACCAGCTCAACACCGCGAATGAGCACGAGTGAGGACGAAACCATGGATACCCGGTTCAACCTGTTCGAGAACGAGCTCGCCGCCAGGTTCGCCAAGCGGTTCGCCGGCGCGGCCCTGGTGATCCACGACTCGCCGCTGCCGAAGTCCACCCAGGAGCTGGTGTCGCTGCGCGCCAGCCAGATCAACGGCTGCGGCCACTGCGTCGACATGCACGTCAAGGAGGCCGCGGCCGCCGGTGAGAGCGCGGTCCGGCTCCACCTGGTCGCCACCTGGCGCGAGTCCACCGTGTTCACCGAGGCCGAGCGGGCGGCACTGGCCCTCGCCGAGGAGGGCACCCGCCTCGCCGACGCCTCCGAGGGCGTCTCCGACGAGACCTGGGCCCGGGTACGCAAGCACTACGACGACGACCGGACCGCCGCGCTGGTCACCCTGGTCGCCCTGATCAACGCGGCCAACCGGCTCGCGGTGATCACCCACCAGAAGGGCGGCTCGTACGAGGCGGGCATGTTCGCGGCGGCGGTCGGGAGCTGACCGGAGGACGCCCCGGGCCGGTCCGGGACCGTGCGATCCGGGCCGGTCGCCCGATCGGCACGCCGCAGGACGCGCGACACCTGTCCGTCCTCGCCGGCGGCCGCACGAGCCGCACCCCGTGCGGATCTCCCGTCACGGCACCTCGTGGCGCACGAGCGCCTCGGCGAAGGGCTCACCGGTACGGCGGGCGTACGCCATCCGCTCCCGCACCTCCCGCAGTGTGCGTGGACGGTACCCGGGCCCGCCGCAGCAGCTCTTGTGGAAGTGGACCCCCGCGTGCAGGAGGACGGACAGCACCCTCCAGGCCCCGGTGTCCCGGCGCGGCGGCGCCGCGAAGGCCGACCCCACGTGGATCAGCGGCTCCGCGCAGCGGGGACAGGACCGGTGCGGCCCGTCCCCGTCGTAGGGCTGCTCGTACGAGGCCCGGCAAGGCAGGCAGACACAGGAGGTCTTCGCGTGGCCCATGCCGTCGGGGTAGGCGGCGACCGGCCGGGATCTCGACCGGATTCGGCCGCCCGGACACTCCCCCACCACGTCACGGCGCACGCGCCCGGCCGGCCGGTGATCCGGTGTCCGGCCGGGCGTCCGTCCGTCAGATTGGGAAGTGCGCGTGCCCCCTGACCTGCGCCGTGACCCAGCGGGTGTCGGTGAAGGCCTCGGCGCCGGCCTGGCCGCCGAAGCGGCCGTAGCCGGAGCTCTTCACGCCGCCGAAGGGGGCCTGCGGTTCGTCGGCGATGGACTGGTCGTTGACGTGGACGATGCCGGTGCGCAGACGGCCGGCGACCTCCAGGCCCTTGGCCAGGTCCTCGGTGATGACGCCCGCGGTGAGCCCGTACGGGGTGTCGTTGGCGAGCGCGACGGCCTCGTCGGCGTCGTCGACGACGTGGACGACGGTCGCCGGGCCGAAGATCTCGTCGTAGTAGATCTTCATCTCCTTGGTGACCCCGGTGAGGACGACCGGGCGGATCAGGGTGCCCGGTTCCTCGATCTCGCCGGTGCCCGCGGCCAGTTCGGCGCCGTGGGAGACCGCGTCCGCGACGAGTGACGCGACCCGGCGGGCGGCGGCCTCGTTCACGACGGGGCCGACGGCCGTCGCCGGGTCGCTCGGGTCGCCGCAGGGCAGTGCCCGGACGCGGGCGGCGAACTTGGCGGTGAACTCGTCGGCGACCGAGCGGTGGACGATGACCCGGTCCACGCACATGCAGATCTGGCCCGCGTTCATGAAGGAGCCGAAGACCGCGGCGTCCACCGCGTAGTCGACGTCCGCGTCCTCCAGTACCAGCAGGGGGTTCTTGCCGCCGAGTTCGAGGACGGCGGGCTTGAGGTGCTGGGCGGCCTGGACGCCGATGGTGCGGCCGACCTCCGTGGAGCCGGTGAAGTTGACCATCCGCACCCGGGGGTCGGCGATCAGCGCGGAGACCACCTCGGCCGCGTCGGCGCGGTCGTTGGTGACGACGTTGAGCACGCCCGCGGGCAGCCCCGCCTCGTGCAGGACGTCGGAGATCAGCAGGCCGCAGGCGATCGGCGCGTCCTCGCTGGGCTTCATCACCACGGTGTTGCCCATCGCGATCGGCAACGCCACCGCGCGGACACCGAGGATGACGGGCGCGTTCCACGGCGAGATCGCGGCGATCACCCCCTTGGGCACCCGTACCTGCGTGGAGTGGACGCCGTCGGCGTCGGTGGCGAGGACCTGGCCGGCCGGGCGGCTGACCTCGGCCGCCGCCTCCAGCAGGATGTCGGCGGCCAGGTGGGCGTTGAAGCCCGCCCAGGGTGCGACGCCGCCGACCTCCGTGGCCATCAGCCGTACGACCTCCTCGGCGCGCTCGGCCATCAGCCGCGCGGCGCGCAGGAGGATCCGGCGGCGTTCGGCCGGCTTGGTCGCGGCCCACGCCTCGAACGCGGCGTCGGCGGCGTCCACGGCACGGCGTACGTCGTCCGGGGTGCCCGCGGCGACCTCCGCGCAGACGGCGCCGGTCCAGGGGTCGGTGTCGGTCGCGGTGCGGCCGGAGGAGGCGGGGACCTCCTGGCCGTTGATGATCAGTCCTCGGGAGACGGACACGAGATGCTCCTGTACGGGGTTGTGAGGGCTCAGGCCTGGGCGGGCGAGGGCGAGGGCGCGGGGCCGGCGGCCCCGCGGGTTCGCAGGGCGCGGTGGGCGAGGCCGACGAGGGCCGGGGCGACCACCGGCGCGATCATGTAGTTCCAGAAGTGTTCGTACGTACCGGAGAGCAGGGCCGGGCCGAAGGCGCGCGCCGGGTTGATGCTCGCGCCGGTCACGGTGCCCAGGGCCGCGACGACCACGCCCACTCCGATGCCGATGACCGCCGGGATCAGCGCCCCCAGAGCGGGTCTGGTCATCACCAGCGCCACCGTGACGAAGACCGCGGCGAGTGCGGCGCCCTCGATGAGGAACAGTTCGACCGTACCCGTCCCGGGTGCGGGGTGCACGGCCCCGTGTCCGACCTGGCGCACGGCCCCGCCCCACACCAGTCCGGCCAGCGCGGTGCCGGCCGCGGATCCGGCGAGCTGCGCGGTGACGTACGGGAGGACGGCGCGGGACGGGAAGAGACCGCTCGACCACAGGAAGACGGTGACGCCGGGGTGCATGTGGCCCCCGGACCCGCGGCCGGGCGGCGAGTACATCAGGCCCGCGATGAGCGCGGCGACCGCGACTCCCGCGACGGCGAACAGGGTGTCCGGGTCGCCGATCGCCAGCGGCGACCCGGGGTGGGCCAGCCAGCGGATCAGGCTCACCACGGCGAAGAGAAGCACCGTGGTCAGCGCGAACTCGTACGCACTGTGCCGGACGAGATCCGCGCGGCTCTGGACGGAAGTGCTCATGGAGTCCTCATCAGGGGCAGGGGCGGCCCGGCGGGATGCGTCCCGCGGCACACCGGGCCACCATTTTTTCGCTGAGTGAACTTACTTTCATTGATCGAGTGCGCCGAGTGTGTGCGATCGCCGAGACGGCTGTCAATGGCCGGTAGCGTTCTCCTGAGGACGGGTACGGCCGCATGCGCCGGAAGCCGACATACGGGAGGAAATGCCATGGCGCCGGGCGTCTCGAAGGCAGCAGCGCCGACGACATCCGCGCCGGCCGGCTCCCCGGCGGAGGCCGCCGGCCCGCTGGAGCGCGGGCTGGCCGTGCTGCGGATCGTGGCGGACGCCCCCCACTCCGTACGTCCGGGCGACCTCGCGCGCGCGACCGGCCTGGCGCGTTCGACCGTCGACCGGATCGCCGCGACCCTGACCCACCTCGACCATCTGCGCGCCGTGGGACGCGATCTCGTACCGGCCCCGCGCCTGATGGAGTTCGGCAACGCCTACCTGCACGCGAGCGGCATGTCCCGCGCGCTGCGGCCGAGCCTCGACCGGCTGGCCCGCGCCCTCGACGAGTCGGTCTCGGCGATCGTCCTCGACGGCTGCGACGCACGCATCGTCGGCAAGGCCGTCCCGCCCGGCCGGATGATCCCCCTGGGTTTCCGCGTCGGCGACCTGCTGCCCGCCGAGCGCTGCGCGGCCGGTGCCGTACTCGCCGCCGGATGGCGGCCCGACACATACGAGGCGTGGCGGGCCCGCCGTGCCGCCGACCCCCTGGACGAGAACTTCCCGGCCGTCCCCGCCCGCCGCACCGCCCCCGTCCCCGAGCGGACGGAGGCCGACTTCGCCGCCTGGACCGCGGCGGCCGACGCGGACGGCTGGGCGCTGGACGACCAGCTGGTCGCCCCGGGCCTGGTCGCACTGGCGGTCCCGGTACGCGACCCCGACGGCCGGCCCGTCTGCGCGATCAGCGTGCTGGCGCACACCAGCCGCCACAGCGGCGACGAACTGCGCGAACACGCGCTGGCCACGATGACTGAGGAGGCCCGGCGCACAGCGGACGAGCTGTACGGCACCTCGAAGGCGACCGCCGCACCACCCGCCGCCCCCGCCTACGCCGACGCCAAACCCGAACTGGGACCGTCCTTCCTCCAGGCACTGGCCAGGGGCCTCGCCGTCCTGACCGCGCTCGGCCGGCAGCGCGGCGGCCTCACCCTCGCCGAGGCCGCCGAGGCCTCCGGGCTCTCGTACCCCAGCACCCGCCGCAATCTCCTGACGCTCCGTCAACTGGGTTACGTGGAACAGCTCGGCCGCCGCTTCCTGCCGTCCCCGCGCGTCCTGGAGCTCGGCTACGCACGGCTGTCCACCCTCACCCTCGCCGACATCGCCCAGCCCCACCTGACCGAACTGGCAGGGTGGGTACGGGAGTCGGCCTCACTGGCGGTCCTCGACGGCACCGAGGTCCACTATGTGGCCCGGGCCGCCGCCCAGCAGATCACCAGCGCCCGGATCATGCCCGGCACACGGCTGCCCGCGTACGCCACCTCCATGGGCCGGGTCCTCCTCGCGGACCTGCCCGAGGCGGACCGGCGGGACCGGATCGACGCCTCACGCCCCCGGGCCCTGACCCCGCACACGCTCACCTCGCCCGACGCGCTCGCCGCCGCCCTGGACCGGGTCGCCGATGAGCAACACGCTCTGGTCGAGCAGGAGTTGGAGGCAGGGCTGCGCTCCCTGGCCGTCCCGGTCCGGGACCGGGACGGCCGGGCCGTCGGAGCCGTGAACATCGCCCTGCACGCCGGCCCCGAGCCACCCGGACACACCAGGGAAACCCTCCTCCCCGCGCTGCGCGCCTGCGCGGCCCGCATCGAGTCGGACCTGGCGGTCGCGTTCGCCGACGGTCCCGTACAGACGGGCTGACCGCCCCGCCGGACGGACATCCGCGCGACAGCACGCGCCGCCCGGAGATCCTCGATGCACCGACTCCTCCGCTTGACCTGAACTTCGGTTGAGGTCCTAGCGTGCGGCGGACGTGATCACCGGCCGACGGCAGGAGAAGACAGCGATGATCCTCGTGACGGGTGCCACCGGAAACGTCGGAAGCGCTTTGGTGCGGCAGTTGCACGGGTCCGGCGCCTCACCCGTGCGAGGCCTGACCCGTGACGTCACACGGGCCGCCTTCCCTGACGGAGTCGAAGCCGTCGAGGGTGACCTCGCCCGGCCCGCCTCACTGAAGTCGGCGTTGGACGGAGTGCGTTCCCTGTTCCTCGTACCGGGCATGGGTGCGGACGCGGACGTTCTCACGGCCGCCCGGCAGGCGGGTGTGGAGCACGTGGTGCTCGTGTCCTCCATAACGGTCCGGACCCATCCGCACCTGCCCGCCGCCGCCGAGAACCTGGCCGTCGAGCGGCTGCTCCGGGACAGCGGGATGAGCTGGACGATCCTGCGTCCGACACAGTTCGCGTCGAACGCCCTGTGGTGGGCGGCGTCGATCCGGGAGCACCGGTCGATCCGGGTGCCCTACGCGGACATCGGGCTTCCCGCCGTCCACCCCGCCGACATCGCGGCGGTGGCCCGGACGGCGCTGACCGGGCCAGGGCACCGCGGTCGGACGTACGCACTGACCGGACCGGCACGGATCACGCCCCGGCAGCAGGCCGAAGCCCTCGGGACGGCCCTGGGGCACGAGGTGTCCGTCGAGGAGATCAGCCGGGAGGAGGCGCACCGGCAGATGGCCCCGTTCCTGGGCGAACAGACAGCCCACGCGGTGCTCGACCTGATGGGTGGGGACGTCAACGACGAACTGCTCGAGGTGCACGACACGGTTTCGTCCGTCACAGGCTCCCCTGCCAGGCCCTTCCGGCAGTGGGCCACGGAGAACGTCGCCGCGTTCCGCTGACGGTTCGGCGGAGGCGCCGCGGTCTCCCGCGGGATGCCGGGCGGCACGTGGGTTCACTACGACGACTTCTTCCTCTTCTTGGGCTTATCTCCGAGGCCCGGCAGCGGGCGGGCGTCCCTCAGCGTGCCACCCTCCTTCTTCACCCGCGCCTTCTTCACCGGATTCACCAGCGCCTGGCGCTTCCGCTTGCGCTTCGTCACCCCGCTGTTCAGCCAGTCGCGTGCCGTCCTCATCTCCTGCCACAGCTTGGCGTGTTCGGATTTCGGCAGGGTGACTATCGAGTCCTCCGCCTGCTCGAGAAGACCCACCACGAGCCTTCTGTCCTGCCTCTCCCGTGCACCGCGCAGAGCCTCGGAAAGTGGTGTGACTTCCAGTACCGAGGCGCGGGCCTCGACATGGACGATGGTCCGCCGCACCGACGGCTCGGCTCTCTGCGCGGCGATCCGTCCGTCGGCGGTGAGCGCCAGACGCGCCGGAGCGGTGCGGGACGGCATTCCGTACACGGCGAACGCCCGGTCGGCCTCCCGCTGGCACCAGCGCTTCAACACCTGGGCCGTGGCCGGTGTCCCGCCAGCGACAGCGGCGACGACTTCCCTGATGCAGGGCGGTGGTTCGCCCTCTCCGGTTCTCAGAAGGGCCGACAGCAGCGGTGCGCCCTCTCCGCCGGCCTGTTCCACGGCGACGAGCAGGCCGACCCGGTCCTGCGGAGAGACCCCCAGCAGGTCATCGCCGGCCGTGCGGCACAGCGCCTCCCAGGTGGGCCGGGTCCGGAAGCGTGCGGCGCTCGTCAACGCTTCCCTCAGCGCACGGACCTGGTCGTCGCGTGACCTCGGCGCCGTCGCGGTGTCTGCCTCATCGAAAGGTCGCGGACCGGAGGTACGGCGTCGCAGTTCGGCTCCTGGCACCCGCAGTCCCTCGGGAGTCATGACGCAGGCCCGGAGCGGCACCCATGCGGTGCTGTTCCCAGGGTCCTCCGCCCGGAGACGGATATGTCGGGCCGCGCCGTGCGTCTCGAAGCGGAAACGAAGCAGATATCCGTACTCGTCACACAGTTCTTCCATGGTTTCCGGTTGCACCGTGCTCGGCCCGAAGACCCAGTCGAGGGTGGCCGCCTCACGCGTCAGCCGATCACGCGTGCCGGCCCACTCGGCATGAGAGAGCTTGCTGAACTGGAAGCGTACGTGCTGCCGCCCGCCGTTCCCGGTACGGAAGTCGACGGCGTCACCGGGTCCGGACCCGAGATCGCGTGAGGTGGCACGTCCTTTGATCCCGAGTCTTCCGGTCCAGGCGGCGAGGTCGTCCTTGATGAAGAGGTGGTCGGCGCTGGTGGCGCCCGTGGCCGTGCGGTGGCAGGAGGTGTGGGGCCGGTGCGCGAAGTGGCAGACCTTGTCCCGGTACAGCCGGTCGGAGAGCTCGTTGCCACAGCCGCCGAGCTGGGTTCCGCACCAGTAGGTGGAGGCACGGTGACCGCGGCGCCACCGCAGCAGTTCCTCGGCGTCCGTCGGCAGGATGATCGCGCGTCCCGAGTTCGGACCCCCGATCACCGCGGTCTGCACGAGTCTGCTGTCCGGACCACTCACTGCTTCCCCCCGGAGACTGCCCACGCCTGCCGGGGGCGACGTCACACTGATCGCTTTCGGCACCAGTATGTGGTCCTTACACTCACTTCACAAGCTGCCCTCTCTCCCCCATTTCACCTTCGTGCGGTCAGCTGCCAACTCCTGACAAGGCACCCAGAAGCACCGCGGCTTCGCGGCGGCTCAGCAGTTCATGGAAGCGCTCGTTGCGGAAGGTCCGCAGGCATGCGTAGCAGCTGCTCTCGGGACCGCATTCACAGCCGTCCATCCGGGCGACCGCCGCTTCGACGACGGCTTCGAGATGCTCGCCGATACGAATCGTGTTACCCGCGCCACCCGGTGTGGTGTCGAAAAGCAGAAGTGAGGGCATTCCGTCCGTTCCCGTATGGACCGTGCCGTCGATGTCGTCCCTGCTGATCTCCAGGTGGGTGGCCGCGCCCTCCAGCAGTGCGTAGAGACCGGAACGGAGGGTTTCCGGCGTCGCGCTGAGGGCGGTGAGCGGGTCGAGGTGGATCTGGAGGAAGTCCGTCTGGTACCGGTGCGCGAGGGAGACGACCCGGAGCGGTCCGGTGCACTGTGCGTCCTTCAGCAGATGGGGGTGTGCCGCGCCCCGGGACGCCGCTCGCGCGTGCGGACGGCCCCAGCCGCACCAGTCGCAGATCTCGTACCCGGCGCCGCCCGGCCCTTCCGAGACGACGACCATCTCACCCCGGGCACCCGCCGACCAGGCCGTGGTGTGTCCGGAGGCGAAAGCGGTGGTTCCCTCGTGGACGTCCGCGGTGTCGGTGGACATGTGGACGTCGCCGTACCAGGAGCGACGCGGCGGTGTCTGTCCCGGGCTGCGCTGGGGTCCACGTGCGGCGACGAACCCGTAGACCGGCTCGACGTAACGGCGCGGCGCGGAGGTGGACGGCGTGCCGCAGGCGGTGCAGGTGGGATCCACGGGCTCGGTGGCCTCCCCGTAACGGCCGCAGGCGTCGCACACGGTGTAGTAGCGGCTGACCAGTTCACGGTCGGGCAGGCGGTAGACGCCCGCGGACGCCCACAGACGGCCGCCCGCCACGATCTCGGCTCCCGGCGCGTACTCGTGGACGGCGGCACTGAGGTCGCGGGTGAGTTCGAGCTGCCCCGATACGGCGCCGCTGTCCTGCGGGATGCGCAGTTCGACGGTGTCCACGGGGAAGCCGTACTTGGGCAGGACGTTGCGGTTGGCCAGGACACCGAGCAGGTCACGGTGCGTCAGGTTGCGGATGACCTTCTCGTACATGTCCGCCAGCCGGTACTTGCGGGCGGCCACCGCCTGGTCGCGTCGTTCACTGTAGGCGGTGACGTCCTGGTCGAGGATCTGTCCCGCCGCCCGCAGCAACCGGTCCAGTTCACCGACCCAGGAGCCCGACTCCACGTCGATCTCGTCCTGGACGCTTGCGGGAAGCACCCGGCGGATCGAGGCCGCCACGCTCTCCGGGACGGGCGTGAGCCAGTCGCGCACGAGGTGTGCGGCGGTCTCGCCGGTGGTGTCGTCGGGCAGGAAGAACTCTCCCGCCTTACGCCAGATGCGGCCCCGTTCCTCCTTCATGGCGCGGAAGAACGCGGCGAGGGCGATCGAGTGGGCGTGGCGGCGGTCGATCCGGACGTTGTCGACGGGAACGATCGGGGCCCGGACCTCTCCGGCGATCATCCGATGGGGTTCCGCGAACCGTGCGAGGTCGTGGGGGCGTCGCTGGGCGTAGGTGAGGACGAGCGCGGCGGAGTCCGCGCGCCGACCTGCGCGTCCGGCCCGCTGCACGTAGTTGGCGGTGGAGGGCGGCATGTTGCGCAGGACGACGGCCTGCAGTTCACCCACGTCGACGCCGAGCTCGAACGTAGTGGAGCAGGAGAGGGCGTTGACCTGCCCGCGGACAAACTCGCCCTGGATCTCCGCCGCCTTCTCACCGGTCCATTGGGCCGTGTGCTCCTGGGCGCGCAGCGGAACGGGGTCGAAGGTGCGGTAGAGGCGGCGGAGATGGCCGTCCGTCTCGGTGGTCGGCTTGTACTCCTCGAGGCGGCCGGTGCAGCGCAGGGTGGGGCACACCCCGCGTACGGACACGGCGACGACACGGCGGCAGCGGTCGCAGGCGTACAGCGGCTCGCTGTCCTCGGTGACGGGCCGCAGGCGCAGCCAGGCGTGGTCGAGCCGGCGGACCGCGCCGATGCCGGCCTGGTTCTCCCCCGGCAACCAGTCGGCGAGGTGTCCGGTGGTGAGGTCGGTCCACAGCCGGCTCAGGATCTCCAGGGCGGCCCCGCGCCGGTCGCCCTGGCGCCCGAGGGCGTCGAGCACCCGCTCCAGGTAGTCGACGCGCCGGTTGGAGACGCCTGCGGCACTGGGCAGCCAGCTGATCACCTTGCGTTTGGCGTCGGACCCCTTGGAACGGACCCAGACGGGCCCGCGACGCGGGGCGAACGCCTCGTCGCCCGCGTCGACGTCCTCGGGCATGGTGAGCGCACCCTGGTTGCGCACGGTACGCAGCAACTCCTGCGCCAGCCACCAGGCCTCGTCGTCGGTCAGGCCGAGGGAGGTGAGCACGGCGGGCGGTTGCCAGAAGGGCTCGCGGTCGAGGTCGACCCGGAGCAGTCCGAGGCCTTCGAGCGACTGGCGGTCGTCGACGCTGAGCACTTCCTGCATCACCCACAGGGCGACCTCGCGCTGCTTGGCCTGACGGGAGTGGTTGCGGCGGAAGACGCCGGCACGGTCGGCGGCGCGGATGGTGTGGGCGACGAGGTCGTCGATGTGCAGCGGCTCGTCGGGATCGGGGCAGCCCTTCAGGGCTGCCTGGGTCATCAGGCGCCGGTGCTGGATACGGGTGTACGACCCCTCGAGGTAGGGGGCGAAGTAGGCGGCGGCCTGACGGCTGTCGCTGAAGAACAGCAGCTTGCGGCCACGTCCCGGCAGCGCGGCGGCGGGCCCGTCGGTCGCCGGGGGCAGCGCCTGGTAGAGGGCGGTGCCGAGGACCGAGGCAGCGGCCTCGTTGCCCGTCTCGAAGAGACGGATCATGCCGTGGCCGCGGGCGCCGCAGGCGAGGCAGGAGGCCGGGGTTCCCTCGCGGGTGTCGAGCTGGTGGACGCGGCGCAGTTCGGTCCCCCGGCAGTCGTCCGCCGTGCAGGCCGTCGTTCCGGCGGGGTGCACGGCGGCGCAACGGGTGCACAGCCTGCGTTCGCTGAGTCCGCCCTTGGCGCTCTCGCCGAGGGTTTCGTCGTCCTCGTCGACGCCCGCGCCCGAGTCGTCCCCGTCCAGGAGCAGCCAGGTGTGGGGCTTGTCGGGGGACTTGCGGTGCGCGAGGCGGGACCGGGCACCGGGGCCGTCGAGGGTGCCGTGCAGGTGGACGGCACCGCAGCGACGGCAGGCGCCGAGCTCGAAGGAGGGCCGTGCGCAGTGCGGGCAGACCTCGTGGCGGGCCAGGTCGAGGTGGGGACCCTCCGGGTCGAGGCAGGTGAACGCGCCTTCGGTGGCCCGTGCGAAGAGGTGATAGCGGGCGGAGAGGACCGGAGCGCCGTCGGTGTCGGTCATTTGGCTCGCGAGCTGGATGAGCGCGGTGACGGCGGCCGGTCCCACCGGATCACCGGGGAAGACGGCCTGGGCGATGTCACGCACGGGCCGGGGCCCCTCGGCGAGGGCTCGGCGCAGGGCGGCGGTGCCGGCTTCGGCGGCGAGGGCGGCGGCCGGGGTGGTGTCGGCGGGCAGCCCGTGCATGCGCGCGGCCGACACGATCTCGGGGCCGGGGTCGGCCGTGGCGGCCAGGCGCAGGTACTCGGTGGTCGGCAGCGGTCCCCAGTGCGGGCCGTCGGGCGTGGCCACCCGTGTCGCGGTGACGAGGTCCTGTAGAGCGGGGTCGTCGGCGTCCCAGTGGAAGGGGACGTCGAAGAGGGCCTGGGCGAAGGCGGTGACGGCGGCGGGGTTCTCCTCCGCGCCGACGGTGGCACTGGTGGCGATGGCCTGGATGTCGCGTCCTTGGGCCACCCGGTCCTTCAGCCGGCGCAGCAGCATGGCCAGTTCGGCGCCGCGCGCCCCGTCGTAGACGTGGGCCTCGTCGACGACGATGAACTTCCAGCCGCCCGCGTGGTCCCCTTCGAAGAGGTCCATGTCCTGGGGGCGGAGCAGCAGGTACTCCAGCATGGCGTAGTTGGTGAGCAGGAGGTGGGGTGGGGTGGCGCGCATCTCGCGGCGGCTGAGCAGTTCGTTGGGCAGGCGTGGTTCGCCGGGGTTGAGCTGCTCGAAGGTGTCGGCGGCTCGGCGCGGGTCGTCCTTGGTGTCGCCCGTGTAGCGGCCGAAGGTGATGTGGGGGGCTGCGGCGAGCAGGCGGCGCAGGCGTTTCATCTGGTCGTTGGCCAGCGCGTTCATGGGGTACAGCAGGAGAGCGCGGACGCCGGGGCCGAGGGTGCCGCGGGCGTGTTCGGCGGCGAGCGCATTGAGGATGGGCAGCAGGAAGCTCTCGGTCTTACCGGACCCCGTGCCGGTGGCGACGACCAGGTTGCGTCCGGCCGCGGCCTTGCGCAGTGCCTGCTCCTGATGCCGGTACAGGGGGCGGTCGGCGGGCAGCGCGGGACCCGTCAGCTGACGGAACGCCGGGTCCAGTACGCCTTCGCCGACGAGTTCGTTCAGGGTGGCGCCCGGCGCGTAGGCGGGGGTGGCCTCCAGCAGAGGGCCCTTGGTGAGCAACGGGCTGGTGTCGATGGCCTGGGCGAGGGCCTCGGCCAGGCGGGGTTCCCGCAGGGGCAGCAGGGAGCGCAGATAACGGCGGTAGGTGTCGCTGATCAGTGTGGACGTGGCGAGCGGGTCGAGGCTGTGCACGGGCTGACTCCGGATCTGCGGCGGGCGGGGCGGGCGTGACGGGGACGATGGCCGAAGACTGAAGGCCGGTACGGCTGTCTCCGGCCGGGCTCAGCCGGTGGCCTGCACGGTCTCCGCGGTGACCAGGCATTCCGCGAGGGCCAGGTCTACGGCGGTGAGGTCGGGCGCGTGGACGGCCACGGGCGTCCACAACGACCGTAGCCCTCGCTCCAGTTTGACGGCCCGAGGGTTTCCCGCGGCGGCGAGTCGGGCGATCAGCGCGCATCCCAGCGAGAACTGGGGCACCCGCATCCACGCTTCACCGGGGCCGCGCAGCGAACCCGGCCCCCGGTCGCGGAACGCTGTGGCCAGGAGGGGATGTCCGTCACCGAGGAAGTTCCCGACGGCCGTCAGCCACTCCTCCCACTCCTCACGCTCGGCGTAGTACTGAAGGGTGCGCCGGGCGCGGAACGCCTGCCAGGCGGCTGCGGCCCGGGTGTCGGTGTCCAGGAGTCCGCGCGGCACGACGCCCGCCGTGCGCCATACGGCCTGCTGTTGGATCTCGGGAAGCTCGCTCAGGGCTCGGGCAGGAGCGTCGAACCGGCCGACGGTGCGGCTGGGGTCGTCCTGCCCGGACAGGATCGCCGTACCGGCACTTCCCAGGAACTGTCCCACCTCGTCGAGGAGTTCCTTCTCCTCCGGATACAGCTCGTCGATCCCGTAGGCCGGGTCGCCGGACAGGTAGGGCAGCAGCGGCGCCGTGAGCAGCAGCGCGCACAGGGGTGCTCGCCGCCAGACGGGGCGGACCGCGGCTGGATCCGTCACCTCCCGGATGCGCAGCGCGGCCAGGCCGCTGCCCACCAGCGCGGCGGCCAGCTCGCCGGAGCGCAGGGAGCTGTCGGCCGCTCCCAGGAGGGCGTCGGGCCCGGCGTCCCCCAGGGCCTGCACGCACTCCGCCGGTGCGGTCTCCTTCGCGCCGCACGCCTGCAGGTCCCGGCCGCGAGCGGCCACGATCCACTGGTACGGAACGGCGTCGGTGCCGCGCGGCAGTGTTCCGCGCCCGCCCAGGTACTCCGTGGTCCGGGCCGCGACGGTGCCGTCGACGACCGAGGACGTCCAGGGGGAACGGCGCAGCACCAGGGTGTCGCGGTCACGCAGGCTGGGCCAGGCCGGTGCGGCGTCGGCCGTGTGGGTCCCGGCGTGCAGGCTCACGACGAGCGGGCCGGCCGACCGCCAGGCGGCGGGCAGCGGGACACGACCGCTGTCGTCGACCGGCACGCTCAGCGGCTGCCGCCACGGGGCGAGGACCTGGTAGAGCCGTGCGGTCAGCTCGCCGGGGTGGCGCAGCCCGCGCAGCAGCAGTCCGGTGCCGTCCGGCGCGACCCCCTCCGCGATGGGCTGGGTGCGGACGGTGCCGACGTGCACGTCCTGCCCCGCGACCAGCAGCCGCAGTTCGGCCTTGGCGCAGTCGCGGACGGTGTCCGTCAGGGCGGCCAGGGAGTAGCGCAGGTCGCCCTTGCGGGTCCGGATGCGCCGCTCCGGCCGCAGGCTGACCAGGGTCGTTCCCTCGACGACGAGCGCCAGTTCGGGGGTCACGGCCACCGCCTGCTCGGGCAGGCGCACGGTCAGGGCGCTGTCCCGCGCCAGGTCGGCCGCGTCGATGTCGAGCGGCCGGATTGACCAGGGAAGAGGACTGCCGTCGAGTTCCAGGCGGACCTCGGAGTACGGGACGAGCGCCTGGACCCGGAACCCGCGCGTACCGTCGCGCAGGACGAGGTCCCTGGTGGTCTCGTACGGGGCGAACTCGACCGCGCTCCGGGAGACGGCGACCGGTCCACCGGCACGGAGGTCCAGTCGCGTCGGCGCCAGTCCGCCCTGTGGGGCCAACAGACGCCATTCGACCGAAGGCGCGGCCTCGACGCCTTCGGCCAGGAAAGCGGTGAGACGGCGTCGGCCCCGCTGCCGCCCAGGGCGGTGGACGAGGATCTCGTACGGGCCGAGCAGTGGGCCGGGAACGTGCTCCCAGGGGTCGAGGAGGGCGCCGGGCGCGCCGGTGCGGCAGGCCAGGACCGCCTCGTGGCCGGGGCGGCGCACCTCCACCTGCCAGTGCTGTGCCTCCGGCTCCCCCGGCCGGCGCCGGAGCCGGAGCGCGGGCGGCCGGTTCCACACCGGTGCTCCGTCCTCACCGGTGAGCCAGGGCAGCGTCGCGCCCCCTTCCCAGCCGAGCGACCGCCCGACGGCCACCTCCAGCCATCTGCCCGGCGCGGCTTCGGAGGTACGGAGCCGGGTCACGTCGGCCAGGGACACCTGGCTCAGGGTCCACCCGCTCCAGCCGTACGGGGTGGGCAGTTCGACGACCGCGGCCTGCGTGCCCTCCGTCTCCAGGGTGCCCACGTGCAGCAGGTGGACCTCGGTGGAGGGCAGCGGCTCGTCGAGGGGGATGCGATGACCGTCGGCGGCGAAGGCCAGCAGGACGGTGTCCGGGTCGACGACGGCCGACGCGTGGACGGTGCCGGCCGGGTCGGTGGCCTCGACGCGGCGCACGGGACCGGGCAGAACCCAGTGCGGTGGTGACGCGGTGAACGACTCACCGTCGGCCGCCAGCTGCCAGGTGGCCGCGTCCAGGCTGCCGGGCAGGGTCAACAGGACGCTGCCGGCGCCGGGTCCGAGCCGGAGTTCCGGAGGAACCGTGGCTCCCCGGGCGGCGAGGGCAGGCGGAGGAATGTCCGCCAGGTGCGCGGTGGCTGGCGGGCGCCAGGTCCAGCCCAGTGAACGAGCCGCCTCCTGGGCGGCCGTGATCCAGACCTCGGTGGTCGTCGCTGCTTTCGGGTCGGCGCGACGGCGGCCCAGTTCGGGACGGGCCTCGATGACACGCTCCCGCGCTTCGGACAACAGTTGTGCAAGATCGGGGACTTCCCTCCACGCGCCGAGTGCCACGGCGTGGACCGTACAGGCCGGCCAGCGCGCGAACACGGTTGCCCTTCGCCGACCGGACCGCTGGGCGAACAGCGTGTAAGCCACCAGCGCCTCCAGGACAAGCGTGGTCCGCCACACGACGGATTCGGCGGGGCCGACGGCCGACGGCTCCCCCGCCTCGCGCCATGCCCGTTCGCAGTCGTCCAGCAGCTGCGCGGGATCCACCAGCATGTTTCCCTCCCCGACCGGACCGTCCTCCCTTGCAGTCCGGACCGGCTGATGTTTACCTTTTTACCATTCCTTCACGTCAAAGCCGCACGGACTCCGCATGCGGCTCCGGCTATCACGTTGTCAGTGGCGGGTGGTCCAATACGAGAGGGTTCGTTGTACTGCTGTTCAAGCACATGGGGGCACGTCGATGACGCCAGACGTCAAGGCCGGAGCGTCGGCCGCGCTGTACGCCGAACTTCTGGCGGCGGCGGGTCCGGAGCGGACCCTGACGCTGATCGCCCTGCGGCGGCTGCTGGTCGGCGCGGACAAGGAGGCGCTCGTCGAGGTACTGGGCCGGGCCGCGCAAGAAGGGGTCACACTCCCCGGCTCTGTGACGGACTTGTTCGGTATCCCGGTCGGCGGTCCAGTGGCACCGTCCCGGCCGGACCACCCGACGCCCGTACCGACTCCGAACAAGGCACCCACCGCCGTGGGGCGACTCCCCGCCGTACCGGTCCAGAAGACGCCTGGTCCGCGCTTCAGTATCGCGCTGACCCCGGACAGTCGACTGGACCTGACAGCCCTGACAATACGAACACTGTGCCCGGAGGCCACATCCGCCGCCCCTCCGACGCCCAAGCCCGCAACAGCCCGATTCCGCTTTCCGACTGTCCCCGCCAAGGCTTCGCCACCGTCGGCTGACATGCTGGCATGTCCATCCGCGCTCTGCTCCGACCCCCCTCATACGCACCGAAAAGTCAACTTCATGGGTCAGATCAGGGTGGACGGGCAGACGATCGGTACCCTCGCGGAGCTCTCCGGGAAGATCGTCACCGTCCTGCTGGAAGACAGGTGGTTCCGGGTTCTGCACGAAGGCCGTGAGATCGCGGTCACGCCTCGGCGTCACCGGATCGAGGTCGGCAGATACCACGGCAACCCGCGCTGAGTCGCCTCGAATTCCGCGTCGCACCCTCACCTCGGCAGGAATTCGCTGGGCCGCCCGCTGTATGACACGTACAGCGCCTCTCGGGCCCGGGTGCAGGCCACGAAGAGCAGGCAGCGTTCGGCCGCCAGGTCGGTGGCGTTCTGGAGACCGTCCACATCGGCGGGGGTGATGGCCGGAGGGAACGGGAAGGCGCTCGCGGTCGCCCCGGCGACGGCGACGCACCGGTACTCCAGTCCCTTCATGCTGTGCAGGGTCGACACCCGCACCCCGACCGCGCTGTCGGGTTCGCCGTCGCGCACCCGGACCACGGGAATACCGGCCGCGGTGAGCCGGTCGGCGAGTTTACTCGTCAGGGTGTTGAAGCGGGCGCAGACCGCGATGTCCGACGGGGCGACTCCGGCGTCCGTCCAGCCGCGCACCTGCCGGACGACGGCGTCGGCCTCCTCGTTCTCCGACCCGTGCCCCTCGCACACCGGGTGGGCTCCGTGCAGCAGGGAGCGGTAGCCGGTGAGAGTGTCGTGGCCGTCACCGGCCAGGTCGGCGACGGGTTCGCTGTCGAGGAGGGAGCGGGACCAGCGCAGGATCTCCTCGGTGGAGCGGTAGTTGACGCGGAGTCTTCCGCTGCGGCCCGCGACGGCGATACCGAGGGAGCGCAGGGAGACCCGGGCGTCGTAGATCCGCTGGTGGGGGTCGCCGGTGACGAACAGGTCGTCGGGGCCCTCCGGGACCAGCGCGCGCAGCAGCCGCCACTGCGCCGGGTGCAGGTCCTGTGCCTCGTCGACGACGACGTGGTCGTACGACGGTCCCGCGCCGGGTTTGTCCCGCAGCAGCCGGGCCGCCTCGGCGCAGACCTGGAGCCAGGTGTGCGACCGGGTGCGCGCCAGCTCCTCCTCGAAGAGAGTGACGGCCTGCCAGATCCGTCGCCGCTGGGCCCGCCCGAGCGCGCTGCCGCGTCCGCGCCGTTCGCACGCGAGGTACTCCTCCTCGCCGCGCAGGTCCTGGGCGAGGATCACATGCCGGTACTCCTGCGCGAGGAACGCCTCGTTCCAGGGCAGGTCGAGACGGCGGAGCAAGCGCTGCCAGCGGGTCCGCTCGTCCTTGTCGCCGAGCGCGCCGCCGGGGTTGCCCCGCAACTGCCGTACGGTGCGGTGCGCGACGGCGTCCACGGTGGTGACGTCGACACGGGCGAGCAGTTCCTCGTCGTGGTCGAGCAGCAGCGCGAGACTGCTGTGCAGGGAACGGGCCAGGGCGTTGGTGTAGGTGGTGAGGAGGATCCGCGTGTCCGGGGCCCGGTCCAGCAGGTGCTTGACACGGTGCAGGGCGACGACCGTCTTGCCGGTGCCCGGTCCGCCGGTGATCTGGGCCGGGCCGGCGTAGGCGGGCCGGTAGGCGATGCGCCGCTGGGTGGGGTGGAGGAAGATCCGCCAGGCCGCGAAGGGCTTGGCCAGGACGTCGGCGAGCTCGTCGGCTCCGGTGACGAGCGCGATCCGGCTCCTGGTGCGGGTGACGGCGGCGGCCAGGTCGTCCCCGGCTCCGTCGTCCGTGGCCTCGGGCTCCTTCTGCCGCACGGCGACCAGTTCGCGGTAGATGTCGTTCGGGTCGAGGCCGTCGGCGAGCAGCCACAGCGCCTCGAACTGGTCCTCCGGCATCAGCGAGCCGAACGCCTCCAGCTGCGCCTTGCTGGTGACGGTGCGGGCGGCGCGCAACGTGACGTCGTCGATGCCGAGGTGCCGCAGCACAGTGTCCGACCAAGGGGCGAAAAGGAGTTGGGGAGCGGCCGCGGCCTCCTGCGCGAAGAGCGGGGTGATCTGCTCCATCGCGGTCAGGTCGCGCACCTCCAGGCAGCGGGTGACGCTGTTGACCGTGTAGAGCCGCCGCTTGGCCCAGGAGTAGGCCTTGTCGTGGCTGACGACGTGCACGAAGACGAAGAGGTCGCTGCCGTCGTCGGGCGCGAGCAGCACGATCCGCAGTCCGTCGTCGACGCGTATCGTGCGCATCCGGGGATCGCGGGAGCTGACCACCGACTCCAGGTGCAGCCCCTTGTCCGCGTGCAGCTGCGCGACCGTCAGCTGCTGGAACTTGGCCATCGCCTTGTGGACGCGGGCGCGGGCCGGCCGGTCCAGCCGGTCGACGCCCTCCCAGAACGTGTTGGTGATCGCGATCTGCGGCATGCTCCCCACCCTCGTCGGCGTCGGCCCACGGTAATGCTGTTGACTGAGTTTACGAAAGCCATGATGATCGTCGCGCACGATGCCGCACATCACGTGGGCACCCTGAGTACGGGAGTGGAGCATGGATCTGGAGCTGTCGGCCGATTCCTTCGGTCCACCCGGTGATCCGCTGGACGAGGTGATGGCACGGCTCCGGCCCGGCTTCGTGCCGAGCCCCGAGGACGTCAGCCTCCTTTTCGAGGCCGCCCGCACAGTTCAGCGCGCGTTCGAGGAGGTCGGGCGGGCGAACACCGTTCTGGACGAGGTCTCCGACCTCGGTGAGCAGATCGAGGCGGCGCTGGAGGACGGCCTGGGCCGGCGGGCGCGGGCGGAGATTCCCGTCCTGCTGAGCGCTCTGCGCACCCAGGCGGCGCGCGTCGAGCGGTCCGAAGCGGTGCGCACGGTCGCCAACCGCATCCTCGGCAACGACGACGGGGACGAGCCCGAGTCCCTCGATCCCGTCCCCGCCCTCACCTCCGACCTCCTGCCCCGGGTGCCCTCGGTCTACGACGACGAGGAGGAACCCGGCAGCAGCCTCGCCGACCTGTGGGAGCGCCAGGAGCGGCTCGAGCGGGTCCAGGACCGGGTCCGCCGGGAGCGCGTGGAGCGCGTCGCCGCCCACCTCGTCTCCCTCGCGGAGAAGGTCGTCGACCGCTCCTTCACCGACACCCGCTTCACCCGGGCCGCGCTGGACGAGATGGACCGGTCGTACGCCTTGTGGTGTGCGTGCCTGGACGAGGGCTGAGGACGGTCCCGCGCCTCCTTACTTCACGCCGACGGGTCCTCGGCCTTCAGGCCACCGGCCTCGCCGTGCGGCGTCGCGGACTGCTCCGGCCGCCCGCGGAAGGCGGCTCCCTTCGCGGTCCGCGACTCGACGCGCTCCACGATGCGGTCGATGACGCGTCGGGGGTCCTTCCACTTCATCGCCAGCCGGTCGTGGTCCATTCCGTGTTCCGAGATGATGTCCCGCAGCTGTTCGAGGTCGAGTTCCCCCAGGCTCGATCGGAGTCCCGCCTCGCCGTACTCGGCGAACACCGCGAACGGCTCGATCGCTCCCGGAGCTCGCCGGCTCCGTCTCGGACGTTCGGCCGGACGGGGTGCGGTCTGCGGGTCAGGAGTGAGTGCCTTGCCCAGCGCCCGGGCGAAGCGTGGCGTGCGTGCGGCTTCGGACGCCACTACGCCGAAGACGCGTGCGAGGGTCGCCGCGAGCTCCGGATCGGACGCACCGAGCTTGATCAGGGCTTCTCCGGCCTCCCTCACCGGGGCGGGCAGCGGGCTGCTGCCGTCGGGCCGAGTGTCACTCTGTTCGGTCACGCCTTCCCCTCGACCAGCTCGATGAACTCCTTCGTCATGGCACGGAAGGCATCGAATCCGCCCTGGTATCCGTACTTCTGCCGCAGGGTACCGCGACCGACGAACTCCGCCGAACCGGCGATGTCGTTCTTCTCGGGGATGAAGGTCGGCAGCACGACAGGGAGCTTCTTGTCGTCCTCGAGCCGCCTGACGGTGTTCCAGTGGACCGTCGAGTTCGCCTTGTACTTCGTGATGACGATACCGATTTCGTTGATGGTCTCCCCCAGGCTGTCGGCGAAGGCCTGCACACGCCGCTGGATCTGGGGGATTCCGTACGTGGACAGGACGTCCGGAATCGTCGGGATGATGTATCCCTCGGAGATGCGCAGACCGTTCAGCGTCACGATGCCGAGGTTGGGAGGGCAGTCGACCAGTACGTAGTCGTAGTCATCAATGATCTTGCGGATCGCCTTGTGCAGGAGATCGGTCGGGGTATTGGAGTGGAAGCGACCCCTGGGCATGGATGCCAGACGGTCCTGGACGTCGATGAGGTCAAGCGACGAGGGCAGGAGGTCCACCTTCGTCACCGCGTCCACCGATGAGACATTGCGCTGGAGCGTCTTCTCCAGGTCGAACTCCAGGGGTTCGTCCTCGGGCCGGAGGGCATCCTTGAACAAGGTCGCCAGGGTGTACCCGTCGTCGTTGAGCACCTCCCACTTCTTCTCCCCGATCAGCACGGTGGTCAGGTTGGTCTGCGGATCGAGGTCGACCACCAGCACCCGCTTGCCGAACTCCGCGGAGAGGAACTCCGCGAGGCCGGCCGTGGTGGTGGTCTTCCCGACGCCGCCCTTCAGGTTGATGGTCGAGATGACATGAGCTTTGGGTGCCACGTACTTCTTCCTCCCTCTGAGGTAGCGCCGAATCTGACTCGCCCGGAAAACCGGACCGCTCCGCAGCTCCGCGACGGGAGCGGGAAAGTGTTTGTCGCGGGCGCGCCAATTCGCTACGACCGTCCGGCCGACCCCCGCCATTTCCGCCGCTTCGAAGAGGCCGACGAGTTGGTCGTTCGCCTCGGGTGTGCCTTCCACGACATCCCCCCGTGAACGGCCTTCACGTTTACCCGCCAAGCGTGAAGGGCGTTCACGGTTGCGGTCAATCGTGAACGCCCTTCAGTGGATGCACAGTTACACTCGTGCGCCCCCTGGTACACATTCGCGCCGGGCGTTACGGGACGGACAGGGCGCGGCGGTGGCGAAGCATGCGGCCGGAGCCTGGGGCCCGCCTGTGGCCCGCGGTCAGGCGCCGAACAAGGTTCCCTGGCCGCCCGGTTGGCGGTCCGCTCCGCGCCAGGGTGCCCGTGCGAGGACGAGCCCCCTCACCTCGGTGGCGCCCGCCTCCCTCAGGAGTCGGGCGACGGCCTGCATCTGCTGACCGGTGGTGAACAGGTCGTCGAAGAGCAGGACGGTACGGTCCCGCACTCGGCGCTCGATCCGGACGGCCTGCGCGTGCGCCCTCGCTGCGAGACGCTTGGCCTCACGGCTCTTGCCGGCCGAGCGTTCGGTGTCGGTCGGTTTGACCAGTACCGGCGACGCGGGGAAGGGCCATCGACCGGCCACGTCCTCAATGGCGGCGGCCTTCAGGATCTCCTCGACGTGCCGGATCGGTGTGCGGCCCGTCCATGTGGGATTGCCGGCGATCAGGTCGACACCGGCCATCCGGTCCGGGTTGCGCTCCATCCAGCCGACGACCAGGCGGCCGAAAATGGTGGCCCACCCCCAGGCCCCGTCGTACTTGAGGCGCCGCACAGCGCTCTCCAGATCACCCGAGAACATCGCGACGGCGTCGACCCGACTGAATCCCCGCTCGGCCTCGGGCCGTTCGCACAAGGCGTTGGAGCAGCGGCGCCCTGCCCCGAGCGCCTGACTGCACACCGCGCAGTGGGCCTCCGGGACGGGTTCGAGGGAACGCGCCGCGCAGCCGGCGCATATGGAGGCGCTTCCGCCCAGGTAGTACGGACATCGGGAGCAACGCGGGAACCCGAGGGGCTCCAACCCCTCCACACGCCTCACAGGATGGCCAGCGCCAACTGCTGGCGCTGCTCGCCCGCCCTGCGCATCCGCTCCGCTCCGGCCAGCCCTTCCAGGACGTCGTCCAGTTCGTCCACCACGGCCGCGCGCCCCTCCTCCAGCATCTTCGCCGCCCAGGGCTGGACATCGACCAGGGAGCGCAGCAGGAAGACCCGCTTGCCGTGCTCCGAGGCGATGCGCGCCTGCATCTTCGCCCCCGAGGTACGGGACGCCTCTATGACGACCGTGCCCTGGGTGAAGCCGCTCATGGTGACGTTGCGCCGCGGGAAGGTCCACCGGGCCGGCCCGGCCGTCGGCCAGAACTGGGAGACGACGGCTCCGCCTTCCGCGACGATGCGCTCGGCCAGGCGCCGGTTCTCCGCCGGGTACATGGGCGCCGCGATCCCGGTGCCGACCACGGCAACCGTCCTGCCCCCCGCGTCGAGCGTCGCCGTATGAGCCGAGGTGTCCACCCCCCGGGCCAGACCGGAGGTGATCACCACTTCGCGGTCGACGAGCCCCCGGGCCATGCGTGCCGCTCGCCTGCGTCCGTCCTGACTGACCTCGCGTGTACCCACCACGGCGACGGACCGGGCGTCCCGCTCCTCCAGACGTCCACGGACCCACAGGAAGGGCGGCAGGTCGGGGATGAGCCGCAGATTAGCCGGGTAGTCGTCGTCCAGCACGGTGGTGAGGCGGGCGCCGGCCCGCTCGGCGGCCTCCAGCTCGGCGGCGACCCGCTCCTTCTCATCCTGGAAGGAACCGAGTGCCGCACCGAGCAGCGCTTCGGCCTTGGCCGCCGCCTTGGACCGCTCGGCCACCCGCCCTCGGTACAGCTCGTCGAGCCCTCCGGGCCGCTGCGCCACGCGGGCGAGCAGCTTCCAGTCCAGCGTCTCGCCCTCGTGCCGCAGAGCGCAGAGCAGGAGCAGCCGGTGCTGCTCCTCCGTGATCGTCGTCATCCTTCTACTCCGTGTTACTTGTTCGAAGGACACAAGGGCATCAGCCCTTGGTGTGGTGCCGTCAGTATGGGCCGCCAGGCCCGGCCTTTCGAATCGAACACTGAATAGCTCGCGTGTTCTATTTCTTGAGGCATCTTACCGACGGGCCGCCGCGCCTCGCCAGACGCACTCGGCCCAGACCGTCTTCCCTCCCGGATGGTGGGATTCACAGCCCCAGGCGTCCGCGAGCGAGGCGACGAGGAGCAGGCCCCGGCCGGACTCGTCGTCCCTTTCGGTGTCCGGGGTCGGCACGGGCCGACGGTCGCCCCGCGCGTCGGTGACCTCGATACGGAGCACGGTGGGAGTGAGGGTGAGCACGAGGCGTGCGTTCCTGCCCTGCACCCGGCCGTGCAGAGCGGCGTTCGCGGTCAGCTCCGCGATGAGGAGGGAGACCGTGGACGCCTCGTCGGCGTCGACGCCGGTGTCGGTACCGGCGGGGTCCGGCCCTCCCCGCTGCGCGGCGAGCCAGCGTTCGGCGGCGTGGCGGGCGGTGTGCGCCCCGTGCCGGGTGGTGGGGAACAGGGTGCGGAAGTGACATGCGACGACGGTCGGTTCACCGGTTGCGGTGACGGTTTCCTGGTTCACCTCACCGAGGGTGATGGAGCGGTCCTACTGTGTGCAGACCACGGGGCGGTACGCACGATGACTGTCCCGGCGCGGACGGTGTGACGTACGGGCGTACGGCCGTGACCTGGCCGGAGCCTCGCCGGTTCGTCACCGGGACAAGAAACAGGGCGGTGGTACGGCATGGCGGCACAACCGGGTGCGGGGGTTCCGACGAGCGGCGAGGCGGACGGCACGGACGAGGTCGCGGATCTGTTCCGGGCGCTCGGCCGGCAGATCAAGGTGGCCCGGGAGCGGGCCGGGCTGAGCCAGAAGGAGCTGGGCGACCGGCTCGGGTACGGGGAGGAGACGATCTCCTCGGTCGAGCGGGCGCGGCGGACGCCTCAGCCGGAGCTGCTGGTCGCGGTGGACCGATTGCTTGAGTGCGGGGGCCTGTTGGCTTCTGCGGCGGAGGATGTGGAGCGGGCGAAGACTCGGCGGAGGGTGCGGCATCCGGAGTGGTTCCGGGACTATGCGCGGTTGGAGACTGAGGCGGTGGAGCTGCGTTACTTCGCCAACCAGGCGGTGCCCGGCTTGTTCCAGACCCCGGACTACGCCCGTGCCGTCTTCGCCAGCCGACAGCCGTACTTCGACGAGGAGACCATCGAACAGCGCGTAGCCGCGAGGATGGATCGGCAGGGGCTGATGACACGGTGGCCACCACCGACCGTGAGCGCCACCATCCAGGAAAGCATTCTGCGACAGCCCTTCGGCGGGCCGAACGTACAGCGCGGACAGCTGGAACAGCTACTGCGGGTGGGACGTTTGCGCCATGTGGAGATCCAAGTCATGCCGACCGCAAGTGAGGAACACGCAGGTATGGGCGGGCCGTTCACGCTGCTCACCCCGAAAGGCAAGCCGCAGGTGGCCTACCTGGAGGTCCAGCACATCAGCCGCCTCATCACTGACCAGGAAGAGGTGCGCATCCTGGCCGCAAAACATGGCAGCATCCGAGGACAGGCGCTCACCCCACGCGAGTCCCTGCGCCTGATCGAGAAGATGCTGGGAGACCTATGAACACCGAACAGCCCACACAGCTCAACTGGTTCAAGAGCAGCTACAGCGGCGACGAGGGCGGCGAATGCGTCGAGGTCGCCACCGACGCGACCGCCATACATGTACGGGACTCCAAGGAACGCGGTGGACCTCAGCTTGCGTTCGCGCGGAGCGCATGGACCGGGTTCGTCGCGGACCTCGGGCGGAACCGGGCCTGACCGGCCCGCCCGAGGTCACGGCGCTCAGGCCTCGTGGCGCGGCCCCTCCCCCGGCGGTGGGTCCAGTACGGTCCGGTACTCGCCGCCGGTTGCTCGCGCCTCGGCCATGCGGTCGTAGACATCGAGGATGAGCTCCTTGGTGCGGTAGGCGCCGTCATGGGCGGCCTCATCCTCACGCTTGACCACCGGGAACGTCTCCATGACGTACTCGACATCGGCGCGGCTGAGCCCGTAAAGATGGAAGAAGGCAGCGTCCACTTCCGCCCACAGGAGGTCCCGACGCCTCTCATTCCACTTGAATGGCTCCCCCTTATCCCTTAGAGAGCGGGCCATCGGGGCCATGTCCTTCGCCGTGTAGATGAGTTCCTTGACGCGCTGATCGAACCAATCACCGAGCGTCCCAGTGCCATCGAAAGAGCGATCTTCGTAGGCTTCCGGGGGCAGGACAGCAAGCTGCTGGAACTGGAAGAAGTTCAGATTCGTGCCCGCCAGCTTCTGGCGCAGCACGTAGTCCAGCATGAATGACGTGGTGTTGGCGTACAACGCAGCAGCATGCCCCTCAGCCGTGGGCAGCATCAGGTTCGCTGAGTCCCCGAGGCCCACTGCAGGGAAAAGGAACGACAACACGGTCCGGCGGTCAGTCGACCGGCAGATCTTTCGGAAGCCCATGAGCCACGGCTGGTACCACTCCCTCTCCGCCAGCCTCGTAGCGACCCCCGGCCACATGATCCGGTTGCCCTTCTTGTCCCGCTTTCCGGAGTCCACGTCGTCCTCCGGCACCCAGTACCGGGGCAGCGGCGCGAAGTCGGGGTCGTCGTGCTGTTCCGGCGTCACACGCGGCAGCGTGCCCATGTTGGCCTGGGCCTGGGTCTGACCCTCGTACGTGCCCAGGCGGTGGTCGAAGTGGTGGAGCATCTTCGCCTCGTACAGCGGGAGGTACCGCCGCTTGTCCCCGGCCTCGGGGCGGACGAACACGTTGCCGGTGAGCCGCCAGCCCCCGCCCTCCAGCTCCTCCTTGCCCCGGAAGAGATGGGAGTCGTTGGACATGTCGAACATGCGCATGAACGTCAGGCCCCACGGGTTGGTGCCGCCCCAGCCGTTCTCGTCCGGCTCCTTCATCAGGACCGGAACACGGCGGTAGACGCCCAGGGTGATCTCGGCGTCCCGGCGGGTACGGAACACCGGGAGCGTGCCCGTGTTGGGGTTGACCAGCAGGATCTCCTCCGGCGGCATGGCGAAGCGCCGGCCGTCCAGGTCCTCCATGTAGCGGGTGCCGAAGGCGAAGGACGCCTCGTCGACCCGTGTGCCCACGCCGGTGGCGGTGAGCAGGGAGAAACGCACCCGGTGGTCCACGTCCCGGCTCAGGATGAACGACTCGTTCTCGAAGTCCAGGAACGACGCGAGCCGTGCCGTGCGCACCAGGTCGGAGAAGAACGGCGCCGTCGTGGCGTCGGTGGCGATGCCCGTCGGCAGGACCAGGCCCAGGCGCCCGGTCGGAGCGATGCCCAGGGAGCCCGCCTCGGCGAACACCGCGTACGTGTTGACGTCGCCCCGCCCGGCCAGCGGGAACCGGCCGGAGTCGCGCAGCAGATGGCTGACGCCCTCGGAGAGGCGGCGGGCGTCGATGAACTCGGTGTGCAGCGCCCGGTCCGTCTCCTCCTCGCTCTCGGCCAGCGCGTCGATCATGCGCTCGCGGGCCGCCTTGTTCGCGGCGTTCGCGATCTCCTCGTTCCGGGTCGCGAAGAACTCCTGCTCCTGGAGCTTGACCCGCTCCCACGGCGGATTCCCCAGCACGCAGCTGAACCCGCCCTGCCACCCGGTGCGTTCGTCCACGCCCGGCGCGTCCGGGTCCGCCGGGACCCGGAACACCTCGGGGAACTCCAGGTGCCAGTGGAAGAAGTGGTACTCCTCCCGCAGCCGCTCCAGTTCCTTCAGCGTGCCGTCCGGCAGGCGCGCGCCGCCGTCCTCCGAGTGGAGCGCGAGCAGCGACTTGGTGGTGAGGGCGGGCGGCGTGGCGGTCTTCGTCTTCTTCCAGACGAACGCCGCACACCACGCGTCCGCGAGCTCCAGAGCGCGGATGTAGTCGGGGGACGTGGTCAGCGCGTGGTACTCACGGGCCTGGCCCTGGACGTCCTCCAGTTCCTGCGAGTCCGCGCCGGTGATCAGGGAGATCTTCTCACCGAACTCGGCGTTGGAGCCCAGCACGAACGGCTCCTCGGCGAACAGCTCCTCCTGGCTCACCCCGCGCCGCAGCGCGGCCCGCCATGCCGCGCGCTCCGACGCGTTCCGCTTCTTCAGGTCGGTGACGTGCTTGCGGTCGTCACCCTCCAGCGGCTTGAACGCGTCATCCGGCAGGCCGCCGGCCAGCAGCTTCGGGGTCGTGCCGAGCAGGCCGTTGCCGTGCTTGATGTGGGCGTCGAGGAAGGTGAGGGGCCGGCCCGGCTCCATCGCCTCGATCCACAGGGAGACCTTGGCCAGTTCGACGGCCATGCGGTTGAGGTCGACGCCGTAGACGCAGCGGGAGACGACGTCGCGCAGGGCGTGCCGTACGTCCTCGGCGCTGGGCTCGGGGTCGTCCTTGCGGATCTCGGCGAGGCGGCGGGCGATGCGGCGGGCGGCGGCGACGAGGAAGTGGCCGGAGCCGCAGGCGGGGTCGCAGACCGTGAGGGCGAGCAGGGCGTCCTCGCGCTCCTTCGGTGTCGTACCGGAGCGGACCGCCTGGTCGATGACCGGGTCGAGCGTGGAGTCGAGGAGGCAGTCGATGAGCGGGGACGGGGTGTAGTACGAACCGGAGGTCTTGCGGTCGTTGCCGTCGAGCTTGGCGAGGACGTAGGTGTCGCCCTCGTCCAGGCGCGGTTCCAGCTCCAACAATGACTCGTAGACCGAACCGAGTTCGTCCGCGCCGAGGTGGCGGTAGTCGACCTTGCGGGGGCGGCCCAGCTTGGCGTCGTGGACGACCGAGAGGGCGCGCACGGCCTCGTACAGGGCCTGGTTGGACAGGCTGAGCCCGTCCAGGGTCTCGTCCGTCTTCGTCGGCTCGAAGAGGCCGCCGAGGGCGGGCAGGCCCAGTTCGGGACGGCCGCCGGGGGTGCCGAGGCCCTTGATGACCAGGGTCAGGGCGTGCCACTGGTCGCCGTGGAGGGTGCCGACGCGGCGGGCGAGGCGGCGCAGGCGGGCCGTGGAGAAGTACTTCTCGTAGGTGTCGCGGGCGGTCTCGGTCGCCTCGGGGTGCAGCAGCAGGTCCCGGTCCTCGGTGACGAAGAGGAAGAGCAGGCGGTAGGCGAGGCGGAGCAGGGCCGGGTGGAGGTGGTCGCGGACGTTCTTGTCGCGGCTGCGCAGGGCGTCGCGCAGGGCCGCGTTGTCGGGGTGGGTGATGAGGCCGTTGCCGATGGCGACGAGGGCCTTCTCCACTCCCTTGCGGAGTTCCTTCAGGGCGCGGGTGCCGCTGTCGATGGCCTCGGTGCGCCACTTCTCGAGCGGGCAGGTCGCGGCCGGCTCGCCCTTGGCACGGGGCTCGAAGCGGGTGCGGTGCAGCAGCCGCCACAGCAGCACGAAGTCGTCGGAGCGGTCGCCCGCGAACATCGCCTGGAGGTCGAACTCGATGAACGCGGCGCCGGTGAGGGACGCCGACTCGCGCAGCAGGCGCAGCTGGCGGCCGTTGGAGAGCACGCCCCACAGGGTGGAGTCCGCGGAGCGGTTGAGGTACTCCTGGACCATCGACTGCGGGATCTGCCTGGCCAGTTCCGGGGTGCGGTGGTCCAGGGGGACGTTCCAGCCGGTGAGGTGCACGGGGACATGCGCCCACTGGTGGCTGACGTCGAAGTCCTTCTCGCCGTCGCGGGAGCGCAGGCCGGGGGCGGGCACCGGGGTGAGGGCGCCGAAGCCGAGCTGTTCGAAGAGGGGCAGCAGCCAGCGTTCGGTGGTCAGGCCGACCGCGTGCACGCCGGGATCGGCGTCGGCGCCGTCGCGGACCAGCGCGTCCTGGTAGGAGGTCCACACGCCGCGCAGATAGCCCCAGGAGCGCTCGGCGGCGTCGCGTACGGAGTCGCCCTTGGCGTACAGGCGGTAGTCGGCGGGCTTGGAGCCGGTCTGCTCCTTGCCCTCCTTGATCCGTACCAGGAGGTCGTACGGGAGCAGGCCGCCGACGGTGGCGACGGTGTCGGTGACGAGGGTCCTGGCGAGGCTCATGCGTCCGCTCCCTGGGGGATCGTCGGGGCCGGGAGGTAGTGGTAGACGCCGAGGACGTCCGGGTCGCCCTGCGGGACGACCTTCAGGCCCGCCAGACGGGCCCGGGAGGCGGTGCGGACCCGGTGGTGCGAGGCCTCCAGCTTCTTGCCCAGGTCGGCGGAGTGAACGCGTAGTTCGGGCATGAGGACCGTGGGCAGGGCCTCCAGGATCTCGCTGATGCGCCCGGCGGCGAACGTCGGGTCGGTGTTCTGCGCGGCGCGGGCGTCCAGGAGCGCGAGCGCCTCGTCCTCCGGCAGCCACTGGGGCACGGTGGCGCTGCCGCGGAAGGCGACCACACGGGCGTCCTCGGCGAGCTGCTCGCGCACGGAGCCGTCGCGGGTCGGCAGGTGCAGCCGGAAGCGGTGGCGGACGAGCAGGAGCGTGGTGCGGCGGTCGACCGCCTTGGTGCGGACGACGCCGCAGCGGCGGGCGGGACGCTGCCACTGCGGGATCTTGTCGGCGTCGTCGAGCGCCGCGTCCAGGACGAAGCGGGCGGTGGCGGCGACCACCGGGTCGGTTCGGGTGAGGGCGGCCTCGCCGCGCGGGGCGCTCGGGGCGTCGTGGAAGACGACCGGGCGGGGGTGGCGGGGGCCGAGCGCGGCGGAGACGGCGTCGCGCAGGCCGAGCGGGAGGGCGTCGGTGTGGACGGTGAAACCGCCCTGCTTCGTCGGGGCGGGCATGCCGCGCAGCGCCGTCAGGGCGCGGCGGGTGAAGTCGCGCACCTCCTCGCCGGTGCCGAGCGCGGCACGGACCTCGGCGACCTCGGCGGCCACCTCGTCCTTCTTGATGCGGTGCTGGGCGTAGCGGGAACGGTTGCGCTTCTCGCGCTCGGCGGAGGACTGCCAGGCGATCTCCAGCTGCTCGGCGGCGGCCGCCTCCTCCTGCGGGAACAGGCCCTCCTGTTCGTAGGCCGTCTTCTCGCCGCGCAGGATCAGGCCCTCGAAGACGGCCTGCATCGCGCTCTCGGACTCCTGCGGCACGGGCACGGAGACGCCGGTGACGCGGCGGATCCGCTCGTGCTTGCGCAGCAGGACGTTCAGGACGATGCCGTCGACGGGGTTGTCGGCGCCGTACAGGGTGAGCGCCTTGACGACGTCGGTGCGCTGGCCGAAGCGGTCGACGCGGCCCTCGCGCTGCTCGTGCCGGGTGGGGTTCCAGGCGAGGTCGTAGTGGACGACGGCGTCGAAGGACTCCTGGAGGTTGACGCCCTCGGAGAGGCAGTCGGTGGCGACCAGGACGCGACGCTCGGCCGGCGGGTTGCCGTCCTCGTCGGCACCGGTCAGCTCGGCGATGCGGGTGACGCGCTGGTCGGGCGAGAGTTCGCCGGTGACGGAGGCGACGGCGACCGGGTGCTCGGCGCCCTTCTTGTTGAAGACCTTGGTGAGGTGCTTGGCCACGTAGTCGGCGGTCGCGATGTAGCGGCAGAAGATGATGGGACGGTAACCGTCGTCGAGGAGGTCGGTGACGGTGGCGATCAACTTCTTGAGCTTGGCGTCGCGGGTGGGGCCCTCGAGCTTCTTGGCCGCCGCGGACATGGCGATCAGGCGGGCCTTCTCCTCGTCGTCCTCCGCGGTGTCCTCGTGCTCGGGAGTGTCGTGCTCGGGAATCTTGTCGGGGCCGTCGGCCGTCTCCGCGGCGGCGGGCAGCCGGGTGCCGGGGACCGCGTCGGCGGACTCGGCGCCCTCGCTGTCGGCCGGGTCGGAGACGGTGCGCTCGCCGGTGCGGTCGGCCTCCTCCGGGGAGCCTGCCTCCTCGACGCCGGCCCGGGTGTTCAGGGACTGCACGGCGGCGGCCGGGGAGGAGGACAGAGTGCGCAGCAGGGCGAGGGTGGACCACCAGCGCTGACGCTGCTGGAGGGCGCCGTCGGCCGCGCGGACGGTCTCGCGGGCGTACGCCAGCACCTCGTCGAGGAGCTTCTTGTAGTCGCGGTGCAGGGTGTACGGGGACTCGGCGGTGTCCCGGGAGGAGGGGAAGTGCGCGCCGTCGCCGAAGTCGTCGCGGATGTCGGCGCGGCGGCGCTGCACGAAGTACTCCGCGAGGAGTCGGCGGCCCGCCTCCGTGTCGAAGCTCACCGTGGCGAGGCGGTCGTCGAGCAGGCCGAGCAGACGGCGGAAGGGTTCCTCCTTGCCGCTGTGCGGGGTGGCCGTGACCAGCAGGAGGTGGCGGTCCGCCCGGTCGGCGAGGGCGCGCAGCAGGGAGTACCGCTGCTGGGAGGTGCGCGCGGAGGCGCCGATCGCGGTGTCGGCGACGCAGGAGTGCGCCTCGTCGACGATCACCAGGTCGGGGCAGTTCTTCAGGAAGTCCTCGCGGTGACGGGGGGACTTGATGAAGTCGGTGGAGACGACGTAGGCGCCGTCGGAGCGGAACACCGACTGGCCGTACGGCGTCTCACGGAGCAGCCGGCCGATCGTGGACGGCAGCACGAGACGGGCGTCCACGCCGAACTTGCCGTACAGCTCGGCCCGCCACTGCTCGGCCAGGGCCGGCGAGCACAGCACGACCAGGCCGCGGGCGTCGCCCTGGGCCAGCAGCTCGGCGGCGATCAGCCCGGCCTCCACCGTCTTGCCGATGCCGACGTCGTCGGCGATCAGCAGCCGGACGGTGTCCTGGCGGAGCGCCATCAGCAGCGGCACCAGCTGGTACGGGCGGGGGTCCACGGAGACCGAGGCGAGCGAGCGGAAAGGGCCGGCGCCGGAGCGGAAACCGATGCGCAGGGCGGTGCGCAGCAGCCCTGCGGCCTGCTGGTCGCCCAGGTCGGAGGGGGTGGGCGGGGCGAAGGTGGCGGGGACCACCTGCTCCAGTGCGGGCAGGATGCCCGCGACGTCGTCGTCGGCGCCGCCGAGAGGGCGCAGGACGAGGAGCTCCGGCGTGGAGTCCGGCAGTACGACCCACTCACGGCCCCGGACGTGGACGAGGGAGCCGACCGCGTACTGCTGCTGGGTCGGCTGGACGGCGGTGGTCATGCGGGCCTCTCGGATCGGGGCGGACGGGCGCGGGGTGGCCGGCCGCGGGCCGGCGGACAGGAACAGGGCTCTCAGGGGGGGGCGGGCAGGAACAGGGTTGGCGGGCGGGCTGCGGTCGGGGCGGGCCGGGTGCGTCGGCGCGGAAGGCCCGGCCGCCCAGCACCGTACGCCGTGCATCCGGTGGGTCGGGCCTGTGGCCCGCCCCACCGCAGGTCAGCGGCGGGCCTCGCCGAACACCGAAGGGTACTCGGCGACGGCCTTGGCCCAGTCGTCGTCGTACCGGATGCGGATGACCTCCCAGCCGATCTCCTTCAGCCGCTCGGCGGCCTCCTCGTCCCGCAGGGCGGTCTCGGCGTGGTCGTGGTGCGGGCCGTCGACGAACACGGCGACCGGGCCGTAGCCGGTGTCGTAGACGAAGTCCGGCTTGGACAGGGCCTCGCTCACCTTCAGCTGCTGGCGCTGCGGCAGATGGTGGCCGTGGGCGCGGAGGTAGGCGATGAACCGCTCCTCCAGGGAGGAGTCGGCGCCCTCGATGAGCGCGTCGGCGTGCTCGTCACGGGTGCGGCCGACGTGGCCGCCGCCGACCTCACCGTCCTTGAGCTCCATCAGCAGGTCGCGGACCAGACGGCGGTCGATCGCCCGGTGGTGGCGCTGGTTGCCGAAGGAGAGCAGGCAGTGGTAACAGCCCTTCTCGCACGGGTCGCCGTTCTCCTTCTCCGCTCCCCGGTCGCGGCCGTGCTGGTCGAAGTGTGCGATCTCCAAGGCCCGCCGTGCGGCAGCGGCGAGCGCCTTGGGCTCGGCCTGCAGCCGGCGCAGGACGCCCGCGCCGCCCTCCGCGCTCTCGATGAACAGCAGCCGCTCGCGGGGACCGTCGTGCGGCGGCAGCTCCCAGGTGTCCAGCTCGGAGTCCTCCAGCTGGAACTCGGCCTCGATGCCCCGCTCCAGCGCGTACTGGAGGGTGATCGCGGTGTCCCGGTCGACGGGGGCCGCGAGCTGGAGCACGAGGATGTTGCGGGTGTCCTGCACGTAGGGGATGACGGGGACCTTGCGCAGCGCCTTGTCCGCGTCGGCCAGGCCCTCCTGTTCCTCCGGGGTCTCCCGGCCGGCCGTGCCGGTGCCCTTGGCGCCGGTGGAGCCGGCCAGCCACTCCCCCGTGACCGGGTCGATCCAGAAGCCGATCTCGCCCTTGGCGACCGAGCGGCGGTAGCCGAGGTTGGTGAGCCGGACCGTGGCGCTGTCGCCGTAGGCGAGGTGCGCGAGGAGCGTACCGGCCGCGGACTTGGCCTCGGCCCGCAGGGAGCCGTCCCGGCCGTCCTCGTGCTTCTTGAAACGGTAGGAGATCTCCACTGCGTAGCCGGTGCGCTGGCGCTCCTCCTCGTCTGAGGAGATCCGGTCGCGGCGCTGGGTGAAGACCGTGTGCAGCTGCAGCAGACCGGTGCGGGCGTCGCCGAGCGTGCCCTGGCAGCCGGGGCAGGTGTCCTCGCGCTGGTCCTCCGGCGACAGGTAGCCGCAGCTCTGGCACACCTTGGCGCTGTCGGTGGTCAGCTCGCCGGAGGTGTCCGGCGGCAGCTGGACCCGGTTCACCTTGAAGCGGCTGCCCTCGTGGTAGATCAGCGCGCCGGGGCCGAACTCGCGGATCGCGATGAACCGGGACCGCTGGAGGTAGTCGCCGTCGTAGCCGCGGCTGGTGCGGCCGGTGCCGGGGATGTACGCGGCCAGCGGCAGCCGGGGGAAGGAGTAGCCGGGCAGGAAGCCCTCGGAGGCGAAGTAGCGGTACGGGTAGAAGTCGGACAACACCGTGCGCTCGCCGCCCTGGCGGTTCTCCAGGAGCGCTATCTGGTTCTCCGCCTGGGCGCGGCGGCGTACGGCCTGCTGCTGGGAGCGGCCGGTCGCCGTACGGTTGCGGATGTTGTCGTGCTGGAGCTCCCGCTCCTCCAGCGCCTTCCGGTAGAGGGTGCGCCAGCGGCCGCAGGCCAGGTCGAAGGCGCCCGGAGCACTGCTGACGGTGTCCTCCAGCCACTGCTCGTGCCACCACGAGGTGTCCCGCAGGGTGTCGGCGCAGCCGGCGAGGACGGTCCGGGCACGGGCCAGGGCCCGTGCCTGCGCCCTCTTGTTGGCGATCTGCTCGCGCACCCCGGTCAGCAGGGCCAGGGAGGGGGCCTTGCCGTCCGCGTCGATGATCTTCGTCATGGAGCGGCCCAGTTCCAGACCGGTCTCGGCGAGCCAGATGGCGTGCACGTGCGAGGCGAGCAGGTCCTCGTTGGCCAGGTCCAGGCGCGGCGGGGCGACGGTACCGGCGACCATCTGGTCGGAGCGGGTGAAGTAGTACTGGTCGTGGCTGTTGCCGGTGGCGCAGTACGTGGTGACCAGCGCGGGCTGACCCGAGCGGCCGGCACGGCCCGAACGCTGGGCGTAGTTGGCGGGGGTCGGCGGCACGTTGCGCAGGTTGACCGAGTTGAGGCTGGCGATGTCGACGCCCAGTTCCATCGTCGGCGAGCAGTACAGCAGGGGTAGCGGAACGCCCTTGCTGAACAGCTGCTCCCGTTCCTCGCGGATGTCGGGGTGGACCTGGGCGGTGTGCTCGGCCGCGTGCAGGCCGGCGAAGGTGCCGGCGACCTCCTTGTAGAGCCCCTTGAAGAAGGCGTTGACGCGGGGTCCTCGCCCGGTGCGGTAGGTGCGGCGCAGCCGGTCCACGGTGCCGTGGTCGTCGTCGCGGGCGTGCCAGCGGATCACGGTGTGGTTGATCCGGTAACCGGGGTCCTCGTTCCGGCCCTGGGTGACGCGGGTGAGGACACCGCCGTCGGCGAGGACGTCGAGCAGGTCGGTGATGACGTCCTGGGCGTCGGCGAGGGAGAGGTCGTGCCGCCAGTCGGGGAAAGTTCCCGGCTTGCGCACGAAGCGGCCGAAGGCGCCCCGGCCGGTGAGGTTCTTCTCGCTGCGGCTGCGGCCCGGCCGCCCCGCCCGCGGCAGGGCGACGGTCGGCGCGGGGGGAGCGGCCTCGGTGTCGGCGATCCCCCAGGCGTCGTTGAGCTTCGCCGACTCCTTGCGCAGCTCGTTGAACTTGGCCTCGGTGAAGTACGGCGTGTCGACGGCCCGCTGGCGGCGCAGTTCGTCCATGAGGACCCGGGCGAGGTCGAGGCGGGTGGCGGGGGCGGCGGTACGCAGCGGGCCCGCGGCCCGCTGCCAGCGCTCCTCGTCCTCGGCGATCTCGTCGAGGCCGGCGTACTCCAGGCCGAGCAGACCGGTCTGCTCCAGGTTGGGCATGGTGACCCGCCAGCCGCGCTCCAGGTCCAGGAAGAGCCGGTACTCGGCGATCTGGGCCAACGCGTCCTTGGTCTCCTCGGCGAGCGCCGTCACCTCGGTGGGGTTGTTGGCGTACTCGTGCGGGGCCAGTCCCATGGCCTCCACGACTTCCTCGCCGAGCCGCTTCCAGCGCAGCCCCTTCTTCCCCGCCTCCAGCATCGCGCGGTACAGCGCACCGCGCAGCTGGGTGACCATCACGAAGTCGTTGAAGTGCCCGGACTGCAGGCTGGCGTCCTGCCGGTTGTCGACGAAGGTGAGCAACTTGCGTGCGTCCTTGCCGAGTTCCTTCTCGGGAAGACCCTTGAGGTGGCGCACGATGGAGGCGCTGACGACGGACGTGGCCGTGGAGCGGCCCTCCTGGTCGAGCGTCATCAGCTTGGCGAAGTCGCGCTCCCGCACCTCCTCATAGCTGACCCCGCACTCCAGGCAGAACAGGAACGGGGCGGGCAGATAGGCAGCGTACAGGCCGTCCTTGTGGTCCTTGTCCACGGTTTCGCCGTCGGGTCGCACCCACACCGGCTGGGGCGCGCGCTTCCTGCGACTCGCGGTGAGGACGGTCGTCGCCTTCTTCGGGTCGAGGGTGAGCCAGCTGTCGGGGAACCGACGCTGCTCGACGGCGTCGCCCAGATGCTCGGGCCAAGGATTGGTGGCGGAGACGTAGAGGTACCCCTGGTCGTCGTCCTCGTCCTCACGGGTGCGGAAGGCCACCGTGCCGTCGTCGCGCTGGTCCCGGGCCACGGTCAGGTACTCCTGGCCGCATTCGCGGCAGAAGGAGAGCGGGAGAAGCAGCTTCTCCGGCTGCCCGGGCACCCGCTGCTGGTAGGTGCGGGTGATGTAGCGGCTCTCGGCCGGCTCCAGGGAGACGTACGCCGAGCCGCCCTTGGACAGGAACTGGTGCAGCCGGAAGGCGAACAGGGGCCGGTCGGTCTGCAGGTCACGGGCCTGCGAACCGGCCTGCAGGGTGGCGCGGATGGCGTTCATGCAGGCGGTGTACGGCTCGTCGTCGGGCGCCTCCTCCGGGATGTCGAAGGCCTTCTCGCGCAGGGCGCGCGCGGCGAGTTCCACGGTGACGGGAGCGGCGCGGACCAGCAGTTCCGTACCGTCCTCGTCGGTGACCTTGGTGAGCCCGAACGTGGTCTCGATCCAGCGGGCCAACGGGTCGGCGGCGAGCGCCTTGTACTCCTGCGGCGGGTTGTTCTCCCGTACCCGGGCGGCGAGTTCGGCGGAGGTGGGCACGGCGTCCCCGGTCGCCCGGACCAGAGTCTCGCCCACCACCCGCTCCGGGAGGATCTCCGTGTCGAACAGCGTGGAGGCGACATCGGCGACGGCACGGCGCCGGGCGGCCGGGGTGCCGTCGGTGGCCATGGTGGCGGAGGTGCCGACGCACTGGAGGTCGGGCGACTCGCACGCCTCACGCACGCGCCGCACCAGCACGGCGACGTCGGCGCCCTGCCGGCCGCGGTAGGTGTGCAACTCGTCCAGGACGAGGAAACGCAGGCCCTTGGCCCGACCGATGAGGTGCTTGCGCTCCTCGGGCCGGGTGAGCATCAGCTCCAGCATCACGTAGTTGGTGAGCAGGATGTCCGGCGGGCTGTCGAGCACCGCCTCCTTCTCGGACTTCTTCTCCTGGCCGGTGTAACGGGCGTAGGTGACCGGTGGCTCCTCACCTTCGCCGTAGCCGGCGGTGAGGAACTTCTTCAGCTCGCCCATCTGACTGTTGGCCAGGGCGTTCATCGGGTAGACGATGATCGCCTTGATGCCGGAGGGCGCTCCGGCGGCCTTCTCCCGCAGCACCCGGTCGACGATGGGCACGATGTAGCCGAGGCTCTTGCCGGAGCCGGTGCCGGTGGTCAGGACGTAGGACTGCCGGGAGGCGGCGGCCTCGATGGCGTCGTACTGGTGGCGGTGGAAGGTGATGGGGCGCACGGTCGCGTCCGGCCTGTCCTTGCCGACCCGGAAGATGCGCTTGCACTCGGGATGCAGAAGGCCCAGGTCGTCGGCGAGGTGGTCGACGGTGCCGCCGCGCTCGAAGCTCGGGTTCAGTGAGAGCCAGGGATCGGGCCACTGGTCTCCGTCGGCAAGGGATTTGGAGACTTTCTCGCCGATGCGCGGATCGTCGATCACCACCGATCCGGACGTGTACTCCTTGTAGTCCTGGATGAGTCGGCGGTGCACTCCGAAGACGTCCACGTGATCCTCACTTGTTCCCGACGCGATCCACACGTCACCGTAGCGGGTGGAGACACCAGTGGTACCGCCCCTCCCTCGACCATTAGAACAGCGTCACGTGAACACAGTCAACGCACGCAACCTTCCCGATTAATGCGCCATGCGCGCCATCGTGCCAAACTCTCCTCCGACGACCGCCCGGGGCGCGGCGCCACGGGCACGGAGGGGACGGGGCCACAGCGCGGATGAACACGGGATCGCTGATCGCCGGTAGATACCGGATCAAGAACCTCATCGGCCGGGGTGGCATGGGCGTCGTCTGGCTCGCGCACGACGAGAACCTCGGCCGCGACGTGGCACTGAAGACCATGAGCGCCGCCCTCGGTCTCACCGAGGAACAACGCGCCCGCGACGCCGAACGGTTCCGCCGTGAGGCGCAGGCCGTCGCCCGGCTCGACCACCCCGGGCTGGCGACCGTCTACGACCTCGGCCAGGAGAACGGTACGCGTTTCCTCGTGATGCAGTACGTGATCGGGCTCTCGCTCGGCGACCGGATCGTCGAGGAGGGCCCACTCCCCGTCGAGGAGACCGCGTCGATCGGCGTGCAGATCGCCTCCGTCCTGGGCACCGTGCACGCCCGGGACGTCGTGCACCGGGACCTCAAGGGCAGCAACGTCGTCATCCGCACGGACGGGGTGGTGAAGGTCCTGGACTTCGGTGTCGCCGCCTTCCTCGGCCCCGGGACGACGTCACTCACCACGACCGGCGAGCGCCCCGGAAGCCTGGAATGCATGGCGCCGGAACAGATCCGGGGCAAGCCGGTCGACGCGCGCACGGACCTGTACGCGCTCGGCTGTCTGCTCTACTCGATGCTGACGGGCGAGCCCGTCTTCGCCCACGACTCCGAACTCATGCTGCCCGGCATGATCCTGGAGAAGCCGCCCGCGCCACCTCGGGAACTGCGCCGCGGAATCCCCACCGCGCTGGAGGAACTCGTGCTCCAACTGCTGGCCAAGGAACCCGACGAGCGCCCCGTGCACGCGGGTGAGGTGTGGCGACGTCTCTCCGCGTGGTTGCCCGCACGCCGTGCGCCCGAGGAGGCGCTGGTGCCGTGGGCGGAGGTGGACCCACTGCGGCCCTTCACCCACCCGATGGGTCCCGACGCACGACCGGTGCGGGCCTGGGCCCGGGAGGCCGGCCGGCGAGGGCGCGGTCCGGGCCGCTGACCGCACGCGGCGACCACCCGGACCGCGCACACCCGCCGGCCATGCCCCCCTTCGGCGTCAGAAGCCGAACAACGCCAACTGCTCCTGCTCGTCAGAGGGGTCGGACTGCTCCGGTTCGAGGGCGAGACCCGCTGCCGCCGTCGTGGCCGGGTCGGGATCCGCCGCGGCGTCCGTCGCGCTCTCCTCCTCCGGCGGGGCCACCGGAACCTGTGCGCCTTCCGGCGGGGCTTCCACGCCGTCCACCACATCCTCTTCACCCTCAGGCCGCGTCGGCAGCACGTACTGCTGCCCCAGGCCCGCCAGGTGCAGCGGCAGCGGCAGGGCGAGCGCCTGAGGGTAGTCGGGGGGCTGACGCAGCAGATGGGCGGCGAGGGCGAGGGCCTGCGGGTCGTCCCCGTCGTCGGTGTGGCAGCCGAGGACCGCCAGTTCGACGAGGGCGGGCATCCAGCCCACCACCCCCGTATCGATGGTCGGCTCCCCCTTGCGCTTGCCCATCCTGAGCGGACGTGGCGCCAGTTTGTCCGCCTCCACCGCCGAGGAACTGAACTGCACGGGCTTGGGAGTCGTGCTGTAGAAGACCCGGCCCGTTCCCTCGCCTTCCGGGATCCACAGGTGCGGTGCGATGCCATTGGGTCCGTCCTTGGGGTTCACCCCCCACCACTGGGCGGTCTCGCGGCCCTTCCCCGTGCGCACCCGCACCAGTCGCAGGTCCGGAGCGAGCCGCCGCGGTTCGGCGTGCCCGTCGCGGATGCGGTCCCGCTCCGTACGGCCGTCCTGGAGCCAGGTCCAGTGCGACCGGGCGTTCTGCGCGTCGACCAGGAGCATCGTGGGCCGGCGGCGCAGCGACGCGCGTACCTTCTGCAGCCACTCCTCCGCGGTCCGCCGCTGCTCCTCACGGTCGGCGCGCCAGCTGCGGCGGCGTCCGGCGGGCACCGTCTCGCCCTCCGCCCGCGGCGCGGGGGGCCGCACCTCGGCGAGACGGGTCAGTGCGAGCAGCATGACCGGATACGGGACCCATGCCCCTGCGCCGTCGTCGGCGCCCGGGTCCCAGCCCTGGACCCGGGCCAGACCGCTCCCGGGGGCCTGCGGGGTGACCAGGACGGCGACCGGGACATCGGCGGCCCAGCGGTTGCGCGCGGTGTGGTTCTTGCGGACCATCCAGACCGCGGCGTACCGCATTCCCTGCGGAACGCCCTGCTCGATGCCGTGCTCGGGGTGGACCCGGGCGCCCAGCTGCCGCAGTCCGTCGTCCCAGGCCATCAGGGCCCGGTGGCCCATGTTCCCCAGGGAGTTGTACCCCTTGGTCTTCTTGGGGAGTGCCACGAACTGTGTGACGAAGCCGGCGGCGGCGCAGCCGAGCCGCAGGGCGAACTTGGGGTCGTGGTCCCGGGACGCGAAATCGGCGGGGCGGTCGATCTCCACCAGGGCCAGGGCGGGCGCGTCCCCGGTCCTGTCGCCGGCCAGCCACGTCGCCGTCTCGTCCCGCCGCTCCCCCACGGCCGCGGTGACCGCCTCCCGGGTGCGCCGTACGCCCTCCGGGAGGCCGAGGCCCGCGGTCAGGGCGCGGCCGGTGCCGTCGTCCTGGCGCACGACGGGCCGCAGGCACCGCACGCGGACGGTGAGTTCCGGCGCCTGCCACTCGTGCACCACCGGACGGCCCGGGTCGGCTGCGTCGTACTCCTGCTCGGTGAAGGAACCACCGTCGCCCTTGAGGCCGAGCCGCGTGCTGAGCGCCCCGAGGGCCGCGTCCCGCATCTCGGCCGACTGCCACAGCAGCCGCGCTTCCAGTACCGGCCGGCCGTCCTCGGTCCGTGGGGCGCCGAGTTCCCCGACGGCGAAGGCCACCGCCGCCCGACGCTCGGCGCAGCGACGGGCCTCCTCCTCTTCCCGTGCCGCCTTGGGGACACTGGAGGGCGGGGCGTTGAGCGGCTTGGCCGCGGCGAGCGCGGTGTGCGTGAGGTCCGGCGCCGTGCGCAGTTCGGCGGGAAGGGCCGCCTGCGCCCAGGCCGTCAGCTCCGAACACTGGTTCGGCATCAGGCCGGCCTTGACCTCGTGGCCGCCCATCGCAGTGCGGTACACGATCCCGGCCCGCGCGTCGCGCCGCAGCCACTCCTCCGGGTCCGTCAGGATCGCGTCGGCATCGGGGAACGGTTCACCGAGGGAGACGTCCTGGAGCAGCCGGGCCGGGCCGCCGTAGGCCCAGCCGTCGGCGAACTCGCTCCGTTCCTTGTCCCAGCGCCGCTCCAGCTGGGCGACGGCGTACCGCTCGCTGAGCGGCACTCCGGGCAGCACCGGCACCCGGGGGCGCAGCAGCACCGTGGTCCGGCTTCCGTACGGCAGCCGGACCCGGCCCGTCGCGGGCGACGTGCGCGTCGCCCAGCGGCGGATGGACCAGTGGAGGTGGAAACGGGGCAGGGGGTCGAACGGCACGGTGTGCAGGGTGATGTTGAGGACGACGGAGAACCACCAGGCGCCCTTGCCCGGCGACGGCTCGTACGGCAGGGGCTGCGAGACCAGCTCCGCGCCCTGGTCCCTGGGGCCGCGCGGCATGGCGCGGAAGTGCAGCTGCCCGCCCTCGTACGGGTACGGCCCCAGGGCCAGGACGCGGCGGGCCAGCCAGTCCGTGGTGAGGGTGAACTGGTGGGAGGCCGGCGCGGCGGTACCGCCCCGGGTGCTGCCGCAGGCCAGCAGTTCACGTTCGACGGGTTCCCACTCGGGTGGGTGCTCGGCGAGTTGGGCGCGGACGTCCTTGAGCAGGGCCCGGTGCTCCGGTTCGGGCCGCAGCTCGCGCAGCCAGCGGCCCAGCAGCGGGGTGAGGACGTGTGGGGGCAGCGGGTCGGGGGCGTCCTCGGCGACGTACAGCCAGCGCTCCGGTTCCTCCCCCCGCTCGTGGAAGGGCGGTCGGGGCAGCACGAGGACGTCCGGGGCGAAGGCCTGCAGGACCTGTTCCAGGCGGCGGGTGGGTACGGTCCGGTACGGCTCCGCCTGGGGGTCGCGGCCGGCGTTGCACAGGGCGAGGACCGCGTCCCGCCACTGTTCGGGGAAAGGCAGGGCGCGGTAGCGCGCGGTGAGGGTGGTCCGGGGGTCGGCCGGGAGCCAGGCGGCGGTGCGGACGGTGCGGTAGTTCACGGGCATAGTGGAACCTCCTTCGGAGGGATGCGGCGGTGACGTGCGGGCCGGTGCCGGCCGCCTCAGCGGACGGGCCGGTGATGGCCGAGAGTCAGCAGGGCGTCGTGGAAGGGCTGGTAGAGCAGCCGGGCCAGTGCCGGGTCGGCCGGGTCGGGAAAGGCGTCCGGATCGGCGTCGGGGGCGAAGTACGGTGACAGAACCGACTGCAGGGCCCGCAGCAGACCATCGGCGGCCGGGACGGCGGCGCCCGAGGCCGTGGGAGCGAGGGACCGCGCCAGCCGGGGGGCGAAGGCCGCGTCGACGAACACGACCCTGGCGGGTACTCCACCCCGTACCAGGCGGCCGATGACCTGCCACATGGTGACCAGTTGGTCCCATGCGAACGCGCGCTTCTCCCAGGGGGACAGCCGTGAGTAGATGTAACGCCGTGATAGCAGCCGGCGCCACTCCTGGCGGCCCGCGAACCTCAGATCACGGCCCGCCTGGTCCAGCGTGGTGGCCTGGGCCACCAGCTCGGTGAAGGTGGCGGGCCCCGGGAGGTCGTCGGCGCGCGGCCGGTCGCGGACGAAGCGGCTGATCCAGTCGTTGACGGCGAAGACCGACAGGGACAGCTCGTCGGGCCGGGGATGCGGGCGGGCGAGGAAGAGCGCGGTGCCGAAGGCGGCGTTGCGCCGGCCGTTGAGGATGTTGTGGCCGCGTTCGACCGCCAGCAGCGGGGCGACCAGGACTTCCGCGGCCGGGTCCTCGGCGAACAGCGCGAGATCGCCGCGGCGCAGGGTGGCCGAGGTGGTCCCGCCCTCCGCGGCGCCTGTGCCGTGCAGGGCATGGTCGAGGTCGGCGTCGTCCGGTACGAGCACCCGGACCCGGCCCTGCCACCGTTCCTCGGCGTTCAAGGTGTCGGCGACGGCGTAGGCCTCCCGGTAGCTGCCCACCAGCAGCAGGGCCCGCTTGCGGTGGTCGTCGGCGACCTTGGCCAGTTCCAGGTCGAGAGGACTGTCGCAGCCGCCGGGACCGGGCCGGCCCAGCTTCGCGGCGATCGCGCGCGCCTGAGTGGTCCGGGCCTTCGGGGCCGTCCCGGACAGGCTCATCGGCCTGCCCTCCTCGTCGTAGAGGAAGTGGGTGTCGAAACGGGTGCGTGCCACCGCTTCGAGCGACCGGGCGGACGGTTTCAGGACCGCTCCCACCGGAGCGAGCACATGGGCCCGGGTGGACTCGCCGGCCCAGCTGGTTCCCGACATCAGCACCACATGGGGTCCCGGGCGGCCGGCCGCGCGGTCCGCGCCCAGCTCCGGGAGGGAGAGGAGGAGTTCACGTCCGACGCCGGCACAACGGAAGAAGCGCAGAGTTCCGCTGGTGCGGCCGATCTCGTCACGCTCCCGGTCATCGGGGAGGTACTGGAAACCGAGGACGTTACCCATGGGCGCCTCCGGAATCAGCGGCGCGTAGTCCAGGGGAGCGCGGCGGGCCAGTTCCTTGCCCTGGGTGCCGAGGCGCAGCGCGGCCTCCACGTGCGGCCACAGGTGGGTGAGGCGGTCCAGACGCTGGTGCAGGGCGGACAGGAGCAGGGTGAACTCCAGGCGGCGGCAGGTCAGGTCCAGCCACTTCTCGTACGCCTTCCCGACCGACGCCCGGCCGTCGTCCGCGACCGGGGTTTCCCGCAGCATCTCGTCGAGAAGCCCGCGGACCCGGTCCCGGGTGCGGGGGGCGGAGAGGCCGTGCAGGAGGTCCTGGGCGGTTTCGACCATGGTGTCGGTGAGCGTGCCACGCCGCCCGCGACCGCCGAGCGGGTCGTCGCGGAAGGCGTCGAGCAGCGCGGCCAGTTCGTCCCGGCGCGGGTCGCGGGGTGCGGTGGGCGCCGCGTCGGGTCCCTCGCCGTCGGTGTCGTCCTCGTATCCCTCGTACAGCTCCTGTTCGTCGGCCACCGCTTCGAGTTCGTCCGCAGCGCGGAAGGCGTCGGGGCCTGGCACTTCGTCGAACCAGTCGGCGAGGAGTTTCTCCTGGAGCGCCCACGGGCTGAAGTACTCGGTGTCGACCCAGTCCCTCAACGGCTCGTCGGAGATCAGCAGTCGGTACAACCGGTCGGCGGCGACCGTGACGACTGCCAGGGCCGCATTCCACTGTTCGACCTGGCGGTCCGTCAGGGGAAGCCGTCCCTGGCGGGAGAGTTCCTCGATCTTGTGCGTGTGCAGCCGGTCGAGCCAGGACTCGAGACCGGGTTGGACAAGGGTGGCCGATGGGGCGAACAGCTCGTCGAATTTCATCTGCACGGAATCGGCCTCGTCGACGAAAATGATGTCGCTGCGGATGCAGGCCAGCTCCAGCTGCCGCAGCCGCTCGTCGTTGAGGTGCGAGGGCACCGCGCTCTGTACCAGGCTGGCCGGGTTCGCCACCCAGATCAGCGCGTCGACCTGCGCCCGGACCGACCGGTGGCGCGGGCACTCCGCCCAGATGGGACAGCCGTGGGGGGATCCCTTCGGTTCCTGGTCGGTGGGTGTGTTCTCGACGGTGCGGGGCGTGCCCGGTTCCCAGACGGCGGGGAGGGGATCAGGGCTCTGGGCCGCCTGCCCGACGCCTCGCTCCGGGGCGTTCCGCTCCGGATACAGGGTCGTGCACGGGGCGTCGGCATAGCGCAAAGGTCTGGCCGCCTCGGTTCCCCTGAGCGCGTCCACGACACACGCCGTACTCAGCTCGTCGAAACCCTGCGCGTCGTGGTCAAGGAGGTTGTCCAGGCCACGGGAAGCGAGCCGGCGGTGGAGCCGCTGCACATGTGTCTCGCGTGTGCTGGCCCCGAGCAGCGGAACGGCGGACAGACCGAGAGCGGTGAACAGCTCGCACAGGCGGAGCTGTTCGGCGGCGTCACCCACGACGATGGTGGTGCGCAGCGGGGTCTCACGGCGGGCGGCCCACACCGCGACCAGTGTCATCAGCGTGCTCTTGCCGGCGCCCACCATGCCCGCCAGATGCAGCAGGCCGTCCAGCCGCAGCGCGTCGCCGTCGGTGAAGCCACGCCCGTCCGCGTCCCGTGGCGCGATGCGTACCTCCGCCATGCGCGCCCCCCAGTTCCCCGGCCGTTCGATCCCCGCCTCTCTCTCGGCACTGTCCATCCACCGGGCGGTATCGACGAGTTCGTGCCGCATGACGGTGAGCGGCGCGGAACCCCCGGCACGCCCCACGGACAGGTCGTGTCCGGAAGGGCTCTTAAGGACGAGGAGCTCGGGAATCGTGACCGACGTCGTCCGACGCAGTTCCCGGAAACTGCTGCGGCCCGCCGGTGCCAGGGGAAGGGGCCTACGGACAAAGTCTGGGATCCCGGCCAGGGCCTGGTCGTACACGGCGATACGACCGGCCGCGACGGTCGGCAGCAGCGCTCGGGGCGCGCTCCGCTCACGAGGGTGCGGCAGCTCATAGGCACGCAGCCGTTCGGGGACCAAACGGTACGCGTTGAGGGCCTGGTGCCAGGCGCGTCCTCGCCGGAGCGTCCACAGCATGTGGCGGGCGGCGGTGAGCATCGTGTCGTGCTCGTGGGTGTGCGCCAGGCCGGCGGCACGGGCGAAGGGGTAGCCGCCCAGGAGTGTGTAGGCGCCCTCGGCCGGCTCCTGCGGCGCAAGACGCTGCAGCAGGCGCAGTGCCAGTTCGACCTGGCACACATGGACGGGCTTCACTCCGTCGAGCCCGGCGGGCAGCCCGTTCCACACTTGGGCCAGCTCGCGGCTCACCTGCCGGTGCCAGCTCTCACGGTCACGCACGGCGGTCTCCCTTGCAGGTGCGCAGCCGTCGCTTCGCACGGGTCACGAGGTCGGCATCGGTCAGCAGTGGCAGGTCACCGGCGCTCGCGGGCCGGGCCCGTTCGAAGGCCGCGACATAGTGAGGACGGGCCGCCGCCCGGTGCACCGGCACCGCCCAGAACGCCTCGTCGTACGGCGGATCCTGGGGGACGGGGCGGGCCGAGCGGCCGAGGAACGTCGGGTGTGCCCAGTCCTTGACGTCGACGGCCCAGCGCCAGCCGTCGGGGAACACCACCTGGAGGTCGTAGGCGTCGTAGCCGGGCCACATCCGCACCTGGAGTCCCAAGGCCAGCAGCTCGCGTTCCAGATCGACCTCGGCCCGCCCCGGGCCGGTAACGAACTGCCTTAGGGGACGCTCCAGTTGGCTGACCGTGAAAGTCCCGTCGTAAGTGATCCGGCGGCCCGGTGGTGGTGGTCCCTGGCGACGGCAGCGGTCCCGCTCGCACCACCATTCACCCACTCCGACCGGAGTCAGCAGGGTGAGGCACCGCCCGCAGGCCGTGTAGGCGCCGTCCCGCAGGTAGGACTCCGGCACGGGTTTGTAGACACGCCGGATGAGTTCGTGCACGGGTTCCAGTACCACGTCGCCGGTCACCTCGTACATCTCGGCGGCCGTGAGGACCGGTCGGTGCACGAGCAGCCCGCGGAAAGCGGTGTACGCGTCCTCCTCACCGTACTCACGGCACAGACGGAGGGCGGCGAGGACGACTTCGCGGTCGCGGAAGACCGCGGCCGAGTCGGGGCTCCGGCCAGCCCACTCATGACACAGTTCGGTGGGTCTGCCCGAGATCTCGTCGAGCAGTCGGTCCCCGGGTTCCACCAGGTCGGCGGGCAGGCTCAGAGGCCAGTCCTCGAGCGGCACCGTCCGGCAGCGGTCGACGAGTTCCGTCAGCCCGGCGGGCGGGCGGGCGCCGCGCAGCAGGCAGGCCAGCACCGTACGGTCCAGAGCTCGCTGCGCCTCGGCGTGGTAGGGGAGGGTGAAGGAGTCCAGGCCGGTCTGCGCCTCCAGGGCGAGAAGTGCCGTGGCGAGCGTCCGCAGCAGCGGTACGCCGTCGTGCGCCGTCCAGTTCGCGGCCGGTACGGCACCGTGGTCGTCGATGGTCACCGGGTCTCCCCCGTGGTGTCGGCGGCTCGCCGGGAGCGTCCCACGGAACACCAGCGCGCCGCCTCGCAGTCGGAGCAGTCGAAGTCCGGGGCGGGTTCGGCCGCGTAGGCCTCGTCGGCAGCCCAGTCGCTGGCGAGTTCGGCGATGACCTGCCGGGACCGGTCGAGGGTGAGGCCATCGCAGGGGTCGAGTTCCTCGAGGCGTGCTCCGTCCGGGCGCAGCACTTCCAGCTCGACACGGGAACGACGGGGATCGCCGCCCAGCACGCCGGATGCCAGCAGAAGCACCGCCAGCGCCAGTTGCGGGAACGTCTCCACGAGGCTCCGCCGCTCCCCGAAGCGGTGTGCGGCGGTCTTCGTCTCGCGGATCACCACACCGCCGTCATCCGTGTAGACCACATCGCAGGCGGCGATGACGACGACGTCCGCCTGTTCGTCGTACACGGCGACGCGGCGCTGCGGCTCGACCCGCTCCGTGGCGGGCAGACCGTCGAGCGGACACAGACCCCGGTGCGCACGGATCATGGCGCGGGCCGCGGGCAGTTCGGTCTCGTCGAGACCCGGCAAGGCGTCAGGTAACGGGATGTCCCGGCAGGGCACCGACGGCCGTGCTCCATGACATGCGTTGAGCCAGGCGTCGACCGCACGGCCACGCCGGATCGCCTCGTTCTCCGTCCGGCCGTCACGCAGCTTGAGCACCCTGGTCAGGTGGTACCTGGCCGGGCAGTCCCGGTATGCCCGCAGGTCGGAGACGGAGACACTGCGCCGCTTGCGGGGCCGGGCCGACCCCGGCGCACCAAGCAGGCCGGGTGCACGAGGAGTGTCCCGGCAGCCGGCGAGCGCCTCGCATCGGACACAGTCCGAGCCGGGACGCCGGCCTCGGCCGTCGGCCACCTTGGCCATCGGGCCACGCACGTGCAGGTCGAACAGCCACTGCACCTCCTCGACATCCCAGTCGCCGAGCACGGCGGTGGAGCCGTCACGGAGTCCGACGCCCAGAACGCGGACCCTGCTCGGTTGTGGCTGCGGGGACGCGAGAGGTTCGGAGCGCTCCATGTAGGGCGTTCGCGCCGGGACCCCCGTGGCGAGCACGTGCGCGGCGGCGACCACCTCCAGAAGCGGGCGGTCCGTCTTCACCTGCCCGAGGGACGGAATCCAGAGTTCCCGGACCGTTCCGTCCCCGGACGTGTACTGGCGCCCCCAGGCGGTGCGTTCGTACTGGTCGGCGCCCCGCACGTCGAGGACGTTCAATTTCTTTCCGCCCACCCAGCGCGGTTGCACGGGAGAAGTGGCCGGATGTCCGGAGGCCACGCGCGCCGACTGCTCCCGGTCACGCGCGGCAAGAAAGGTCCGGGCCGCTTCCCATGCCCATTCCGCGTGTGCGCTTGAGCAGTTGCGGACATGCCAGCGGTTCGCGGCGGCTTCGGTGATGGTCCTGCCCTCGTGCTCCACGGCGTCCAGCAGACGGTCCATCGGCTGGAACACGAAGTCCTCGACCGGCTTGCGACGGGAACGCCCGGGTTGCTGGACGAGCAGGGGGCGGGCCCGCAGCGCACGCCCTTCGGGACAAACGTCCGCTTCTTCGCGCAGCAGCGGCGGACCGATCCGGATCAGGGCACCGTCGCCGTCCACTCCCGGCGGATTCCCCAGAACAGTCACGAGAGCGCCTCCTTGCGCCTCGACGAGCAGAACGTGTGTCAGAGTGACCTACGCTGTGAACTAAGTCAAATGACTTGATGCGAACTGACGTGTCACCACTATCGTTGGACCGGGCCGCAGTTGACCACGGAGGAGGGCAGGACGATGGAGTCCGGGAAGGTGTTCGCCGGGAGATTCGAGATCACGGGCGGCCCGCGCAGCGGAGGAATGGGAAGCGTGTACCGGGCGCTGGACCCGACGACAGGACGGACCGTCGCCGTGAAGTTCCTGGCTCGCACCTTCTGGGAAGGACCGGCCGGCTACGGCGGCGTACGCCCCGGTGCGAACGACTTCAAGCGGTTCGAACGCGAGCGCGCGATGCACGAAAGACTGGGCGGGCAGGGGGTGCCCCGCCTCGTGGGCTACGACTTCGCGTGCGGAAGGCCCTATCTCGTCACGGAGTTCATCGAGGGAAAGAATCTCCGTGACTTCCTCGTCACCCATCGCCCTACGCTGACCGCCACCGTCGCCGTCATCGTCCAGGTGCTCCGCATCCTGACGCGCGTGCACGCCGCCGGCGTCATCCATCGCGATGTCAAGCCGCACAACATCGTTCTGGCCGATGACGGCACTGCGCATCTGGTCGACTTCGGCATCGCTCTTCCGACCGACCCCGATGCGACCCGGCACACCGAGGGCCGGACCCCCGGCAGCATCGGGTACAAAGCTCCGGAGATCATCCTCGGCGAACGCAACCCAGGACCGGCAGCCGACGTCTACGGCGTCGGCTGCACCCTGTTCCGGCTGGTCACCGGGGAGCATGTATTCATGATGAGCAGCCCCGATCACATGATCGAGTGGCACCACTGCGAAACCCCCGCCCCACGCCTGGACGCCTTTGTCGACGGACTCCCGAACAGCCTCGTCGACCTTGCCGCACGGATGCTCGACAAGGATCCCGCCGCCCGTCCCACCGCCGCAGAGGCCGAAACGACCCTTCAGCCGTTCCTTCCACGGCTTGACACCCCGGCCCCACATCCGGTCCTGGTGCCGGACCCCACTGCACCGTTCAGGGCCGGGAACACCACGACGGCCAGCGCGGTCGATGCCCGAGCCCGCCAGGCCGCTGCCGCCGGCCGACGTCGGCCCACAGTGCACCGCCCGTCATCGGTCGGGCCCACCCGAGCCGGTCTGCGATCCCTGATCGCGCAGACAGAGGCCGAACTGACCGAACACGGGCCGGGACCATACGCGCAGCAGCTCGCGCGGTGCCTGCCGGACGCCCGAAACCACTGGGGCGGACGCGACCCGGATGTGCTCCGAGCACTGCTCCTCCGCGCCGACGCCGCCCGGCTCTCGGGGGACTGGCCAGGCGCCGGTTCCCACTACCGTGCGGTGGCGCGCGAGGTGGCGGGAGCCGCCGTGGGAACGACAGAACACGTCCTGGCTCTGGAGGCCCGGATCGGAGCGGCCGAGTGCACCGTTCCGGAAGAGGACGACGCACGCGGTGCCCTGCTCTCCTGGAAACGCGTAGTCCTGGAGGCGTGCGCGCTCCTGCCGGATGTGCCCGACCGGCTCGTACGTCGCTGCCGCGAGGTGGGTCAGGAACTGGCCGAGTGGGGACACGCGACGGTCGTCGAGACGCTGCTCGAAAGGCTGCCCAGCAGCTGATCGAGGACGTGTTCTCCTGGTGTCACGAGTGATGGCCTGTGTCGCATGTCAGGCCCTCATCCACCGGCCAGCCCCCCACCCGCCAACAGCCCGGCGAGAACATCCCCCAGGACTTCACTCACCGAACTCATTTCCGCCGCGGCATGCTGGAACTCGACCAGTTGCCGGTGGATTTCACCATGGCGTCGCTGCTCCTCCAGGGGCAGTCTCAGCGCCCGCAGGCGTCGTACGTCGATGCGGGACGACACCGAGGCATGCGTACCCGCGCGTCGTGCGTTCGAACGCACCCGGAGGCATGCCGCCAGGAAGAACGGATCGAGGCGTTCGGGGTCGACACGCAATCGGTGCAGATGGGGCCCGAGCACTGTGGGTGCCTTGGTCTCCACCCAGGCGTCGTATCCCTGCGTGGCACCCACAACCACCACATCGCCGAATGCGGTGATCGTGAGTTCCCCTTTCCCGTGCAGGCGCTCCACATCCTCGGGAGTCATCCACTGCTGACCACCGTGCCCCTCACCCATGAGCAAAGGGGTGAGAGTCGGCACCGCTTCATCGGGCCGGGGACCACGTTGAACCAAGTCCGCAGGCAAAGGAGTCCCCGCGGCCAGAGTGACCGCACCCGTCTGCTCGAGTTCGGCCACACTCACATCGAGGCGGTCACCCGGCTCACGCACTACGGTGAGCGCGCGGAGCGCCTGGCTACTGTCACGCAACGCCAGCAAAGCAGCGTCGAAATCCGTCCATGACCGGCGTAGATCCACAGCAGTGGCGGCCACCGTGGCAGGCACGTGCCGGGCCGGCGTGAGATCGGTCTCGTCACCGAGCAGGTCCAGCACCGGAACCACGGCCGTCCCCTCAGCCGCGTCGCCTCTGAGTCCAGCCAGTATCCGATCGCGCACGGCGTCCCAGTCCACAGCTTGACCGCGTCCTGTAGCCGGAGTGTGACGACAATCGGCCGTGTCCACGAACAAGGCGGAAGAAGCAGTGTGCCCCCCCGCCGGCGAACCCAACAACCAGAGATGCAGACCCACTCCATAGGGCTGGGCCGCGCCGGCCGGTAGCGCCACCACCATGCGGACCGCACCCGCACGGACGAGCCCGGCCCGGATGCGCCGCCCGGCGCGACGCGAGGCGACGGCCGGCGGCAGCAGCACGACGGCCAGACCCTCCGGACCCAGCAAGGAGAGAATGTGCTGAACCCAAGCCAATTCGGGCTCGGTACGGGGTGGCTGCCCGAATTGCCAGCGTCGGTCGGTGGCGAGTTCGCCGTGGCCCCAGTCCCGCTCATTGGAAGGAGGGTTGCACAGAACCAGGTCCGCATCGGCCTGGGGCAGAGGATCGTCCCGCAGCGTGTCGGCCGCCAGCACCTTGCACTCTGTTTCCGGTGCTTCCAAGGCCAACCAGGCTTCCGCCAACCTCACGAGAACAGAGTCACGGTCATGGCCGACCAGTTCGAGGCCGTCCTCATCCGTCCACCTACGAGCTGCTGCGACGAGCAGCCCTCCGGTGCCGCAAGCCGGATCGACGACAGAACGCACACGTCCCCCGGCCCGCGCCGCCTGCGCGATTTCCGTCATGAGATCAGCGAGGGGAGGCGGAGTCGTGGCGATCTGTCGCACATGCGTGCCGAGCCAGCGCCCCAGGAGAAAAAGAAATCCGCTGCCTCCGCTCTCGCCGTCCTTCCGCGCCAGGCGAAGGGCTTCCTCTGCCAAAGCCCGCTCCGGTCCTGTCGCATCCGATGCGGCGTACTCCGCCGGCATCGCACCGCCCTTGCTCAACTGCATGCCCACATGAGCGATGAGAAGTCCCATGCGGTCCCGGTCACCCAAGTCCTCGATACGAGGCCACAAACGCTCCCAGCCACTGGCGACGGCATCGCCCTTTCCATGCCTGGTCAGCCACTCCTCGACCGAGTCGAGGGAGAACTGCGGACTGGCGTCCGTACCGGCCACCGGGGACGGGAAGTCATCATGCCGCCGACGCCAGTTGCTGACGGCTGCGCGCCCTACACCAGCCAGCCGGGCGATGCCGGCCAGTGTCACGGTCACCGGCTCGTCATGCTGGGCCATGGTGTCCTTCCGGTCTCATGGATGTCTCAATATCGCCGGGCAACGGTACGCCACAGCACCCCGTTTCGCACACATTCTCGCGAGCGATTAATTGACTGAGTTTTCACAGTACCTCGGCAGCAAGAAACGGTCACCAGACCGACGCCGACCTGCGTCACAGGTAGGCAGTGACTGTCGTCGTCACCGAGTCCGCCCACTTTGTTCGCGGGGTGCCTGAACCCTTCAGCCGAGGTCCTCCAGGAGCAGGTCCAGCGCCGCCTCCTCGTGCAGGGCGGTGTCCAGCGCCTCCATGGCGGGAGCCAGTTCCGGGTCCCAGGCGGCCTCCACCGGCGGGCCGGTGAGGGGGAGGTGCGGGGTGCCGTGCAACCGGGCGCGGGTCGCCAGGTGTTCGTAGTCGGGGGCGCGCATGCGCCACGGCTCGGCGGCGTAGCGCCGGATGACGCGGTTGGCGAGGGTGATGCCGGGCCAGTCGAAGTCGCCGTGGTAGGCGAAGGCGCAGCCGGCCGCCGCCAGGGCGTCGAGGAGGGTGAGGACGACCGTCGTCGCGCTGCCCGCGGTGCAGACCAGGGGCGCCGTGCGGGCGGCGTCGGCGGCGGCCTCGACCACGCGGGGGTTCTCGCAGACGTGGACCCGGGTGCCGGGCGGCAACCGCAGGGACAGGGTGCGTAGTTCGCGCAGGGTCAGGTGGGTTTCCCTGTGGTGGTCGGCGCGTTCGCGCAGGGCCGTCTCCTGCCAGGTGCCGCCGGTGGGGCGCAGGCCGTGGGTGAGGACCGTGCTGGAGACCTCGTCCGGGGTGACCGAGGCCGTGCGCCACAGGGCCCGGCGGGCGGGGGCGTCGGTGGGGAAGTCGGTGTCGTGCGCCAGGGCTATGCCCCGGAGGACCAGTCGGGACAGCAGGGTGCCGTCGTCCAGGCCGTGGGCGGAGCCGGTGGCGCGGGTGGCCAGTTCGCCGCGGCCCCAGGAGGCCGGGGCGGGGGACGCGTCGCCGTCCGGGAAGAGGGTCGCCAGGGTGCGGATCGCCTGGGTGACGACCGTGGTCGCGGTGTGCGGGTCCTGACGGGTGAGGGTGCCGCCGCGTCGTAGGTCCTCCAGCCACCGCTCCGTCCAGGGGCGGGACGACAGGGAGGTGGACTCCAGCTCCGTTCGCGCCGTCGACCAGACGCGAGTCCGTTCGGCCGCCGCCGCGTCGCGGATCGCCCTGCGGTCCGTCAGGGGCGGGCCCAGTTCCTCCAGGGTCGCGGCCAGGCCCCGGCCGGCCGCGCTGGCGCGCAGCCGGGCGTCCAGGTCCGGCAGGCGGACGGTGGCGGTGGGGCCGGTGACCGGCCGGGCCAGGAGGAGGGAGAGCGCCTCGCGTTCCGGTGCGTCCAGGTGCTGGAGCCTGAGGACACCGGTCGGCTGGAGGCCGTTGCGTTCGAGGCGGGCACGTACGGCCGTCCAGAGGCGGGTGAGGCCCGGCCGGGTGAGGAAGGCGAGGGCCCCGTCGTCCAGGGGACCCTCGTCGGCGCGTCCGGGGCCGCTCATACCGGCATCAGCCTTCGCTGCCGTCCGTTCCACGTGTAGTGGAGCGTCGCCACGCCCCGTACGTGCGGGTCTCGCAGGCACTCGTAGATGTGCAGGGAGGGCACGTCGGGCCAGTTGCCGATCAGGCGTTCGCTGGTGAGGACGAAGTCGAGGTCCAGGTCGACCAGGATGCGGCCGAGGCGGGCGTGGGTGGGCTCGTCGACCTTGGCGAACGCGTCGTCGAGGAGGATCAGACGGGGGGTGTGCGGGGCGGCGTCGGCGAGGCCGGTGAAGTGCGCCGCCGCCGCGGCGAAGAGGACCAGGTAGGACAGGACCCGTTGTTCGCCCTGGCTCAGGCCGGTGCGGCCGGAGAGCTTGCGGCGGCTGCCGGGGGCCGCGTCGTCCACCACCCAGGGGGTGAAGGTGAACCAGCCGCGGTAGTCCAGGGCGGTGCGCAGGTGGGCCGCGTAACCGGCGGCCGGGTCGGCGCGGCGGGCGTCCTCGATCCGGCGCTGGAGGACGTCGCGGAGCTGCTCGGACTGCTCGCGGGTGCGCAGGCCCGCGGGGCTGCGCAGGAGGTCCACGGCCGCCTTGACGTCCGCCTCCACCCCGTCGGCGAGCTTCCAGTCGAGGGTGACGCCGAGACCGTGCGAGGTGCGGACCGTGGCGAGGGTGGTGTTGAGGGCGGTGACCAGGGCGCCGGCGGCGAGCACCTGTGCGGACAGGTGGTCGCCCAGCTCTCCGGCCAGGAAGCGCTGGAAGACCTCGCTCTCGCGTTCCGTGAGGCGGTCGCGTGCTTCGGCGGCCTCGGCCGCGATGCGCTCGCCGACCCGGGCGACGTCGCTCGGGCCCTGGTCGTTGACGAGCCGGCACAGCTTGATGCCGTCGTGCTCCTCGAGGGTCGCGTCGTAGCCGCCGGAGAGCTGGTCGCGCAGTTCGGTGTGGCGGTTGAGGAGGGCGGTGTCCGAGAGGTCGTGGCGCTCGGCGTCCAGGCCGCGGCGCACGGCGCCGGTCAGCCGGTCCAGTGCGGTGAGGCGCTCCCGCACGTCGTGGTGGACGGGGTCCGGGGACTTCAGGGCGCCTTCGTCCGCTTCGGCGTCGAGCCCCGCCCCGCGCAGCAGACCCGGCAGCGCGAGTGCCGTGCGCAGTCGTCTGCCGCAGGCCAGCACCTCGTCCTCCTGGGCGGCGAGTGCCTCGCGCCGCCTCCTGTCGTCCTCCTCCGCCCGTACGCGCAGATCGTGCACCTCGGCCCGGTCGTCCCGCAGGCGCGGGAGCTGGCGTCCCACGGCGTCCAGGCGGCGCTTCGCCTCGGCCTCGTGGGCGAGGATCTCCTGTTCCGTGGCGCCGAGGGCCTCCTCCAGGGCCCGGACGGTGCGGCGGGCGGTCTCCAGGCGGTCGAGCGGCTCGGCGTAGTCCGTCTCGGCCTCCCGGCGGGCCGCGACGGCGTGCTCGTGGTCCGTCCGGCCGCCGCGGTGGCCTTCGACCGTGTCCAGGACCACGCGCATCCGTCGCCGCAGGTACTGGGTACCGCGTCCGAGGCGGTCCAGGGCGAGGCGGACCGTCTCGAGCGCGGCCGGGTCCGCCGGCAGGTCCTGGGCGTTCGCCGTCGCCTCGGTCTCGCGCCGGGCGGCGACCGCGCGGGCCCGCGCCCGCTGCGCCTCGCGGGCCGCCGTGGACGCCCGCGCGGTGAGGGACGTGACGGCGCCCTCGACCTCGGCGGTACGGGCCCACGCGTCCGTGAGTCCGCGCGGCGAGGGCGGTCTGCGCAGGGTCTCGCCGGCCCGGTCGCGGTGGTCGGTGAGGGCGCGCAGGGCCTGCCGGCGCTCCTCCAGCGTGGCGTCCGCGTCGGCCAGCCGGCGGTCGAGGTCCGCCAGTGCCCGGCGGCGGGTCTCCGCGCGGACCTCCGCGCCCACGTACTCGGCGGCCTGCTTGAGGTGGCGGCCGCGGGCGACGCCGAGCCGCCAGGAGCCGTCGGCGCCGGCCGCGGTGTGCGCACCGGTGTCCGCGGCGGTGTGCGGGTCGGTGTGCGGGGCGGCGGCGTCCTCGGCGAGGGCCACCGACTCCAGCAGGCGCTGGACCTGTTCCGCCGTCACGCCGCTGTCCGGTGCGTCGACCGGCCGCAGCACGCGGGTGAGCGACGGCCCCGCGACCGGGGCTCCCGGGACCAGGAGGGTGTCGTGCGTGGCCGGGTCGAGGGCCGTACCGTCGGCGTGCACCCAGGCGTCGAGCAGGCCGCTCGCCTCCAGCGCGGCCTCCACTCCCGCCCGCGCGTCCGGGGGCAGGCCGGGGACGAAGTCCACCAGGCGGTACAGGGGCGCCCCGGTGCCGGGGGCGCGGAGGGCCGCGCGGTGCGGCGGGGGCGGGGGCTCGGGGTCGGCACGGCGTTCCCACTCCTCGCGCCGGCGGCGGAGGTCGTCCCGCTCGGTCTCCAGCGCGCGGACGGCCAGGGCGAGGGTGTCGCGTTCCTCGCCCAGGGCCGCCAGCCACGGTTCCACGGCGGAGCGGGCCGTCTCCGCCACCTCGTCGGGGGTGCGGGCGGACAGTGGTCCGTCGGACGGGTCGTGTGCGAGCGGGGCGAGCACCTCGTCCAGGGGCAGCCCGGTGAGCTCGCGCAGCCGCCCGGTCCAGGCTCCGGCCTCCTCCGCGTAGGTCTTCGACGCGTGGGCCGTCTCCCGCCGGCACTGCTCCGCCCGGGTGCGGGCGTGCTCCACCTGGTCCTCCAGGTGCTCGCGCGCGGCGTCGGCCTCGTCCGCCTCGCGCCGGGCCTCGTTCGACCGTTCGATGAGGGCGGCCAGTTCGGTGACGAACCGGACCCGGTTCCTGATCACCGGCTGTACGGCGTCGAGCCGGGCGTCCCAGGCGTGCAGCGCGGTGGCGCAGATCCCGGTGTCGACCGCCCGCACCTCACTGTGCCGGACCAGGTGGAAGTCGCCGTCCGGGGCGGTCAGTTGCACCGTGGTGGCCGGTGCGACCGGGGCGGCCGGCGTCGCGACGGGCTCCCCGAGGTGCACGGGGTCCAGCCCGGCCCGTTCGGCTTCCCGTACCGACTCGGCGTGGGCGGTGCTCAGGTCGACCAGCTCCGCGCCGAGCCGCGCGGCCTCGGCGGTGAGGCGCCGCCCCGCCTCCTCCTCGCCCAGGTGTGCCTGGCGTACGGCCCGGAACGCGGCGCCGGCCGCGCTGTGCAGGGCGGTGACGGTGGCGCGTTTCTCCCCCAGTTCCCGCAGACTGCGGTAGCCGGCGCTCGCGTGCAGTGCGGCCAGGTCCGTCCCGGCCGCTTCCCGCTCCGCCACGAGGCGGTCGATGCGGGCGTCGAGATCCCGTTCGCGCCCGCGGAGTTCCTCCGCCGTGCGGGCGGCGTCGCCCGCGGCCCTGCGGTGCTCCCTGAGCCGCTCCAGTTCCGCGCCGGCCCGGTCCGTACGGCGGCGCAGCGCCCCGTGGAGGTAGCCGCGGTAGCCGGTGAGGAAGGTGCGCAGTGCCCGGTCGGTGCGTTCGAGGCGTCCGAGGTGGGCCCGGACGGAGTCCAGGTCGTCCAGGCTGCGGGCCACCTTCTCGACGACCTCGTCGTCGAGGGCGGGCAGGGTCTCGGCGAGGACCTGGACGAGTCCGCCGGAGTCGATGCGGTCGCCGATGGTGGGGCGGCGCAGCCGGTGCAGGAGGTGGAGCAGGTTGCGGTAGCGCGCCGGGTCGGTGAGGCCGAACAGGTCGCGGGCGACCCTGGCCCGGTGCTCGACGGCGCGGTCGGTGACGTTCTCCGGGCCGACCAGCGTCTTCAGCCGGTCCACGGGGAGGGGCTGGCCGGCGGGGGCGAGGTCGAGGTCCTCGCCGACCCGCAGCCGGGTGGTGAAGAAGAAGGGCCTCGCCGTCCGGGTCGACTGCGACGCGCGGACGGCCGCGCCGACGGTCAGGTGCTGCTCGTCGCCCTCCTCGTCCGTGCGCGCGAACTCCAGCCACAGGTAGCCCAGCCGGTTGGTCCGGGCGAAGCCGTCGAGCATGAGCCAGGCCAGGGTGGTGCGTCCGGTTCCCGTGGCGTCCAGCGCGCGGGCGTCGCCGTCGAGGAGGTAGGGCAGCAGCATCTCCAGGGCCTTGGACTTGCCGGCGCCGTTCTTGCCGCGCAGCAGCAGGCGGCCCTCGCCGAAGGTGAACTCCTGGTGGTCGTACTGCCACACGTTCCGGATGCCCGCGCGGTGCAGTCGGTAGCGGTGCGGGGACGGCGGGCGGTTCATCGGGGCGGCTCCTTGCCGGGGTCGTCCGTCGGGGAGGGGGCGGTACGCGGGGTGAGCGCCACCGTGGTGGCGTAGCGGGCGGCCGCGGCGAGCAGGATCCAGCCACTGCCGGCGGGGCCCTGGCCGCGTGCGCCCGAGACGTCGGTGACGGAGCGGCCGTCGGTGGCCGTCCCGTCGTACTCCTCGGGCAGGCCGTGGCCGTCCGCGCGGACGGGTCCCGCGGGCGCGATCAGGCGCATCCGGGCGAGGAGGTCGAGCACGGCGTCGAGGAATCCGTCCCGGTCCTCCAGGTGGCCGCGCTGCCAGGCGCCGCGCCTGCCGTACTCCTCGATCAGCTCGTCGAGCAGGCCGGGCAGCAGTCCGTCCGGGACGGGTACGCCGACGACGAGCCGGCCGCCGACCGCCGGATGGCCCGCCTCTTCGGGGCGCAGCCGGTCGACGAGGCGCTCCACGAGGAGCAGCGCGGCCTGGGCGACCGTGCCGGTGCCGGGGAAGCGCAGGTCGGTGAGTTCGTCGTCCGTGTCGATCAGCGCGATGCCCTCGGCGCGGATCTCGGCCTCCAGGCCGAGCAGTTCGGAGAATGCCTGCGCCTCGCGCCGCTGCCGGGTGCGCAGCCAATCGCGTTCGGCGTCGGTGAGGTCGTCGAGGTGGACGACGGGGGTCTCGACGAGACGGCGGCGGACGTACGTACGGGGCCCTCCGAAGCCGGGGTCGGCGGCCCGGCGCACGAGGTCCGCGCCGTCGCGGCTCCGGTTGAGCGGGCCGGCGACGACGGCGCGCGCGATGTCGCGGTCCACGGTGAGCAGCGCCTCCCCGGCCCGTTCCTCGGCGACGGCCGTCACCTGGCCCTCGGTCTCCACCAGGACGCCCCAGTCGACGAGCTGCCGCAGGGCGGCCGCCAGGGTCCGCCGTTCGGCCTGCCGTCCGGTGTCGGTGATCTCGATTCCGGCGTCGACGGCCGCGGCGCGCAGGTCGGCGACGAGCTGGGAGAGCAGGAGCTGTTCCGGGGCGGTGACGAGGACGGACAGGGCCAGGGCCAGGTAGGCGTACGTCCGCGGGGTGAACGGCGTGCCGGTCGACGGCCGCTGAAGGCGGTGGCCCGAGCCGGGGCCGAGGCCCGCCTTGAACAGCCTGGCGTAGGAGGCCTCGACCAGCAGGCGGTAGCCGAACACCTGCTGGAAGCGCTGGGCGAGCCAGTCGGCGTGGCGGCGGATCAGGGGGAACGTGTCGCTGTGCGGTCCGGTGCTGGTGACCAGGGGGTGGGCCAGCAGGAGCCGGGCGGCGGTGCGGCGCTCGGCCGCGAGGGCGACGTCGTGGGCGGAGGGCAGGGGCATCAGGCGCTCGCCTCCCCGGCCTCGGGCGTCGGCTCTCCCACCTTGGGCGTCGGCTCTCCCACCGCGGGCGTCGGCTCTCCCACCGCGGGCGTCGGCTCTCCCACCGCGGGCGTCGGCTCTCCCACCGCGGGCGCGGAGGTGCTCTCGACGGCCACGGTGAGGTCGTCCGCGGTCAGGTCGCCGTCCACGGACCGCAGGACGGTGGACCGGCCGGGCGTGCGCCACGCGGTCAGCCGGATGCCGAGGTCCGCGTCGGCCGCCTGTGCGCCGTGGAGCAGGAAGCCGTCCGCGTCCTGGTGCGGCCGGGCGTTGCCGAGGGCGGTGGTGAGCAGTTCCAGCAGCAGGCGCATGGCCGGGGCGCCGAGGCGCACCTGGTCGAACCGGCCGGAGGCGCTGCGCAGTTCGTCGGCCGCCGACCGGCGGGCCGCGGCCTGCCGCCGGGCCTGCTCCATGAGGCGGTGCTTCTGCTCGGAGTGGTCCTCGGCCGCCGCCGCGCGTCCGCGCGGGGTCCGGCTGCCGCGCTCGCGCAGGGCCACCGGCACGTCCACCACGGGCCCGGTCCACCAGCTCACGTAGGCCGGCACGGACCCGTCGGGGTCCGGCGCGACTCCCAGGTGGCGGGCGCCGTAGAGGCCGAAGGCGGCGACCGCCAGGTCGTGGGCCTCCTCCGGCTCCGCGGCGTCGAACCAGGCCGCCAGCCGCAGCAGGTCCTTGCGTCGGGACATCTCGCCGGAGGCCGAGCGCAGCATCCGCTTGGCGTTGGCGAGGAGGGAGTGCAGGGCGCGCAGGGTGGCGTCCCGCAGCTGGTCCACCTGGCTGGAGTGCGCTCCGCCGGTGGCGAACCACTCGCGCAGTCCCTCCCAGTCCGCCAGGTCCCGGCCGCGGCTGCGCTGCACCCGGGTCTCGGGCAGTGCGCCGGCGAGTGCTCCGATGCCCGCCGTGTGCTCGTCGATGCGGGCGAGCAGCGCGGGCAGGTGGGGCCGGACGGCGTCCAGGTGGGCGGCGATGCGCGGGGCCCGGAAGGAGACGTCCTCGGTGATGGCCTGCACGTAGTCGAGCAGCAGTTCCTTGAACCCCTGGTACTCGGCCGAGTCGAGGTCGTAGCGTGCCAGCACCTGGCCCAGGTAGGCGTAGAAGTCGCGGACGGAATCGGCGAAGCCGGTGAACTGGACGAAGAGGGTGCTGATCCGCTCCAGCGCCTGCTGCGGGTCCGCGCCGCCCGGCGCCGCGGCCATGGCGGCGATCTCGCGCAGACCGCGGTCGACCAGGGCCAGCAGCTCGCTGCTCACCTCGCGGGCCGCGTCCGCCCCGGACAGCACCTCGTCCGCGTCGCGCTGCACCCGCTCCCCCAGCTTGGAGAGCTGGTAGCGGGAGCGGGAGCGCTGGTACTCGGAGATGCTCGTCGCCCTGACGGTATGGGTGCTGCGCAGCAGGTTGCCCCAGCGCACGAGCTCCTCGAGCCTGCGGGTGAGCGTCTCCGCGTCCGGTACCGCCTGCGGGCCACCGCGCTCGGCCAGCTTGCCGATCAGGTCGGGTACGGACAGGTCCGCCAGCAGCGTGCCGCAGAACACGCGCATCACCGCGATGTACTCCAGACGCTCGGGCGCGCTGAGATAGGCGTACGCGCTGAGCCGCTGCCAGTCGTCCGCGTCCGTCTCCCGCCCCTGCGGTGCGTTTCCTTCTTTCCCCTCCACACCGTCGAGACTACGGACCGCCACTGACAGCGTGCAGCGGGGTGGGGGAGGACCGACCGATCAGGCGCCCTGTTCGATCACATACGGGCATGATCGGTATTTTTCGTGTCGGGTCCGGTCGGGAATCAGGGGCTGCCCAGGTACGTGGTCGCCTCGACCTCGTTCAGATGGATGAGGATGTCGTGGGCCTTGCCGAGGGCGATCCGGTACTCCATGGGGTCGGGCCAGCCGGCGCCGATGTTCCAGGTGGGGCGCGGTTCGGACAGCCAGGTGCGCAGGGAGCGGGGGACGGTGCGCAGGTCCAGGACGTAGTCGCGTGGGCGGGCCCGGTCCAGGGTGTGTTCGTTGGAGCCCGGCTTCGCGGCGTCCACGCGGTAGGTGCGGATCACGTCGTCGTCCGTGCCGAACGCCTTGAAGGCGCCGCTGTGGAAGGTGAAGCCGATGCTGACGTAGTCGCCGCCCAGCGTGTCGCGCAGGAAGGCTCCCTGGGTCTTCGGGTAGCGCGGGTCGAAGGCGTCGTAGGAGACGTGGGTGTTGTGGGCGGACAGCAGGATCCGGTCGCCGGTGTGCCGGTGCCACCAGGCCGTGTTCTCGGCCATCACCCGGTCGCGGTACCTCATCATCTCCGTGGCCTGGGCCTCGTCGGTGATGTCGTAGGAGTAGCCCTCGGCCATCTGGTGGACGGCCCGGGCGTGCTGGACCGCCCAGAGGTGTTCCTGCCGGCTCGTGCCGGGGGCCGGGGGCTGTTTCCGGAGCAGTTCGAGGACCTTCCGGGTGCGCTCGGCGCGCTTCTCGCGTTCCACCAGGGGCAGTTCGAGGTAACGCTCCAGGTAGGTGGCGGCGTCGGTGGTCGGGGCGAGGCCGTCGTAGAGGGCGGTGACGCGTGACCGCAGGCGCGGGTGGGCGCGGGCCACGTGGTCCGTCACCCGCCGGTACAGCTCCGGTCCGGCGTAGCCCATGTCGTTGCCCGTGAAGCGCACCGGGTCGGTGGGGTGGTGGCGGTTGTAGGCGCGCATCCACTCGATGAGGTTCAGGTAGTCCGCGTTGTTCCAGATGCGGTAGGAGCCCTGGAACTCCTCACGTGCTATGCGGGTGAGGTCGCCCCTGCCGTACAGCACGTACTCGTCGACGCGGACGCCGCTGCTCCAGGGCAGTTCCAGGGAGAAGGAGCGGAAGCCCTTCCGCTCGACCAGGTGGCGCAGGACCCGGTGCTTCATCCGGAAGAAGTCCCGGGAGCCGTGGGTGGCCTCGCCCAGGCCCACCACCTCGGCGTCCCCCACCATGCGGCCCAGCACGTCCAAGTCCCGCAGGCTGCCTTCGGGGTCTGTGCTCCTCAGTGTGTGGGCGCTGCGCTCGATCGCGTCGACCACGTTCGTCACGGTCCGGGCGGAAGGGTGCTTCGGTGTGCCCCCGGCAGCCGGGGTGGCAACCGCCACGGCACCCAGGGAGAGGAGGAGGGCCGAGGAGAGTACTGCCGCCTTGCGTGGTGTCATGCCAGTAGGTTTCCGCGTACGCCACCACCCGCGCCAACCCCCGTACTGCCCACCTCCCGGTACCGCAGGCACTACCGGACCGGGCCCGCGAGGGAGAGGCGGGGCCGGTCCGGTGCGGCGGCGGGACGCGAGGAACGTCAGCCGCGCCAGGTGTCGTCGAGGGTGGTCCGGGTCGAGGTGACGGTCGCGGTGCGGTTGGCGCCGCTCTCCCAGGTCACGTTCCCCGCCTCGTCCTTGCGGAGGTACTTGTACTCGAAGGACGTGCCTTCGGGGAGTTCCACGTCCAGCTTCCACACCGGGTAGGCGGCCGGGTCGAGCTCGAGGGCGCCGCCCGGGTTCCAGTCGCCGAGTTCCGGACGGTTGCCGGTCACGTAGATGTTCTGGCCCCAGCTGGTGGTGGCGTTGACGGCGAAGGAGACGCCGGAGGTCACCGGGTCAGGATCGGGGTCGGTGCCCCCGTCGCAGTTCCGGGCGCCCGCGTGCAGGGCCAGGGCCGTGCCGGCGCCGAGGGTGGCGGTGAACCGGCCGGACCCGTCGACGGTGACGCCCTTGCCGGACTGGACGTCGCAGTAGTCGCCGGCGGGCAGTGAGGTCTGGAAGGTGCGCGTCAGCGAGGAGCCTTCGTGGTTGATGGCGACGTACGCCTTGGAGCCGCGTCCGAAGGCGATCCGGTCGCCGCCGTTGTCCCACCAGTCGGTCACGGCCTGGCCGCGGGCGGTGTTGCGGAAGCCGACCATGGAGGAGATCTCGCGCCAGTCGTGCTGGCACTTCCAGCCGTCGCTGTGACAGGCGTTCACCTGGCCACCGTTCGGCGGGCCGGCGTCGCGGTCGGTGAACTCGTAGCCGGAGTGGACGTCGGGGCTGCCGTAGGGCCAGGCCAGCATGAAGACGTGGGCCAGGGTGTAGCTCGCGCCGTCCTTGTAGCTGAGGGTGTCGCCGCCGCGCTCGGTGTCGTGGTTGGCGACGAAGACGTCGGACTCGTCCGAGGGCATATAGCCCCAGCTCTCGCCGAAGTTCTTCAGGTACGCGAGGTTCTCGCCGGTGAAGATCCGCTTGAGGTCGCGTGCGTAGCGGAACTCCTGGACGTCGCCGCTGCCGAGGTACTCGGACGGGGAGACGGCCTCGCCCGCGCCGTGGATGGCCTCGTGCTTCCAGTACACGTTCGGATCGCCGAGCCGGGACTTGATGTCGGCCAGGTCGCCGGCGGCCATGTGCTTGGCCGCGTCGATCCGGAAGCCGTCGACGCCCAGGGACAGCAGGTCGTCGAGGTAACCGGCGATCTTCCCCCGTACGTGGTCCTCGCCGGTGTCCAGGTCGGCGAGGCCGACCAGCTCGCACTCCTGGACGTTGAAGCGGTCGCCGTAGTTGCTGATCCGCGAGGTGCAGTTGTCGAAGTCCGGCGCCGAGTAGATGCCCGGGTAGTCGTACTTGGTGTACGAGGAGCCGCCGGTCCCGGTGCCGTTGCCGGCCGACATGTGGTTGACGACCGAGTCGGCGATGACCTTCACACCCGCCGCGTGACACGTGTCGACCATGCCCTTGAACTGCCCCCGGTCACCGAGGCGGCCCGCGATCTCGTAGCTCACCGGCTGGTAGGAGGTCCACCACTGCCCGCCCTGGATGTGCTCCTGCGGCGGGGAGACCTGGACGAAGCCGTAGCCGGCCGGGCCGAGGGTGTCGGTGCACGCCTTGGCCACCGAGTCGAACTTCCACTCGAACATCACCGCGGTGACGTCCTTGTCGCCGGGCGGGGCCGCCTGCGCCGGTGCCGCGGCGGTGAGGAGGCCGCCGGCCACGCCGGCGGTGAGGGCGAGCGCCGCGGCGGTGGTTCTGCGTGCTCTGCTGGTACTCCGGTGCATGGAGTCTCCCGTGTGAGGATGCGGGTGTCCCGGGTGCCGGCCGACGGGTGACCGGGGAGTCGGCCCACCCTTGCAATGGCTTGCAGAAAGATGACTGCAAGATGTTGCGGTCGTGACCGTAAGGGCAACGTTCAATTACGGTCAACCCCTCCGACGCCCCCTCCGCCCTGGGTCCATGACGTGGCGTCAGGCGGCCTGCGAAGCGGGCACGTTCAGGGGCGGTACGGCGGAAAGTTGAAGCGAGACCCCTTTACGGCGCTGTTCCACGCCGGTAACTTGCCGCCACCGTAAGAGCTTTCTGCAATTTTCCGTTCGGACTTTCACAGTCCGGGGCGCTCCCCCTGCGGCCCCGCCGCCCGCCTTCTCTGGAGACACGCATGAGACGCACCCGCACACGGCTGCCCGGACGGCCGTCGGCCGCAGCCGTGGCCGTCGGCGCCGTCCTGGGGCTGCTTTCCGTCCCGTCGGCCGCCACCCCCTCCCCCGGGAACGTCCCCTCCCCCGGGACCGTCCCCGCCGCCGCCACGGCCGACGACACGGCGACCGTCTTCTACTACACGAAGACGAAGAACTGGGACCGGTACAACCTGCACTACGCGCCCGACGGCGGTTCCTGGACCTCGGCCCCCGGCGTGGCGATGGAGACCGCCTGCACCGACTGGGTGAAGAAGACGGTCACCCTGGGTACGGCGGAGGGCCTGCAGGCCACCTTCAACGACGGCTCGGACACCTGGGACAACAACTCCGGCGAGAACTACGCCCTCGGCACGGGGAACATCACGGTCAAGGACGGCGTGATCGCCCATTCCGACCCCTGCGCCGGCGGCGAGGACCCGGACCCGACGCCGGGGGACGGCAACCGGGCCACCGTCTACTACTCCACCCGGACCCTCGGCTGGACCACCGCCAACATCCACTACCAGCCGGCGGGCGGTTCGTGGACCACCGTGCCGGGGGCCGGCATGCAGGCCGCGTGCGCGGGCTGGTGGAAGAAGGACGTCGACCTCGGCACGGCCACCTCGATGAAGGCCGCGTTCAACAACGGCAACGGTGTGTGGGACAACAACAAGGGCGCCGACTACACCCTGCCCACCGGCGTCACCACCGTCTCCGACAACACGGTCACCGAGGACGCCGACGACCCGTGTGCCGACGAGGTGCCCGACACGCAGGCGCCGACCGCCCCGGCCGGGGTGACCGCCCGGGCGGACGGCGTGTCCGTCGTGCTGACCTGGGAGCCGTCCACCGACGACACGGGCGTCACCACGTACCAGGTCACCCGCACCGGCGGGACCGAGGGCGACGTCGTGACCGACGTCGGCTCGACCGTCCTCTCCGACACGGACCTGGAGGAGAGGACCGCCTACACCTACACCGTCCGGGCCGTGGACGCCGCCGGCAACGTCTCCGCGGCCTCGGCCGCCGCGACGGCGACCACCGGCACGAAGCCGCCGACACCCGCCGCCGGCAAGCCTCTTGCCACCGACCCGCGCAAGGACCCGATCTACTTCGTCCTCACCGCCCGCTTCAACGACGGCGACGGCTCCAATAACCGCGGCGGCAGCCAGCACGAGAAGTCCGGCAACGCGGCCAACGAGGACCCCATGTTCCGGGGCGACTTCAAGGGCCTGGTCGACAAGCTCGACTACATCAAGGGCCTGGGCTTCTCCGCCGTGTGGATCACCCCGGTGGTCCTCAACCGCTCGGACTACGACTACCACGGCTACCACGGCTACGACTTCTACAAGGTCGACCCGCGCCTGGAGTCCGCCGGCGCCTCCTACCAGGACCTCATCGACGCGGCCCACGCCAAGGGCATGAAGATCTACCAGGACGTCGTCTACAACCACTCCTCCCGCTGGGGCGCCAAGGGCCTGTTCACCCCGACCGTCTACGGTGTGCGCGACTCCCAGTGGAGCTGGTACTACGACGAGAAACAGCCCGGGTTCGAGTACGACGGCCTGACCGTCGACCCCAGGAGCGGCAAGTCCTACTACAACGGCGACCTGTGGTCCACCGCCGAGCCGTCCGGCAACACCTGTGTCAACTGGGGCACGCCCACCGGCGCCAAGAGCCCCGAGGGCTACACCCTCTACAACTGCCAGTGGCCCAGCCCGACGTCCGGCATGTTCCCCAAGGCGCTCTACCACAACTGCTGGATCGGCAACTGGGAGGGCGAGGACTCCCGTTCCTGCTGGCTGCACGAGGACCTCGCCGACTTCGACACCGAGAACGCGCAGGTGCAGAACTACCTGATCGGCGCGTACGACAAGTACATCGACATGGGCGTCGACGGCTTCCGCGTCGACACGGCCGTGCACATCCCGCGCACCACCTGGAACCGCCGCTTCCTGCCCGCGATCCAGGAGCGCGTCACCCAGCAGCACGGCGCCGAGGCGGCGAAGAACTTCTTCGTCTTCGGCGAGGTCGCCGCCTTCGTCAACGACAAGTGGAACCGGGGCTCGGTCAACCACTCCGCGCAGTTCTACACATGGAAGGAGCGCAAGGAGTACAGCGCCGACGACGCGAAGGCGGCCCTGGAGATGTACGAGTACGAGCAGCAGCAGGGGACGGGGAACCAGCCCACGTCCACCAACGCCTTCCTCGACGGCAACACGTACCACGCCCCGGACCACAGCCGCTTCTCCGGCATGAACGTCATCGACATGCGCATGCACATGAACTTCGGTGACGCGAGCAACGCCTTCCACAACGGCAAGGACTCCGACGACAGTTACCACGACGCCACGTACAACGTCGTCTACGTCGACAGTCACGACTACGGGCCCAACAAGAGCAGCGAACGCTACACGGGCGGCACCGACGCCTGGGCCGAGAACATGTCGCTGATGTGGACGTTCCGCGGCATCCCCACCCTCTACTACGGCTCGGAGATCGAGTTCCGGAAGGGCAGGAAGATCGACTGCGGCCCGAGTTGTCCGCTGGCCACGACCGGCCGGGCGTACTACGGCGCCCACGTCGCCGGCGAGGTGAGGGCCTCCGGCTTCTCCGAGGTCGACTCGGCCACCGGCGCCGTCGCCACGACGCTGGAACAGCCGCTGGTCAAGCACGTACAGCGGCTGAACCAGATCCGCCGGGGCGTCCCCGCACTGCAGACGGGCCAGTACTCCACGGACGGCATCACCGGTGACATGGCCTTCAAGCGGCGCTACACCGCGGGCGGCACGGACAGCTTCGCCCTCGTCACCGTCTCGGGCGGGGCGGCCTACACCGGCATTCCTAACGGCACCTACCGGGACGCGGTCACCGGCGACACCCGGACCGTCACCGACGGCAGCCTCACGGTGGCCGCGCCCGGGAAGGGGAACCTGCGGGTGTACGTGCTGAACGGCGGCGGGAAGATCGGGGCCGACGGTCCCTACCTGAAATAGGCGAGCGGATCTCTCCGACCGTGGGGGGGGGGGGGGGGGGCCGCGGGGCCCCGCGCCCCGACCCGCCAGGGGCCCTGGGGGGCGGGGGTAAATTTTATAAAAGAAAAACCCAGCGCCACGGAACCCCCCCCCACGGGACAAGATAAA
>NZ_JBITCL010000023.1:75526-112007 GCF_044453165.1 Streptomyces sp. NPDC051740 | reverse complement strand
CACCCCCCAGGTCATCGACTTCGACAGGGGGACACAGTCATGCCGGGCCCGGAGGCCAGCGGCCCCATTGCGGAGCCGCGAAGAACATAACGGGGGGGGGCGGATGCGGGGGGCTGGGGTCAGGCCGTGCCCAGGGCTGCGGCGCGGGCGGTGCGGAAGGCGGTCAGGGCGTCCCGGTCGGGGTACGACCAGGGGGCGGGTGTGGCGTGGTCGCCGATGCGGTGGAAGAGGGCGGCGGCCTCGGCGCCCCGGCCCTCGCAGACCTTGGCGTGGGCGAGGAAGTTGAGGTCGACCAGACGGCGCGGGTGGCCTTCGTGCTCCCACTCCAGCCACCAGTCGAAGGCGGCCTTCATCACCTGCCGGGCGCGGCGGCCGACCCAGTGGCCGGAGGCGACCGGGTCGGCGGGTTCGTGTCCGGCGGCGGCCAGGGTGCGGTAGCGCTCGGCGTGCGCGATGACCGGGAGGATCGCCAGCGGGGAGTCGGCGGGTGCCTGCTCGGCGGCCCAGTTGGCGAAGTCGTACACCTCGTGCAGCGGGTCCGGGCCCGCCTCCACGCGGCGCTCGGCGAGCCAGGAGACCACCAGGTGGTGGGCGTGGTGGTGGTCCGGGTACCGGGTGCGGATCTGCTCGAAGAGCCGGACCACGTCCCCCTCGGCCCCCTGGGCGCACTCCAGCAGGAGCAGTCCGAGCCAGGGGGTGGGGTCGGCGGGCACCAGCTCCGCCGCCTTGTGGCAGGCCTCGCGGGCGCGGGCCGGTTTCTCCTTGCCGTGCAGCGCGCGCCGCACCTGGGCCAGGGCGAGCAGCACGGACGCGTCACCGGAGTCGGGTTCGGCGAGCAGCCACTCGCGGGCCCAGGCGGCGCTGTACGACTCCCAGGCGAGCACCGTGACGCGGTGGCCCCGGCGGTCCCAGTCCTCCCCCGTACGGACCAGCAGCGAGCGGGTGTTCTGCCATCGGCCCTGTGCCAGCGCGGTCCGCGCGGCGACGAGTTCGGCGTCGTCGAGGGCCTCGTCGAAGGCCTGCGCCGCCCGTCTGCGGGCACGGCCGAGGGGAGGCGGGGGTGGGGACACCGCGGGACTTCCTCACGCGCTCTTCTTGTGGTCGCCGGCTCACGGCGGGTGGTCGGTGCGGCAGTGGTCGGCTGCCGATTGCCATGAGCTGATCACAGACAGCAAACCGCCGGCGAACGGATCACGTCAAGGGCGTCCCGGGCGTTACTCGCGTCAACTACGGTCATGAACGGGCTACTTGTGACGTCCGGGGCCGGAAGGCCGCCCGGACGGGGTAGGCGGTCGGCACGGGCCGGCCGCTGCTTGGATGGCCGTATGAGTGCTGAGGAGATCATCGACATCGTCGACGAGAACGACCGGGTGGTCGGGCGGTCCCCGCGCGGGGAGGCCTACGCGCGGGGGCTGCGCCACCGCTGCGCCTTCGTTCTCGCCCGGGACGCCGAGGGGCGGATCTTCGTCCACCGCCGCACCGCGGCCAAGCAGGTCTTCCCCTCCCTGTACGACATGTTCGTCGGCGGGGTCGTCGGCGCGGGCGAGAGCTACGACGAGGCGGCGCTGCGGGAGGCCGAGGAGGAGCTGGGCGTGAGCGGGCTGCCGCGCCCCGAGTACGTCCTCACGTTCCTGTACGACGACGGGGCGGGCCGGAGCTGGTGGTCGGCGGTGTACGAGGTGCGCTGCGACCGGCCCGTACGGCCGCAGCCGGAGGAGGTGGCCTGGGGGGACTTCCTGTCGGAGGCGGAACTGGAGCGGCGGCTCGGGGAGTGGGAGTGGACTCCGGACGGACTGGCGGCGTACCGGCGGCTCAAGGCGTACCGGTCGGGGCGGGCCGAGGGCTGAGCGGGCCGAGGGCTGAGCGGGCCGAGGGCTGAGCGGGCCGAGGGCTGAGCGGGGCTTCGTTCCCGGCCGTCGGTCCGGTGCGGGGGTGGCCCCGGTAGGGTCGCGGCGTGATCGACTTCGTGCGGAACGTTCGGTTGTGGTTCGCGCCCGGCGAGGTGCGGCGGGAGGGCGACACGCCCGACTACCGGTTCTCGCTGGCGAACGAGCGGACGTTCCTCGCCTGGTTGCGCACCGCGCTCGCGCTGATCGGGGGCGGGTTCGCCGTGGACCAGTTCCTGCCGGATCTGCGGTGGGGGTGGCGGGTCGGGCTGGCGCTGGCGCTGCTGGCCGCGGGGGCGCTGTGCGCGTTGCGGGCGGTCAATCACTGGGTGCGGTGCGAGCGGGCGATGCGACGGGGGGAGGATCTGCCGGTGTCGCGGTTCCCGGTGCTGCTGAGTCTCGTGGTGGCGGTGGTGGCCGGGGCGATGGTCGCCGTCGTGCTCTTCGGGTGGGACGGGTGAGCGGGGTGGTGGCGGCGGATCGGGAGGGGGAGCGGGATCCGGGGCTGCAGCCCGAGCGGACGCGGCTGGCGTGGCGGCGGACGACGTTGTCGGCGACGGTCGCGGCGGTGTTGGCCGTGAAGACGGCGCTGGCGGGTGGGGTGTCGGTGGTCGGGGTGGTCGCGTGCGCGCTGTGCTGCGCCTGCTGGTTCGGGTTTCTGTGGATCGCCCACCGGCGGATCCGGGGGCTGGCGGCCGTGAGTGCGCCGGGGGCGCTTGTGCCGCCGTATGCGGCGGCTGCGGTGATCTGTGCGGTGGCCATGGCCGGGTGTGGGGCGGTGCTTGTCGGGGTGGGGTGAGGTGGGGGGCTCTGTGGGTTTTCGCCCTCGCCGCCCCTTCCCGTCCCTGGGGCTGCGCCCCAGACCCCCTTGTCCTCAAACGCCGGACGGGCTGAGGGGTGCCGGACGGGCTGGCTTCAGCTCATCGTTACCACGATCTTGCCCCTGGTGCGGCCCTCCTGGTTCAGGCGGTGGGCGTCCGCCGCGCGTTCCAGGGGGAAGGTTTCCGAGACGTGGATGGTGATCGTGCCCTGGTCCGCCAGGTCGGAGAGGTGCTGGAGGTCCCGGGGGTCGGGGCGGACGAACCAGTAGCGGCCGCCGTAGCTCACCGCCTCCGGGTCGGTGATCGAGGCCAGGCGGCCCTCGGGGGCCAGCAGGTTCGCGGAGGCCTTGAGGGCGTCGCCGCCGACCGTGTCGAACACCGCGTCCACGCCCTCGGGCGCCAGTCCCCGTACCCGTTCGGCCAGGCCCTCGCCGTAGCTCACCGGTTCCCCGCCCAGTCCGCGTACGAAGTCGTGGTTGCGCTCGCTCGCCGTACCGACGACCCGGGCGCCGAGGTGGGCGGCGAGCTGGACGGCGATGGACCCGACGCCGCCGGCCGCGGCGTGCACCAGGACGGTCTCGCCCCGCTTGACCTCCAGGACGCGGTGCAGCACCTGGTACGCGGTGAGCCCCGCGAGCGGGATTCCGGCCGCCTCCTCGAAGGACAGGGCGCGCGGCTTGCGCGCGAGGGCCCGCACCGGGGCGGCCACGTACTCGGCGAAGGTGCCGTGCGAGAGGACGTCCTCGCGCACGTAGCCGATGACCTCGTCGCCGACGGCGAACTCCGGTACGGCGGGCCCCGGCTGGACGACCACGCCCGAGACGTCCCAGCCGGGGATGACCGGGAACACCGGCTGGAGGACCGGGTCGAGATAGCCCTCGCGGCACTTCCAGTCGACCGGGTTGACGGCCGCCGCCCGCACCCGCACCAGTACCGAGTCGGGGCCGACCCTCGGGTCGTCGACCTCCCCGAGTCCGAGCACTTCGGGGCCGCCGTACCGTGAGTAGCTGATCGCCTTCATGGATCCGACCCTCCGGTGTCCGCGCGCGCCGTGCAAGCCGAATGGCCCGATGTACGCCATTCGCGTGGCGGCCGGACGGCACCGTCGGCGCGGAGAGCGCCTATCGTGGCCCCGATCACGTTCGGCCGCCGCTCTGGACGACATACCGACCGGTCGGCATCATAAGGCGGGTACTGTTTCCTGCCCGTAGGAGCGACGATGAGCCCCGACCACCCGCCAGGACTCGATCTCGACCGGCTGCGCGGCCTGCTCGAACGGGAGCGGCCCGGCCTGGTGAACGGCCCGCTCACCGGCCGGCTGATCGAGGGCGGCAGGTCGAACCTCACGTACGCGGTCTCCGACGGCGGCTCGAAGTGGGTCGTACGGCGTCCCCCGCTCGGCCATGTGCTGGCCACCGCGCACGACATGAAGCGCGAGCACCGGGTGATCAGCGCGCTGCACCCGACCGCCGTGCCGGTGCCGCGCACCGTGCTGCTGTGTGAGGACGAGGAGGTGCTCGGGGCGCCGTTCTACGTCATGGACTTCGTCGAGGGCACTCCGTACCGGACGGCCGGTCAGCTCGCCCCGCTCGGCGCCGAGCGCACCCGGGACGCGGTGCTGAACCTGGTCGACACGCTCGTCGAGCTGCACGCCGTCGATCCCGGCGAGGTGGGCCTGGCGGACTTCGGCCGGCCCGAGGGGTTCCTGGACCGGCAGCTGCGGCGCTGGGGCAAGCAGCTGGACGCCTCCCGCAACCGGGAGCTGGCCGGGATCGACGAGCTGCACGCGGCGCTCGGGCGCGAGCTGCCCGACTCCCCCGCGCCGGCCGTGGTGCACGGCGACTACCGCCTCGACAACGTGCTGATCGGGGAGGATGACCGGATCAAGGCCGTTCTCGACTGGGAGATGTCCACGCTCGGCGATCCGCTGACGGACCTGGGGCTGCTGGTGATGTACAGCATGCCGCTGGGCATGCCGGACTCCCCCGTCTCCACGACCGCCGAGGCGCCCGGGCACCCCACTCCGGCCGAGCTGGTCGAGCGGTACGCCGCGCGGTCGGGGCGCGACGTCTCCGCGGTGTCCTGGTACACGGCGTTCGCCTGGTTCAAGCTCGCCGTGATCCTGGAGGGCATCCACTACCGCTACACCCTGGGCCAGACGGTCGGGCGCGGCTTCGACCGCATCGGTGATCTGGTCCCGGTCTTCATCCGGCACGGTCTGACCACTCTTCAGGAAGGCTGACGGACCATGGACTTCGCGTTCGACGCGCGCACCGAGGAGCTGCGCGCCAAGTTGCTCGCCTTCATGGACGAGTACGTCTACCCGGCCGAGGCGGTCGCCCACGAGCAGCGGGCCGGGCTGGACTCGCCGTGGGAGAACGTCCCCGTGGTGGAGGAGCTGAAGGCCGAGGCCCGCCGGCAGGGGCTGTGGAACCTCTTCCTGCCCGACTCCGAGTACGGTGCCGGGCTCACCAACCTCCAGTACGCGCCGCTCGCCGAGATCATGGGCCGCTCCCCGCAGATCGCGCCGACCGTCACCAACTGCGCGGCGCCCGACACCGGGAACATGGAGGTGCTGGCGCAGTTCGGCGACGAGGCGCAGAAGAAGCAGTGGCTCCAGCCGCTGCTGGCCGGTGAGATCCGCTCGGCGTTCGCGATGACCGAGCCGGAGGTGGCCTCCTCGGACGCCACCAACATCACCACGCACATCGAGCGGGAAGGCGACGAGTACGTCATCACGGGGCGCAAGTGGTACATCTCCGGGGCGATGCACCCGGACTGCAACATCTTCATCGTGATGGGCAAGACCGACCCGGACGGGGCGGACATCCGCCGGCAGCAGTCCATGGTCCTCGTCCCGCGCGACACGCCGGGCGTCACCATCACCCGCGCGATGCGGGTGTTCGGCTACGAGGACCACTACCACGGCGGTCACGCCGAGGTGGTCTTCGACCACGCGCGCGTGCCGGTGTCGAACCTGATCGGTGAGGAAGGCGGTGGCTTCGCCATCGCGCAGGCCCGGCTCGGTCCCGGCCGGATCCACCACTGCATGCGGCTGATCGGCATGGCCGAGCGGGCCATCGAGCTGATGTGCCGCCGCGCGGTGTCGCGGGACGCGTTCGGCAAGGCACTGGCGCAGCAGGGCGTGGTGCAGAACTGGATCGCCGACGCGCGCGTGGCGGTCGAGCAGCTGCGGCTGCTGGTGCTGAAGACGGCCTGGATGATGGACACCGTCGGCAACCGGGGCGCCCACACGGAGATCCAGGCCATCAAGATCGCCACCCCGCGCACGGTCGTCGGCATCCTCGACCGGGCGATCCAGCTCCACGGCGCCGGCGGGGTCAGCCAGGACTTCCCGCTGGCCGAGCTGTACGCCGGTGCCCGCACGCTGATGATCGCCGACGGCCCGGACGAGGTGCACCAGCGGTCTCTGGCACGCCGGGAGCTGAAGAAGTACCTGTAGTCCCCGAACGTCCTGTGGCCCGCCGGTACTGCCGGCGGGCCACAGGACGTGGGGGGGGGTGTTCTCAGGCGCGCAGGGCCCGCAGCAGCAGGTCCGCCAGGTGGTCGGCGACCTCCTGGGGGCTGAGCGGGCCGTCGGGGCGGTACCAGGTCGACAGGTGGTGCACGGAGCCGAAGTGGTAGTCGACCACCAGGTCGGCCGGGGTCGCCGTGGAGAAGACGCCCTCGCGCTGTCCCTCCTCGATCAGCGCGCGGAAGCGTTCGTGGTAGCGGCGGCGCTCGGCGCGCACCTGCTTGTTCTTCTCCGGGCTGAGGTGGTGCATGGAGCGGAAGAAGATCGACGCGTCGTCGAGGTTCTCGATCGTGGTGACGACGACGTCCGCCGCCGCGCCGCGCAGCCGCTTCTCGATCGGCTCGTCGGCGTCCGCGAAGTGGTCCAGGCGTTCCTGCTGGAGGCGCAGCACGCGCGCGTACACCTCGTGCAGCAGGTCGTCCTTGGAGCCGAAGTAGTGGTAGAGCGCCCCCTTGGTGACGCCGGCCGCCTCGACGATCTCCTGCACCGAGGTGCGGTCGTAGCCCCGCTCGGCGAAGAGCCGGGTGGCGGCGGCCAGGAGCCGCTGCGGCACAGGAGCCCCGTCACCGTCCGTCGTTCTGGGCACTGCCGCCACCCGCCTTTCCGTGTCGCTGCTAGTTGTCGTGGGTCAGGGAACGCAGTTCCCGCCGGAGGATCTTCCCACTGGCCGTCTTCGGCAGGTCCGGCAGGATCTCCACCTGGCGCGGATACTTGTAGGCGGCCAGTTTCTCCTTGCAGTACGCGGCGAGTGCGGCCGGGTCCGCCTCCGCGCCGGGGCGCAGGCTGATGAAGGCCTTGACGGTCTCCCCGCGGTATCCGTCGGGCACCCCGACGACGGCGGCCTCGCGCACCGCCGGGTGGGTGTAGAGCACGTCCTCGACCTCGCGCGGCCACACCTTGAAGCCGGACGCGTTGATCATGTCCTTCTTGCGGTCGACGACGTACAGCCAGCCCTCGGGGTCCATGAAGCCGATGTCGCCGGTGCGCAGCTCGCCGTCGGGGAAGGTCTCGGCGGTGGCGTCGGGCCGCCGCCAGTAGCCGGGCACGACCTGCGGTCCGCGCACGACGATCTCGCCCTGCTCGCCGAAGGACACCTCCTCGCCCCGGTCGTCGACGATCCGTACGACGGTGTCGGGGCCCGGCACGCCGACGGCCAGCGTGCCGGAGGCCTCGTCGACCGGCGCCTCCAGGTGCGGCGGGACGGAGGCGCAGGGGGCGGTGCACTCGGTGAGCCCGTAGCCGTTGCGGATGTACGGCCCGAAGCCGGCCCGGAACTTCTCCACCAGGGCGGGCGGCAGCGGGGCGCCGCCGGAGGAGATCACCCGGAAGGAGGAGAAGTGGTCGGGGCTGACGTCGGGGTGGGCGGCCAGCGCCATGAAGGCGGTGGACGGGCCGACGGTGTAGTGCGGCCGGTGCTCGGCGAAGGCGTCCAGGACGACACCCGACTCGAAGCGGTAAGCCAGGACGAGGGTGCCCGCGCTGTTGAGGCAGGCGCCGAGCTGGCACACCATCCCGGTGATGTGGAACAGGGGCGCGAGGGCGAAGTAGACGGGCGCCTCGGGCAGGCCGAGCCCCGTGCGCTGCCGCTCGGCGTTGTACATGATGTTGCGGTGCGTGTTGGTGGCGCCCTTGGGGATGCCGCTGGTGCCCGAGGTGTAGCTGATCAGCGCGGTGTCGCCGGGGTCGGGGTCGCGGTGCTCGGGGGCCGGGTGGCCCTGGCGGGCGACGGTGGTGAGGTCGTCGGCGTCCGGGGGCTGCGGGAGCCGCTCGAAGGTGAGCACGCGCGTGTCGCCGCGGGTCTGGAAGTCCAGTTCGCAGCCGGTGAGCACGATCCGCACGGGCGAGTCGGCGGCCGTGTCGCGCAAGTACGACTCCCAGGCCCGGTCGGAGCAGATCAGCGCGGCCACGTCGGCGTCCCGCAGGACGTGCGTCACCTCGCCCGACTTGTACATCGGGTTGACGGGCACGACGACCGCGCCCGCCTTCCAGGCGCCCAGCAGGGCGAGGACGAAGAGCGGGGAGTTCTGCAGCAGGACCGCCACCCGGTCGCCGCGCTCCAGGCCGCGTGCGGCGAGCCGGCCGGCGACGGAGTCGCTGAACTCGTCGGCCTCGCGGTAGGTGAGGCGGCCGTCGAAGTAGGTGAGGAAGGCGCGGTCGGGGGTCTCGGCCACCGCGCGGCGCAGGGCGTGCACCAGGGAGCCGGCCGGGTCGAGGGGGGCGCGCTGGGCGTCGGTGAGGAGGGCCAGCCAGGGCTTGGCGGCGTAGCGGGAGGCGGTCACCGGTTCGCCTCCCACTGCTGCTGGAGGCGGTTCATGCCGGCCAGCCAGCGGTCCGGCTCGGCGGCACGCGCCTGGTAGTACTCGGCGACCTCGGGGTGCGGCAGGATCAGGAAGCGGTCCTCGTCGATGCCCCGGAAGAGGGCGTCGGCCACGTCCTCCGGTTCGATCGCGGTCGGCTTGAGGACGAGGTCGCCCGCGCTGCCGCTGGCGTCGAGCATGTCGGTGCGCACGCCCTGCGGGCAGATCGCGTGGACCTTCACGCCGCGGTGGCGGTACGTCAGTGACAGCCACTCGGCGAAGGCGTAGGCGCCGTGCTTGGTGACGCTGTAGGGGGCGGTGCCGATCATGGTGAGCAGTCCGGCGGCGGAGACGGTGGAGACGAAGCGGCCGCTGCCGCGCTCCAGCCAGTCGGGGAGCAGTGCGTGCGCCGCGCGGACGTGCGCCATGACGTTGACGTCCCAGGAGAGCGCCCAGCCCTGCTCGTCTAGCGGTTCGCCGGGCTCCCCGCCGTCGCGGCCGACGCCCGCGTTGGCGCAGTACACGTCGACCGTCCCGCCGAGCGCGTCACGGGCCTCGGCGACGATCGAGGAGGCGTCGCCCACCACGGCCAGGCCGCCGGTCTCCTCGGCGACGGCCTTCGCGCGGTCGGCGTCCAGGTCGTTGACGACGACCCGTGCCCCCTGAGCGGCGAAGCGGCGGGCGAGTGCCGCCCCGATGCCGCCCCCGGCTCCCGTGACGACCACTTTCGCACCCTGCACGGCTTGCACCATCGGTCTCCTTCGACGCGGCTCCCAGCGGCTACCGGCGTCAGACTAACCGGTCGGTATGCCCGGTGGAAGGGGTGCTCCGCGCGGGGCCGGTCCGGTTCGTTCCCCGGGACGGTCGGGCGCGCTAGCGTGCGTGCGCATGACACCCGCCACGATCACGGAGGTCACCGCATGAAGCTGTCCAGACGGAGCCTGCTCGCCACCACCACGGCCGCGGTCGCGGTCTCCGCCGCCCCGGCCGCCGCCGCTTCCGGGCCGGGACGCGGGGGCGGGCGGGGGCTGCGCACCGGGTTCGAACGGCTCGCCGCGGACGGCTACGGGCTGCTCGACGGCCGGCGCGTGGGCGTGGTCACCAACCCGACGGGCATCACCCGGGACGCGCGGCACATCGTCGACGTGATGCACGCCGACGACCGGGTGGACCTGACCGCCGTCTTCGGTCCCGAGCACGGCTTCCGGGGCACCGCCCAGGCGGGCGGCTCGGAGGGCCGCCACGACGACCCGGCGACCGGCCTGCCGGTCTACGACACGTATCTGAAGAGCGGTCAGGCGCTCGCCGACGTCTTCACGGCGTCCGGCGTGGACACGGTCGTCTTCGACATCCAGGACGTCGGCGCGCGGTTCTACACGTACGTCTGGACGCTGTTCGACTGCATGGAGGCCGCCGCGCTCGCGGGGAGGAGGTTCGTCGTACTGGACCGGCCGAACCCGGTGACCGGGCGGGCCGCGCTGGGCCCGGTGCTGCACGAGGAGTTCGCGACGTTCGTCGGGCGGCAGCCGGTCTCGCAGGCGCACGGGATGACGGTGGCGGAGCTGGCGCTGCTGTTCAACGGGGAGTTCCTGACGGCGCCGGTGCCGCTGGAGACCGTGACGATGTCGGGCTGGCGGCGGTCGGACTTCTACGACGCCTCCGGACTGCCGTGGGTGCCGCCGAGCCCGAACATGCCGACGCCCGAGACGGCGCTGGTGTACTCGGGGACGTGTCTGTTCGAGGGGACGAACCTGTCGGAGGGGCGCGGGACCACCCGGCCGTTCGAGCTGCTGGGCGCGGAGGGGATCGACGGGCGCTGGGCGGCCGGGGCGAACGCGCTGGGGCTCGCGGGCGTGCGCTTCCGCGAGGCGTACTTCGCGCCGACGTTCTCCAAGTTCCAGGGGAGGACCGTCGGGGGCGTCCAGGTGCACGTGCACGACCGGGAGGCGTTCGATCCGGTGCGGACCGGGATCGGGCTGCTGATCACCGCCAAGCGGTCGTGGAGCGGCTTCGCCTGGCGCCCGGACAACTGGATCGACAAGCTCACGGGCTCCGCGCGCGTGCGCACCATGATCGACGCGGGCGCGGACACGGACGAGGTGGTGGCCGGCTGGCAGGAGGAGCTGGCGGGGTTCCGGAGGACGCGGCGGGAGTACCTGCTGTACCGCTGAGAACGGTGGTACGGGACGGCGGCGGGCGGTGGCCCGCCGCCGTTTTGCGTCGGGCGTGCATATCGGCGGGGACTTCAGGAACCCGTGGAAGCTCCCAGGAGTTCTCAGGCTGACGAGGAGTGGCCGCTCCCCCGCGGGGAGGGCACGGAGCGGGTTACCGCCGGTATCCCCGTGAACGACCACAACTGAAGCAGGGATCACGGGAGTTGGCCCGTGAGTCCCCGCGGCCGGCTGACGGGGGCCATCGAAAAAAGGATGGAGCCGATTCGCGTGTCGATACGTCTATTCGGCGACGTCCTTTCGACGACGCCGAAGTGACCGGATTACAGGTGCAGGTGTGACGGAGGTGCAGGACGATGGCCGGTTTCCGGAGTCTGGCGAGACAGGTCCGAGATCCGCGGTGCGATCTGGCGCTGCGGCGCTATTCGCTGCGCAAGTGCCTTGAGCGGTTCGCTCCCTACGGGCACAGGGCGACCTGGGACCATCTGTGCGCGCGGGCCGGGTTCGATCCCGAGGACCGCTCCGTCGACCCGGCGCGGCTCGTGGCCGCACTGGACGAACTGGAGGAGGCCCGGGCGGTCTGGCTGGCCTACGAGGTGGGGTTCGCCGACCGCCGCAGGAAGGAGAAGCACGACGGGCTGCGCAGGCCGGGCAGTGTGGACGACTGGCACCGGCTGACCTGGGGCGGTTTCGGTGTGGCCTGGTGCGACGATCCGCGGGTGCATCCGCGCGAGCCGCTGGCCGAGGTGCTGCGGCGGCTGATCGCCGCGCTGGAGCGCGAGCCGGGCACGGTCTGCCCCGTGTGCCGGGGGGAACGGCTCATGTGGCGCTTCGACCTGGACCACGAGCCGTCGACGGGGCCGGTCTGTACGGACTGCGGGATTCTGGTGCCGCGCCCCGTGCTCACCGCCGGGGCCCTGGCGGACGCCCGGCGGGCGAGGCTGCTGGTCTCGGCCTGAGAGGCGGGGAGCGAGGGGGTGCGCAGGGGATGCCGCGCCCCCACACGCGGAACTGCGGGCAGTCGTGCCTCCCCCAGTGCCTCAAGGGCCTGGGAGGTGCCCCAGGGCGATGGGGGTCCCCCCGCTCGAGCGGAGCCGAGAGTGGGGGAGGGTGGGCGGTGGGGGTCCCTCCCGCTCATGGGGGTCCCTCCCGCTCATGGGGGTCCCTCCCGCTCATGGGGGTCCCTCCCGCTCGAGCGAAGCCGAGAGTGGGGGAGAAGCCGAGAGTGGGGGAGAAGCCGAGAGTGGGGGAGGCACCCCGCAAGCGCCGGCAAGCGCCCGCCCAGGTGGTCAGCAACCACCCTTCGGCCGGATGCCACGGCGCGTGCTGTTGTTCTCCGTCAGCAGGCGGGAACCTGTCAGACGGTCGCCGAAGATGTCGTCCGGGTTGGACAGGACGCAGCCCTCCAGCGAGAGGCAGCCGCAGCCGATGCAGTCCGTGAGGTGGTCGCGCAGGCGGTTGAGCTGCTTGATGCGTTCGTCCAGTTCCGAGCGCCACGCCTCGGAGAGGTGCGCCCAGTCGTCCCGGGTGGGCGTGCGCTCCTCGGGCAGCTCGGCCAGCGCCTCGCGGATCGTGGCGAGCGGGATGCCGACGCGCTGGGCGGCGCGGATGAAGGCGACCCGGCGCAGGGTGTCACGGCTGTAGCGACGCTGGTTGCCCGAGGTGCGACGGCTGCCGATCAGGCCCTTCGCCTCGTAGAAGTGCAGGGCCGAGACGGCGGCGCCGCTGCGGGCGGAGAGCTGGCCGACCGTGAGTTCGTGGATCTTCTCGGGTATCTGGGGCACCCCCCGAACCCTACCCACCCGTCCGGCGGCCGGCTGTCGTTGACAGGGACCGCCCGGCACACCATGCTAAGCAGTTGCTTAGGCATGCGCACACCGATGCGCTGCGACTACGTGACGCGAGAGGCCGGGACATGGCAGAGCCGAGGATCTTCACGTCCGTCGACGACCTGAAGGCGGCGGTGGGCGAGCAGCTGGGGTACACCGACTGGCTGGAGGTCGACCAGAAGCGGATCGACCTGTTCGCCGAGGCCACCGGGGACCACCAGTGGATCCACGTCGACCCGGAGAAGGCCGCGGCGGGGCCGTTCGGGACGACCATCGCGCACGGCTATCTGACGCTGTCGCTGCTGCCGCTGTTCGGCCCGCAGCTGATCTCCGTCGAGGGCGTGAGGATGGGCGTCAACTACGGCACCAACAAGGTGCGCTTCCCCGCCCCGGTCCCGGTCGGCTCGCGGGTGCGCGCCACCGCGACGATCACCGCCGTCGACGAGGTGCCGGGCGGCGTCCAGGTGGCCACGGCGTTCACCGTGGAGCGCGAGGGCGGGGACAAGCCGGTGTGCGTCGCCGAGTCGGTGGCCCGCTACTACCTCTGAGCGGGGCCGGCTCCCCGGGCCCCGACCATCCTGAGCACGAGGTCGGCGTAGAGCGCGCCGACCTCCTCGGGGGTGCGGGGGCCGTCCACGTTGAACCAGCGGGCCACGTCGATGCAGAGGGAGAGCACGGCGAGCGTGGTGCCCTGTACGTCGATGACGTCGAACTCGCCGGAACGCACACCCTCCTCGATGATCCCGCGCACCTCGGCGTCGACCTGCCGGCGCAGTCCGAGGATCTCGGCGCGGGCGTCGGGGCCGAGCGAGTCGAGTTCGTACTGCACGACCCTGGCGGTGGTCCGGCCGCCCGCGTGCCAGCGGACGAAGGAGCTGACCGCTTCGGCGAGCCGCTCGCCGGGGCCGCCCTCGGCGCGGGCCGCCGTGCGCAGGATCTCGACAGCCTTCTGGTGGCCGATCCTGCTGATGCGGTGGAGCAGCTCTTCCTTGGTCTTGTAGTGGATGTAGAGCGCGGCCGGGCTCATCCCGGCGCGGCCCGCGATGTCGCGGGTCGTCGTGGCGTGGTAGCCGCGCTCCGCGAACGCCTCCACGGCGGCGAGCAGCAATCGTCGGGCCGCGTCGGGCGTGACCTCACCCCACGGTTGCGCCTCGGCGCCGGCCGGCTCCTCCGCCGTACTCATCGCTCACCTCATTCGCTGGCAGGGGTAACACCATACCGGCAAGGGTGAGCGCTCGCTTAGCGCGCCCGTCGTCACAGCTTCTGCAGCGGGTCGTACTCGGAGAGCATCTTCTCCAGGCGGGCCTGGTCGACCCGGTTGACGATCTGCCCGGCCTCCTGACGGTCGCGGATGACCTTGGCCAGGGTGAAGGCGGAGGTGACGAGGTACAGGACCGCGATGCCCAGGAAGGCGCGGACCCAGGCGTCGGCCTCGAGGTTGAAGATACCGACCGCGGTGGCGCCCATGGCCACTCCGAAGGACGCGACGGCCTGACCGTAGAAGGCGGCCGTGCTCTGCTGCTTGACCGGTGTGTCGCTCATGGGGAAAAGGATCGGCGGATGTGGCCGCGGCCACATCCGCTCAGCTACTCAGGCACGTACTCAGAACGCCGAAACCCCGGTCAGGGCGCGGCCGATGACCAGTTTCTGGATCTGGCTGGTGCCCTCGTAGAGGGTCATCACACGGGCGTCGCGCAGGAGTTTGCCGGCCGGGTACTCGTCGATGTAGCCGTAGCCGCCGAAGACCTGCAGGGCGTTGTTGGCGGCGCGGACGGCGGCCTCCGAGGCGAAGAGCTTGGCCTTGGAGGACTCGACGGCGAAGGGCTTCCCCCGGTCGATCAGGTCGGCGACCCGCCAGGTGAGCAGCCGGGCCGCGTCGACGTCCACGGCGATGTCGCTGATCAGCTCCTGGACGAGCTGGTGACGGGCGATGGCCTTCCCGAACTGCTCCCGCTCCCCCGCGTACTTCACGGCCGCGTCCAGTGCGGCCTGGGCTATGCCGACGCAGCCGGCCGCGACCGACATCCGCCCCTTGGCGAGGGCGGACATGGCGACCGAGAAGCCCTTGCCCTCCGGCGCGAGCATCGCGGAGGCGGGGACGCGGACATCCTCCAGGACCAGTTCGGCGGTGGCCTGGCCGCGCAGGCCGAGCTTGCCGTGGACGGCGCGGCGGGTCAGGCCGGGGGTGCCGGTGGGCACGAGGAAGGCGGAGACCCCCTTGTGGCCGGGGGCGTCGGTGGAGCGGGCGAAGAGCAGGACGACGTCGGCCCAGGTGCCGTTGGTGATGAACATCTTGGTGCCGTCGAGGACGTAGGAGTCGCCGTCGCGCACCGCGCGGGTGGCGAGGTTGCCCGCGTCCGACCCCGTGCCGGGCTCGGTGAGGCCGAAGCAGCCGACGTACTTCCCGGAGGTGAGCCCCGGAAGCCAGGCGCGCTTCTGCTCCTCGCTCCCCCAGGCGGCGATCGTCTTGGCGACCAGGCCGAGGGAGACGGAGACGATGCCGCGCACGGAGGAGTCGCCGCGGCCCAGTTCCTCGGTGACCAGGCAGTACGCGAGATGGTCGCCGCCGCTGCCGCCGTACTCCTCGTCGATGGTCAGCCCGAGGAAACCGACCTCGCCGAGCTTCTTCACGATGCCGCGGTCGACCTCCTCGGCGCGGTCCCAGGCGGTGGCGTGGGGCACGACCTCGCGCTCCACGAAGTCCCGGGCGAGCCGGCGGACGGCCTCCTGCTCCTCGCTGAGCTCCAGGTTCATACCGAGTCACCCCATGTGAGATCCATGTGAAACGTACACATTTAAATTAGCACTGCTAGTTTCCAGGCGCAGCCCTACTATGTGCGCCATGGCCCGACCGCGCAAGCCCCTGCTGAGCACCGACCGGATCGTCGGTACGGCCCGTGCGCTGGTGGACGCGGAGGGCCTCGCGGCCGTCTCCACGCGCCGGCTCGCCGCGGAGCTGGGGGTGAGCGGGCCCTCGCTCTACAACCACTTCCGCACCAAGGACGAGATCCTGGAGGCGGTCGCCGACTCGGTGAGCGCGCTGGTCGACCTGTCGATGTTCGAGGACGGCCGGGAGTGGCGGACCGCGCTGCACGACTGGGCGGTCTCCTACCGGGCCGCGCTGCGCGACCACCCGAACATCGTCCCGGTCCTGGCCCGCGGTCCCGGCCGCCGTCCGGCGGCGCTGCGGCTGGCCGACGCGGTCTACGGCGCGATGGTCGAGGCCGGCTGGCCGCCCGCGCAGGCCACCTCCATCGGCGCGCTGATGCGGTACTTCATCATGGGCTCCGCGCTCGGCTCGTTCGCGGGCGGCTTCGTGGACGACGCCAGTGCCTACGACCCCGCCGACTACCCCCACCTCGGGCAGGCCCATCTCCTCGCCGAGCAGCAGGAGAAGATCGACGAACGGGCCTTCGAGGCGGGGCTGACGGCGCTGCTGGACGGGCTGGCGCTGCAGTACGAGCAGGTGCGGGCCGGCGCCTGAGCGCTCCGCTGGGGGTGCGGTGATGTGCCGTCGATCGTCCGCGGCGCCGCCGTGGCCGGTCGCGCCCGCGCGGCGGTAGCCGCGTGAAGGCACGGTCCCGCGCCCCTTCGGGGCGCTGTCGTTGCCGGTCGTGCCCACGCAGGCAGTAGCCGCATGTCGGCACGGTCCCGTCTCCCTTCAGGGCGCGGACGCTTCGGTGAGGGCCGAAGGATCCGTGCCTCATGCTGGGGGGCATGACCTCCAAGGACCCCCGGGCGGCCGGTCTCGCGCGGCTCGCCGCGCTGGCCGCCGACGAGACGCGGGCCGCGTGTCTGCTGGCGCTGCTGGACGGGCGGGCCTGGACGGCGGGCGAGCTGGCCCGGCACGCCGGGGTCGCCGCGTCCACGCTGAGCGAGCACCTGGGCAAACTGGTCGCGGGCGGGCTGCTGGCCGAGGAACGGCAGGGGCGGCACCGGTACGTACGGCTGGCCGACGCGCGGGCCGCGCAGCTGGTGGAGGACCTGGCCGCGCAGGTGACTCCGGGGGCCGCCGAACGCCCGCGCACGCTGCGGCAGGCGGGCGCCGGGTCGGCCATGGCCCGCGGACGCACCTGCTACGACCATCTCGCCGGGCGGCTCGGCATCGCCGTCACGGACGCCTTCACCGCGCGGGGACTGCTGCTCCAGGAGACCGGGTTCGCGCTCACCGACGCGGGACTGCGCTGGTTCGGTGCGGCGGGCATCGACCTCGGCCGCCGCGGGCGGCGCCCGCTGGCCCGCGCCTGCCTGGACTGGACGGAACGCCGCCCCCATCTCGCCGGAGTGGCGGGCGCCGCCCTGTGCCGGCACGCCCTGGAGACGGGGTGGTGCGTGCGCATCGGCTCCGAGCGGGCGGTGAAGGTGACGGAGACGGGCGAACGCGCGCTGTCCGAGCTGCTGGGGATCGACGCGGAGGCCCTCCGCTGACCGGCGGGCCTCCGTCCGGGATTCGGCGTGGAAGGGCTGGAGACTAGAAGACCACCAGCGCCCGTCCGCCCTTGCCGGCCAGCATGTTGTCGAAGGCGGCCGGGATGCCGTCCAGGGAGATGTGTTCGGTGACCAGGGCGTTCAGGTCGAGGCGGCCGGCTCGGACGTGTTCGGCGAGGACCGGGAGGTCGCGGGCGGGGTCGGAGTTGCCGTAGACGCAGCCGGAGAGGGTGCGGCCCCAGTGGAAGATCTCCAGGGCGTTGAAGGTGACCTGCTGGTCCTTGCCGCCGATGCCGACGACCGTGGTGCGTCCGCCGCGCCGGGTGGATTCCCAGGCCGTGCGGATGGTGGTCGCGCGGCCGACGCACTCGACGGCCGCGTCCACGCCCTCCTTGCCGGTGAGGGCGCGGATCTGCCGGGCGGTGGTGTCGGAGGCGACGAGGTAGTCGGTGGCGCCCGCGGACCGGGCGAGCTCCTCCTTCCGAGGGGAGACGTCGACCGCGACGATCGTGGACGCGCCCGCGATCCGGGCCGACTGGAGCGCGGCGAGGCCCACTCCCCCGACGCCGAACACCGCGACCGTCTCCCCCGGCCGCACCTGGGCGGAGTGATGGACGGCGCCGTAACCGGTGAGCACCGCGCAGCCCAGCAGGGCGGCGTCGGTGAGCGGGACGCCGTCCGGGGCGGGCAGCACGCAGGAGGCCGGCACCACCGTCTCCTCGGCGAACGCGGCGACGTTCAGCCCCGGATGCAGGTCGGTGCCGTCGTCGGCGCGGCGGGCGTGCACCTCGGCGGCGCCGGCCAGGGCGCCCGCGCACAGCCAGACCTCGCCGCGCGCGCAGGCCGGACAGGAGCCGCAGGACGGCGCCCAGTTGAGGACCACGCCGTCACCGGGCACGACATGGGTGACGCCCTCGCCGACGGCGACGACCGTGCCGGCGCCCTCGTGGCCGAGGACGGCCGGGACCGGCAGGCGCATGGTGCCGTCGGACAGGGACAGGTCGGAGTGGCAGACCCCGGCGGCGGCGAGCCGGACGCGGACCCGGCCGGGGCCGGGTTCGGGCAGGTCGATCCCGGTGATCTCCAGCGGGGCACCGACGGCGGGCAGAACGGCGGCACGTACGGCCATGGCGGATACGACTCCCCTAGAACTGGAGGGACTTGGTCTGGAGGTACTCGGTCAGGCCGTGCGTGCCGAGTTCGCGGCCCACACCGGACTGCTTGTAACCGCCGAAGGGGGCGAGAGGGTTGAAGCGGCCGCCGTTGATGTCGACCTGGCCGGTCTCCATGCGGCGGGCGAAGGCCACCGCTTCCGCCTCGTCACCGGCCCAGACCGCGCCGGCCAGACCGTAGACGGTGCCGTTGGCGATGCGCAGGGCGTCCTCCTCGTCCGTGTAGCGCAGGATCGACAGGACGGGGCCGAAGATCTCCTCCTGGGCGATGGTCATCTCCGGGGTGACGTCGGCGAAGACCGTGGGGCTGACGTGGTAGCCCTTCTCGTGCGGGGAGTCGGGGCCGCCCGCGACCAGCCGGGCGCCCTCGGCGACGCCCTTCTCGATGTAACCGCGTACGCGGTCCCGCTGCGCGGCGTTGACGAGCGGGCCGATGCGGTCGCCGTACTTCGCGGCGGCGGCCGCGGCGAGTTCCACGGCCTCGTCGTAATGGTCGTGGTGGACCAGCATGCGGGTCCAGGCGCTGCAGGTCTGGCCGGAGTTGGACATGACGTTGGCGACGCCGACGTTGACCGCTCGGGCCAGGTCGGCGCCGGGCAGGATGACGTTGGCGGACTTGCCGCCGAGTTCGAGGGCGACCTTCTTCACCATGCCGGTCGCGATCGCGCCGATGCGGCGGCCGACGGCGGTGGAGCCGGTGAAGGAGACCAGGTCGACGCCGGGGTGCTCGGCGAGGGCCTGCCCGGCCACCGGGCCGAGCCCGGTGACGAGGTTGAACACGCCCGCCGGGATCCCGGCCTCGTGCACGGCCTCCGCGAACAGCCGGGCGACCAGCGGGGTGTCCTCGGCGGGCTTGACGACGACGGTGCAGCCGGCCGCGAGGGCGGGGGCGGTCTTGGCGACGATCTGGTGGAGCGGGTAGTTCCAGGGGGTGATCGCGCCGACCACGCCGACGGGCTCGTGGAGGACCGTCGAGTTGCCCGTCCTCTCCTCGAAGGCGTACGTCGCCGCCAGCTCGGCGTACGAGCCGGTCACGGCGATCGGCACGCCCGCGTGGACCGCCTGCGAGAGCTTGAGGGGCGAGCCGAGTTCGGCGGTCACCGTCTCGGCGATCTCGTCCTGCCGGGCCACGAGCACGTCCCGGAGCGCGGCCAGGCGGGCGGCGCGCTCGGCGGGCGGGGTGGCGGCCCAGGCGGGGAGGGCGGCGCGGGCGGCGCGCACGGCGGCGTCGACGTCCTCCACGGTGCCCGCGGGGACGGTGGCGATCACCTGTTCGTCGGCCGGGTTCACCACTTCGATCACGTCCGGGCCGGCGGCGGGGCGCCAGGCGCCGTCGATGTACATGCCGTCGTATGCCTTCATCGCGCTTCCTCCGGGGCGGGGCGTCGGTGTCCGACCGCTCAGTTCGTCGAGGTCCTAAACTAGCGGTGTTAGTTTTCCCGCGCCAGAGGTCTCCGTACGACCGTGTCACTCCTCCAGGTCCGGCAACCGCGCCGGGTTCGGGCAGATCCGCTCGCCCTGCTGGTCGAAGACGAAGAGGTGGGCGAGGTCGACCAGGAGCGGTACCTGCATGCCGTGCCGGAGGCGGATGTCGGGGGTGGTGCGGACGATGAGGTCGCCGGGGACGCGGGGCTCGGCGGAGGCCGGGGCCGGCGGTCCGGAACGTTCGAGCGTCGCCACGGGGCCGGCGCGCAGCGCCCCGGCCCGTTCCCGCAGCCGGTGCAGGACCGTGCCCTCGCGGCGGCGGCGCCGGGCCGGGCGCTCGGGCCGCGGGCGCGGGGCCTCGAGGTCGGGGACGACGGCGGGGCGGGAGCCGGTGTCGAAGTGCACGAGGACCTCGTGCCCCTGGAACTCCAGGTGCTCCACCAGGCCGGTGAGCGCCACCTCGCCGGTCCGCGCGGCGGACGGCTTGGCGATCCGTACGGCCTCCGAGCGCAGGCCCACGATGACCTCGCGGCCCTGCTGCACCCGCAGCAGCTGGTGGTCCAGGGAGAGCGGTTCGGGCAGTCGCAGGAACTGCTTGCCGAGACTGATGGTCATCGCCCCGTCGAGCGGGGCGCGCACCAGGCCGCGCAGCAGGTTGATGCGCGGGGTGCCGATGAACGCGGCGACGAAGACGTTGCTCGGCAGGGAGTACACGGTGCGCGGGGTGCCGACCTGCTGGAGGACGCCGCCGCGCAGTACGGCGACGCGGTCGCCGAGCGACATGGCCTCGGACTGGTCGTGGGTGACGTAGACGGTGGTGACGCCCAGCTCCCGGGTGAGCTGGGAGATCTCGGCGCGCAGCCGGTTGCGGAGCTTGGCGTCGAGGTTGGACAGCGGCTCGTCCATCAGGAAGGCGGAGGGGTGGCGGGCGATGGCCCGGCCCATGGCGACGCGCTGGCGTTCACCGCCGGAGAGCTGGGCGGGGAAACGGTCGAGGAGGTCCTCGATGCCGAGCATGCGGGCGGTGGCGTCCACGCGCGGGGCCGGGTCGGCGCCCGGGGACTCGATGCGGAGCGGGAAGCCGATGTTGTCGCGGCTGGTCATGCTCGGGTACAGGGCGAAGTTCTGGAACACCATCGCCATGTCCCGGTCGGAGGGGGGCAGCTCGTTGCCGTACTCGCCGTCGAGGAACAGCCGTCCCTCGTCGATCTCCTCCAGTCCGGCGATCATCCGGAGCACGGTGGACTTGCCGCAGCCGGAGGGGCCGAGCAGGACGAGGAACTCACCGGGCGCGATGTCCAGCGACAGCCGGTCCACCACGCGGACGTCTCGCGTGTATGCCTTGCTCACGTCGTGCAGGGAGATGGCGCGTGTCATGAGGGTGCCCCCGGGGGCGGATCTGGGCGCTGGTGCTCCGCGTTCGGAACGCCCCGCACGGGTCGCACGGGACGTGTGGGTCACGGAAGCTAACGGAAAGTAGCGGCCGGGGGAAGACGCCGGGCGAGATCAGGGCGCTCCGGTCCACCAGGTGAGAAAGCGGACGTCCGGATTCGACGGGGCGACCGGTGTCCCCCGTCATCCGACGGGGTGGCCGGTGTTCCCCGTCGGTCGTCCCCGCCGCCCCCGTCGTCGCCGCTTCCCGAGCGGCCGTTCGAACGGCTCGGCCGGGCCGGCTCACCCGCCACCAGGGTCGCCTTCGCCACTCCGCGCCCCCAGCGCGGACCGCCCCGTGCCGCCCGGACGACGCAGACGCATCCTCCGACGGCGAGGACGAGAACACCGGACAGGACGATCAGGAGCATGCGGTCCCCCTCGTAGGCACGACCCGACTCCCGCGGTACGGCCCGCACTTCATGCGCGATCACGCCATCCTGCCACCACGAACACACCACCGCGTCACCTACGGGCGGCCGCACCGCACGGGGCCCGTCGACTGCGGGCAGTCGTGCCTCCCCCAGTGCCTTGAAGGCCTGGGAGGCACCCCCAGCGGCACGGGTGGGCACGGCGGCACCCCGCCGACGCCGGGCAGCGTGATGCACGCCAACTGCGGGCAGTCGTGCCTCCCCCAGTGCCTTGAAGGCCTGGGAGGCACCCCCAGCGGCACGGGTGGGCACGGCGGCACCCCGCCGACGCCGGGCAGCGTGACCCACCCCCGCCCAGCTCCAGCACCCGCACCCGCGCCGCTCACTTCACCCGCCGACGCGCCCTCGCTCCCGCCCCCTCCCGCGGCTCTCTCCGAGCGCCGGCCCCCTCCCCCGGCCGGGCCGGAGTCCGCAGGGCGACCCCCGAGGCCAGGAACAGCAGCGCACCCAGCATCACGAACGGCGCCGCCACCCCCGCGACCCCCGCGATCAGTCCCGCCGCCGCGGGCGCGGCGACCTGCCCCAGACGGTTGCCGGTCAGGCGCAGGGCGAGGGCGGTGGAGCGGGCCTCGGCAGGGGCGGCCTGGACGACCGTGGTCATGGACAACGGCTGCCCGACACCCAGGCAGAAGCCGAGGACGGCCAGAATCAGCGCCAGCCCCCAGACCGGCACCGGCAGCGCCACCCCCGCGCACAGCACCCCCGCCAGCAGACAGGTCACCGTCAGCAGCACCGTACGGCCGAGCAGCCGCAGCAGCGGGGTGAGGACCAGCCGGCAGGCGATCGTGGCCGCCGCGCGGAGGCTGAGCAGCAGGCCGATGACGGCCGGGTCGATGCCCCGGTGCTCGCCGACCACCGGGAGGTAGGCGGTGAGGATGTCGGTCGCGGACAGCACGGCCAGGCTGATGAGGATGCCCGCCGGTACGCCACGGGCGCGCAGGATGCCCCGTACCGGCACCCGTGCGCCCTGTTCCTCACGGGACTTCAAGGCCCCGGGCCGCTCTATGCGCCACAGCGAGGTGAGCGCGACGGCGCCGCCCGCCCCCGCCACCAGCAGGGCGAGCGCGCTGGTCCGGGCCATGTCCGCGCCGATCAGCGCGCCCGCCGCGATGGGACCGACCAGCTGGCCGAGCGAGGCGCCGATGGTGAAGTGACCGAAGTTGCGGTCCTGTTCGTGCGGTGCGGACTGACGGGCGACGAGGGACTGCGCGCCGATGACGAAGCAGAGGTGGCCGAGGCCCATCACCCCGCTCCACAGGGCCATCGTCCACAGCGAGCCGGCGAGGCCGCTCAGCGCGCAGCCGCCGGATACCAGGACCACGCCGACCGGCAGCAGGGGCGCGCAGCGGCCGTGGTCGGTACGCCGGCCGAGCGGTACGGCGGCGAACAGCGGCAGCAGCGCGTACACGCCCGCGATCACACCGATCGCCCGCTCGTCCGCGCCCAGCGCGAGCGCCCGGTAGGAGACGGCGGGCCGGGCCATCGACACCGCCCCCTGCGCGAAGCCGAAGGCGATGACGAGGCGGAGCAGCCAGCCGCGGTTCCCACCGGGCGCCATGATCGGGTCCTTCCTGACAGTGGTCCGGGTGTCCGGCTCAGATGATGCCGAACAGGATTCCGGCCGCGAGGATCAGCAGGCAGATCATGGCCGCCCACTTCACCACGAACCGGGTGTGGTCGCCGAACTCGACCCTGGCCATGCCGACCAGGACGTACACGGCGGGGACGAGCGGGCTGGACATGTGCAGCGGCTGGCCGACGAGGGAGGCGCGGGCCATCTCCAGCGGGGAGACGCCGTGCGCGGCGCCGGCTTCGGCGAGGACGGGCAGGACACCGAAGTAGAAGCCGTCGTTGGACATGAAGTAGGTGAGCGGAAGGCTCAGCAGGCCGGTGACGAGGGCCATGTGCGGGCCCATGCCCTCGGGGATGACGTCCACCATCCACTCGGCCATGTGGTCGACCATGCCGGTGCCCTGGAGGACGCCGGTGAAGACGGCGGCGGCGAAGACCATGCCGGAGACGTTGAGGACGTTGTCGGCGTGGGCCGCGAGCCGGGCCTTCTGGTCGGGGATGTGCGGGAAGTTGACGGAGAGCGCGAGGGCGGCGCCGAGCAGGAACAGCACCGGGATCGGCAGCAGCTCCATGATCATGGCGGTGAGCAGGCCGACCGTGAGCAGCGCGTTGAACCAGTAGAGCTTGGGGCGCAGGGTGGGGCGGTTCGGGTCGAGGCCCCGGAAGTCGTCGTCCTCGGCGTCACCGTCGGCGTCCGTGCCGGAGCCGGAGCCGGAGCCGCCGGTGCGCTTCCCCGAAGCGGTACCGGTGCCGCCGCCCGCGCCGACGAGGACCGTCTCGTTCTCCTCGGCCTCCTCCTTCACCAGCGCCTCGTCCAGCGTCAGCACGCCCAGCCGCCTGCGCTCGCGCAGACCGAGCACGTAGGCGAGGACGACGACGCCCAGCAGGCCGACCAGCAGGGCCGGGATCATCGGGACGAAGATGTCGCTGGCGTCGAGCTTGAGCGCGGTCGCCGCGCGGGCCGTGGGGCCTCCCCAGGGGAGGGTGTTCATCACGCCGTTGGCCATGGCGGCGACACCGGTCATCACGACCAGGCTCATCTTCAGGCGCTTGTACAGCGGATACATCGCCGAGACGGTGATCATGAAGGTGGTGGAGCCGTCGCCGTCCAGCGACACGATCGCGGCGAGCAGCGCGGTGCCGACGACGATCCGCATCGGGTCCGCCTTGCAGAACCGGAGGATGCCGCGGACGATCGGGTCGAAGAGTCCGACGTCGATCATCACACCGAAGTAGACGATCGCGAACATGAGCATCGCCGCGGTGGGCGCGAGGCTGGACACGCCGTCGATGACGTAGTCACCGAGGTGGGCGCCCTTGCCGACGAACACACAGAACAGCGCGGGGATCAGCACGAGCGCCGCGATCGGCGACATCTTCTTCATCATGATCAGGACCAGGAAGGTCGCGATCATGGCGAAGCCGAGGATGGTCAGCATGAGTGGATACCTAACGTTCGCCCTTGAACATCCCACCAGGGCCGGCGGTGCGTCGACGTTAGGTTCCGTAAAGCGGCGTTAACAAGATGTTGGCCTGCGAGCAATAAGCGCAAAACCCCAGGTCACAGCTTTGCTCAGGTCAGAGCGCCGAACGTTTCGGTCACGGCGGCGCTCAGTGGGGCCACCTCGACGGGGACGCCGTTGAGGACGGCGTTGCCCGACAACGGGTCGAGGAGGCTGCCGTCGAGGAGCTGGTTGACGTTGGCGCCGGGGTCGGCGGCGGCGTGCCGGGTACGGGTGCCGGGCCGGTCGTGTCCCCAGCCGTGCGGCAGGCTCACCACCCCCGGGCGCACGGCGTCGGTGACCTCGGCGGGGGCGGTCACCTCTCCCCCGGCGCCCTTGACGCGTACCGGCTGTCCGTCCCGTACGCCGAGGCGTCCGGCGTCCTCGGGGTGGAGGTGCAGGGTGCAGCGGTTGGAGCCGCCGGTGAGGGCGGGCACGTTGTGCATCCAGCTGTTGTTGGAGCGCAGATGGCGGCGGCCGACGAGGACGAGTCCGACGGGGCGTTCGTCGAGGGCGGCGCGCAGTCGGGGGAGGTCGGCGGCGATCGGTTCCGGCAGCAGCTCCACCGTGCCACTGCGGGTCTTCAGCGGCTGGGGCAGCCGCGGGCGCAGGGGGCCGAGGTCGATGCCGTGCGGGTGGGCGAGCAGTTTCTCCAGGGTGAGACCGTCGGGGTCGGCGCCGAAGCCGTCGCCGTACGGGCCGAGGCGCAGCATCGTGTCGAGGCGCCGTTCGGGGCCGTCGGCGCCGGTGAGCAGGGCGGCGAGTGCCTTCGGGTCGCGGCCGTGGACCGGGGAGTGCGGCTCCCGGACCGCCCTGGAGAGGGTCTGGTCGATCACCATGGCGTCGACGGCGGTGGGGTCGGCGCCGTGCATGCCGGTCGCGGCGAGGATCAGCCGGGCCAGGATCTCGGTCTCGGCCATGCGGCCGGGCTCCAGGGGGACGGCCGGGCGGGTGTAGCGGACCTGGTTGCGTACGGCGAGGGTGTTGAAGGCGAAGTCGTGGTGCGGGCTCTGCGCGGGCGGGGGCGGCGGCAGGACGACGTCGGCGTGGCGTGAGGTCTCGTTGAGGTACGGGTCGACGCTCACCATGAAGTCGAGCGAGCCGAGCGCCTTGTCGAGCCGGTCGCCGTCCGGGGCGGAGAGCACCGGGTTGGCGGCGACGGCGACGAGGGCGCGGATCGGCTCGCCCTCGTCGGTGGGGGTGTCGATCTCCTCGGCGAGGGCGGACAGCGGGAGTTCGCCCTTGGCCTCGGGGTGCCGGCTCACCCGGGAGTGCCAGCGGCCGAGGGCGAAGCCGCGGCCGGGTCCTGCGGGGCGCGGGGTCCTGTCGGTGGCGGCCTGCGGGAAGAGGGCGCCGCCGGGCCGGTCGAGGTTGCCGGTGAGGATGTTGAGGACGTCGACGAGCCAGCTGGCGAGGGTGCCGTGCGGGACGGTGCAGCTCCCGATGCGGCCGTAGACGGCGGCGGTGGGGGCGGCGGCGAGTTCCCGGGCGAGGGCGCGGAGGGTGGCGGCGTCGACGTCGCAGGCGGGGGCCACGGCTTCGGGGGTGAAGTCGCGCAGCGCCGCGGCGAGGTCGTCCAGGCCCGTGATGTGCGGTGCCCGCTCCCCCAGGTCGACGAGGCCCTCGTCGAACAGGACGTGCGCCAGCGCCGCGAGCAGCAGTGCGTCGGTGCCGGGGCGGACGGCGAGGTGCCGGTCGGCGAGGCGGGCGGTGCGGGTGCGGCGCGGGTCGATGACGGTGAGGGTGCCGCCGCGGGCCCTGAGCGCCTTGAGCCGGCCGGGGAAGTCGGGGGCGGTGCACAGACTGCCGTTGGACTCCAGGGGGTTGGCGCCGATCAGCAGCAGGTGGTCGGTGCGGTCGAGGTCGGGTACGGGAATGGCGTTGGCGTCGCCGAAGAGCAGTCCGCTGGAGACGTGCTTGGGCATCTGGTCGACCGTGGAGGCGGTGAACAGGCTCCGGGTGCCGAGCCCGGCGATGAGCACGGGCGGGTAGAGGGCGCCGGCCATGGTGTGGACGTTGGGGTTGCCCAGGACGATGCCGACGGCGTGCGGTCCGTGCCGTTCGACGACGGGCCGTATCCCGGCGGCCACGGCGTCGAACGCCTCCGCCCAGGTGGCCTCGCGCAGTTCCCCGTCGACGCGGACGAGCGGGGCGCGCAGCCGGTCGGGGTCGGAGTCGACGGCTCCGAAGACGGCGCCCTTGGGGCAGATGAAGCCCTTGCTGAACACGTCGTCACGGTCGCCGCGGGCGCCGGTGACGCGGCCGTCGTCGATGGTGAGCGTCAGGCCGCAGGTGGCCTCACACAGGGGGCAGATACGAAGGGCGGTGCGGGACACGGGACCTCCCGGGTGCGGCGGCTGCGGTGACGCGCGGACGGGCCGAGCATACCGACCGGTAGGCATGGAGGGGAGGGGTTGCCCGGAGGCTCTGCGGTACGGCCGTTCAGTCCAGCGTCCGGGCCAGATACGCCCGCAGCATCTCGCGCAGTTCGCCGATGACCTTCTCGTCCCCCTCGGGCGCCATCCGGAACGCCAGGTGGACGAGGGCGTCGGCGGTCTCGACGGCGACGAGGAAGGCGCGGCGCAGGTCGTCGTCGACCGCGCGGCCGAGGTAGCCGGAGAGCAGGTCGGTGAGGCGGTCGGCGACGCGGTGGTTGGGTTCGGCGCGGCGGGTGCCGACGGGTATCTGGTTGCCGAAGTCGACGAGGGAGAAACCGGGGGCGGTGCGCTTCATGTCGAGGTACTCGTCGAGCACGACGTCCATGGCGTGCCGCCAGCCCCGGTCACCGGTGACCTCGACGCGTTCGGCGACCCGTTCCGTGAAGCGCTCCAGGTTGCGCTGGGCCAGCGCGTCGGCCATCTGGCGCTTGTTGCCGAAGAAGCGGTAGACCGAGCCGATGGGCACGCCGGCGCGCTCCGCGACCGCGCGGGTGCTGAGGTCGTCGTAGCCGGCCTCGTCGAGGAGTTCGGCGCAGGCGTCGAGGATCCTGGCCAGCCGTTCGGTGCTGCGCCGCTGCACCGGCGCTCGGCGGAGCGATGTCGCGTGGGGCACGGGCCTCATCATGCCCGCTCGTCCCCGCCCGGGGAACCTCGCCCTCCGCCGGGACCCCGCCCGTCCGTTCCGCGCGCCGGCTTCGGGGGTGCCGAGCCCATCGGCGCGGCGCTCGGCGCGGCGCTCGGGGCGGGGCTCGGTTCCCGGTCCGACACGGTGATGTCGGCCGTGCTCTCCACGGGCTCGCCGTCCACGGCCCACACCGAGCCGTCGTCGGCGTACAGGCGGGCGGTGACGTGGTGCGTGCCGCGCGGGACGGAGTCGCCGGGGAGGTGGTACTCGGGGGTGCGCAGCAGGGCGACGCGGCGGCCGTTCAGCTCCAGGTGCGCCAGTCCGCGGCCGGCGACCGCGCGCCCGCCGGCGCCGTCCGGGGAGAAGCGGAAGTTGCGCACGGTCAGCCGTACGTCCCAGCCGCCGTCGGTGTCGGGGGTGACCTCGACACCGACGGCGGGCGCGTCCTCCGCGGCCACCTCGCGGTAGGGGCGGCCCTCCTCGTCCCGCTCGTCCAGGAGTTCACCGGCCGGCGAGGACGGCTTCCCGTCCTGCCCCCGGACATCGCTCGGACCGCAGCCCGCGGATCCGGCCAGGAGTGCGACACAGACCGCGAGCGCGGTGATCAGGCTCCGCGTCCACGACATGCCCGGGAGCGTAGAACACGGGTACGACCTCGCGGATCCCCCTGAAGTCGGGTTCCGTGTCCTCCGTCGAGAGGAGGAGGACGGAGGGGGGACGGAGATCGCGTCTTCCTCTTGCGCCGCGGAAATCGCAATCCTACGGTGTTGCATAGGAATCCGATCGCAAGGGAGCACCGGGCATGAGCGGGGACGCGCGCAAGATCGCCGAGCGGCTGGAACACCTCTCCGGTTTCGGCAACGAGCACAGCTCCGAGGCGGTCCCGGGCGCCCTGCCCGAGGGCCGCAACGCGCCGCAGCGCGCGCCGCTCGGGCTGTACGCGGAGCAGTTGAGCGGTACGGCGTTCACCGAGCCCCGCGCGGAGAACCGCCGCTCCTGGCTGTACCGGATCCGCCCGTCGGCCGCCCACCCGGCGTTCACCCGCACGGGCAACGGGGCGCTGCGCACCGCGCCCTTCACCCAGACCGTGCCCGACCCCAACCGGCTGCGCTGGAACCCGCTGCCGGAGCCGGACGGGGGCATCGACTTCCTGGCCGGGCTGTGGACCCTGGGCGGCAACGGCGACGTCACCCAGCGCGCCGGCATGGCCGTGCACCTGTACCACGCCACCGCCTCGATGGACCGGGTCTTCAGCGACGCCGACGGTGAGCTGCTGGTCGTCCCGGAGCGCGGCGGGCTGCTGCTGCGCACGGAGTTCGGACTGCTGCATGTGGAGCCGGGACACATCGCGTTGATTCCTCGTGGGGTGCGGTTCCGTGTGGACCTCCTTGAGGACTCTGCCCGCGGTTATGTGTGCGAGAACTACGGGGCGGCGTTCCGGCTCCCCGACCTCGGCCCGATCGGCGCCAACGGGCTGGCCAACGCCCGGGACTTCCGGGCGCCCGTCGCCGCGTACGAGGACGTCGAGGGGCCGGTGGAGGTGGTGAACAAGTTCTGCGGCAACCTGTGGTCGGCCACGTACGACCACTCCCCGCTCGATGTCGTCGCCTGGCACGGCAACCATGTGCCCTACGCCTACGACCTGCGCCGTTTCAATGTGATGGGCACCATCTCGTACGACCATCCCGACCCGTCGATCTTCACGGTGCTGACGTCTCCGAGCGACACCCCGGGGCTGGCCGGGGTGGACTTCGTGGTCTTCGCGCCCCGCTGGCTGGTGGGTGAGGACACCTTCCGGCCGCCGTACTTCCACCGGAACGTGATGAGCGAGTACATGGGCCTGATCGAGGGCGCGTACGACGCGAAGGCGGAGGGCTTCGTGCCGGGTGGGGGCTCGCTGCACAACATGATGTCGGCGCACGGCCCCGACCGGGAGACGTTCGACCGGGCGAGCGCCGCGGAGCTGCGCCCGCAGAAGATCGACGACGGTCTGGCCTTCATGTTCGAGACCCGCTGGCCGGTGTCCCTGACCCCCCAGGCGGCACGGGCGGAACACCTGCAGCAGGGCTACGACGAGGTGTGGCAGGGCCTCGAGCGTCACTTCCGGACGCTTTGATCCGGTTCGCCTCCGGGGTGCCCCAGCCGGTGCCGGGAGCCCGACCGTGCTCAGCCCGCCGGGCCTGCGCGCGCTCGGCCTCCCGGCACCGGCGCACCCCTGCGGCTCACGTTGCACTGAAAGCTCTCCGACCGGTACGGATAGCCCGTGACCTCCTTCGCTCCGGATTCGATCGTCCTGAACCGCAAGTTGCCGCTCTGGTACCAGGTGTCGCAGTCGCTGCGCGCCTCGATCCTCGGCCGCTCGCCCCAGGACCCCCTGCGCCTGCCCACCGAGGAACAGCTCGCCGGGCACTACGGAGTGAGCGTGCTGACCATGCGGCAGGCGCTGAAGGAGCTGGAGGACGAGGGGCTGATCACCCGCCACCGCCGGCGCGGCACGTTCATCGAGCCCGGCGCCCGGCGGGGCGCCCCGGTGCGGCTGCTGGGCTCGGTGGACGCGATCGTGGCCCAGCAGTCCGGTATGACGACCGAGCTGCTGGAGCACGGTCCCGCGCCGGTGCCGGCGGAGATCGCCGAGTACTTCCCGGACCTGTCCGAGGCGGCGGCGTACCACCGGCTGCGCGGCGACGAGAAGACGGGCGAGCCGACCAACCACGCCCGCAACTGGGTCCGTCCCGAACTGGCCGCCCGCATCGACCCGGCCGACCTGCTGCGGTGGCCGATGACCAAGGTGCTGCGGGACGTCGTCGGCGCGGACATCAGCCGGATCACGGACACGGTGGAGGCGCGGCTCGCGGACCCGGAGACGGCCCGGCTGCTCCAAGTACCGCTGCTCAGCCCGATCCTGCACTACACGGGCATCACCTACGACACCGACGGCCGTCCCCTGGACGTGGCCGTCATCAACTACCGGGGCGACCGCTTCTCCTTCACGGTGACCCTGGACGCCACCTGATCCTCCACCCCTCACAGGCCGTACGATGCCCTGCGTGACGCACGACGACGCTCCGCTGCTGGCGGACCTCATGCCGTGGTCCGTCGCACCGCCGCGGCTCGGCCGGGGGTGGCCGGCGGCCCCCGACGCGGCGTCCCTGAAGGCCCGTTGGGACGCCCTGGTGAAGGCCGAGGGGCCGGACCGCGAGGCGCTGTTCGGGTCGACCCGTTCCAGGACGCCGCACACGGCGGTCGGTCAGCTGCCGGGGCGCGGCGGCGGCACGGAGAGGCTGGCCCGCGCGTCGGGCCCGTGTCCCGAGCCGATACGGGTCCTGTACGCCCCGTTCGACGAGCAGTGGCTGATCCCTGATCAGCGGCTGATCGACGCGGCCCGGCCGGAGTTGTGGCGGGTGGCGGACGAGCGGCAGATCTTCGTCGTGGAGGCGGGCACGGCCCCGGCCCTCACCGGTCCGGCGCTGCTGGCCACGTCCCTGCCACCGCTGCTGCGCACCGGCCGTGTCCGTCCGCTGTACCGCCGGCCGGGCGCCGCGGAGCCGAACCTGGCCCCGGGGCTGACCGGCCACCTCGCCGCCAGGCTGGGCCGGGACACCTCGCCGGGGGACGTCCTCGCCTGGGCGATGGCGGCGGCGCGCGCCACGCCCGCCGGGCTCGTGGTGCCGCTCACCGGGGACGCCGGTGTGTGGGCGCGGGGCGTCGCGGTGGGCCGCCGGATGCTGTGGCTGTCGCGGCGCGACGGGGAGCGGCCCAAGCTCCCCGGCGGGCGCCGCCCGTACGTACGCGCCCCGCTGCCCTCCCGGCCGGTGACCGTGGACTACGACCGGGACGAGGAGACCCTGCTGCTCGACGAGGGCCGCATCTCCCCCGTGCCGCCCGGGGCCTGGGACTTCGAGGCCGGCGGTGTCCGGGTGCTGGAGCAGTGGTTCGCGGCCCGCACGGAGCCGGCCGAGCCGGGCACCCTGGCCGCGATCGGGCCGGCCGGCTGGCCCCGGACCTGGACCTCGGAGCTCCTGGAACTGATCACGGTCCTCGCTCTGCTGGCCGAACTGCGCCCGGAGCAGGGGGCGCTGACGGACACCGCGCTCCCCGACCCGGTCACCCCGGCCGAGCTGCGCGCGGCGGGCGTGCTCCCGGTGCCGCCCTCCGCACGCCGCCCCGCCTCGGTGCTGGACGCCCACGAGGAAGGGCCGGAGGGACAGCTCGCGCTGATCTGAGGGTCAGCGGCGGGGCTCGAAGCCGTCCGGCATCCGGCCGATCGCCCGCTCGAACACCGCCTCCGGATCGATCGGCCCGGCGTCCTCCGCGAAGGCCGCCGCCATCCGCGGGTACGCGCCGGTCGCGATCCGGCCGCCCAGGCAGGCGATCCGGATCGCGTTCCCGGAACGAGGAGGCGGCCGGTCAGCTGGGCGGGGCGACGTTCCTGCCGCCGCTGCTGTCCAGCGCGTACATCCCGACGGCGGGGCTGCCGGACGGGCTGCGTACGGTCGCGGAGTGGAATCCGATCAGCGCGGTGGCGACGGCGCCGCGGGATCTGTTCGGCAACGCGCCCGTGCCCGACGGGGCGGCCTGGCCGGTGGCGCATCCCGTCGCGGGGTCGCTGGGGTGGTGCGCGGTGCTGCTGGTGGTGTTCGTACCGCTCGCGGTACGGCAGTACGGGCGCGGGAAGGGGTGAGACCCCGGGGTGGGTGTCAGGTACCTGCCAGGGTGGAGCCGGCCGGCGTGCCCCCGGAGCACTACCGGGTGGGAACGGGGGGCGCCGGCACGGGAAGGTGCCGGTGTCGGGCCGGGCGCCGGGGGCCGCCGCGCGCCGTGGGGATGACGGTCGGGGGCGGGGGCGCCGCGCCGGGACGGAGGTGGGCCGTCCGGGCGCCGGCGCTACCGGCTGCCGAACAGGGAGCGGCGCAGCCGACGCAGCGGGGCGAAGAGCGAGACGCGGCTCGCCCGGGCCCGCGCGCTCCTGGCGCCGCGGTCGTGCGCGGTGTCACGCGCGATGAGCTCGCGCATCAGCGACGTCGCCTCGGCCGTCTCCCGCCGCGGGACCGCGGGGCCCCCGAGAACCGAGAGATGGCGGTCGAGGCGCGAACTGGTCGCGCTGCTACCGCACGTGATCGCAGGGACCCTGGCCCTGCTGCGCACTGTTATCTGTTCCATGTCACTCCCCACCCGTACGAGTCCACCCGGCCCGGGCAGGGTAACCCTATCGTCCCGTCCGGGCACTCGTGTATCGAGGTCACAGGATTCACCTTCCCCATAAGGGGGTTGACGAACACGCGTCGATTACTCTCCGAATCCGACCGTTTTCAGGGCGAGTTGGACGATGGGTTGTGAGGTGGGCCGCGGTGACCCGCCATCGGGTTCGACGGTCACGGCGAGTGACGTCGCGGCGGTGTCGAGGCCGGAGGCGATCAAGGGCGCGTCGCCCTCGAACAGCCCCAGGGAACGCGGTCGTGCGTCCGGGCCCATGAGCCAGAGCTGGCGCACACGTCCGTTCGGAGGGTCGCCGTATCCGCCGAGGGTGACGACCGCGCTGCGGGTCGATGCGGAAGCGATCACTCCGATCGTGCGGCCCCGCGCGTCCCGGCCGCTGCTCGCGCGGGCGTCCGGAGCGGCGAGAACGTGGGCGATCTCACGTGACCGGTCGCGCTCGGCGGCCAGTCGGTCCTGGGTCCGGTCCGCCTGGACGGCGAAGAGCGCGGCGACGACGAGCGCCGCGGCGGCGGTGGCCGTCGCGAACGGCACGAACAGCGGCGTACGGCGCCGCTCGCGAAGGCGCGGCGGGGGCGCGGCGCCCCAGACGTGCGGCGGGAGTCGCGTGGCACGCGCGCGTGCCGGTTCCCGGGGCGCGGGTTCCTGCGGGGTGGTCCGTACGGCGGCCAGGACCCGGTCCCGCAGCGCGGCGGGCGCGGGCGCGGCCGTGGACCAGGCGAGGCGGACGGCGTCCTCGGCGAGGTCCCGCACCTCGGCGGTACAGCGGGCGCAGGACCTCAGGTGCTTCTCGAAGCGGACGCGTTCGGCGGGTTCCAGGGCGTCGAGGGCGTAGGGGGCGGCGAGCGAGTGCGGGTCCCCGCGGCGCGGCAGTCGGTCGAACAGGCTCATGCCGCGCCTCCCAGGCAGTCGCGCAGGCGGGTCAGTCCGTCGCGCATACGGGTCTTGACCGTGCCCAGCGGCAGCGACAGCCGCTCCGCCACCTCGCGGTAGGTGTAGCCGTCGTAGTAGGCGAGGGTGACCGACTGTCTCTGGAGCGCGGTGAGGCGGTCCAGGCAACGGCGCACCCACTCGCGTTCGAGTCCGGCCTCGACCTCCTCGGCGACCTGGTCGAAGGCGGGGCCGTGGCCGCGCCGGGCCTCGCGCTGCTCGCGTTCGCCGGCCGCGCGGGCGCTGCGCACCCGGTCGACGGCGCGGCGGTGGGCGAGGGTGAGGACCCAGGACAGCGCGCTGCCCCGGCCGGGGTCGAACCGCGCGGCGGAGCGCCAGAGTTCGAGCAGCACCTCCTGGGCCACCTCCTCGGACTGGGCGGGATCGCGCACCACGCGCCGCACCAGCCCGTACACCGGCCCGGAGACCAGTCCGTACAGGTCCTCGAACGCCTTCTGGTCACCTCCGGCCACAAGCATCAGCAGCTCGTCCGCCTCCAACGCGCATCCCCCTCTCCAAGCCCCTGCGGGCCGCCCGGTCACACGAGGCATGCGCGGCGAGCGAGCCTCCGGACGGTAAGTACGGATCGACGGACCGAAAACGCGGGTCGGCAGCGAGAAATACCACGGGCGTACGGGTCCGGCGGAAGGGGCCCGGAAGAATTTCCGAACTCGACCAATCCGGCCCGCCGTTCGCTCCGAAAACCAGTGCGTCAAGGCAAGTCGGCACTGAGGACGGACGGCATGACAACTGACTCCAGGACCGGTACGGGGCGCGGGAGTCTCGCGACCCTGATCTGTGGGGCGCTGGCCGCCGGGGGGCTCGCGGCCGCCGGCGTGACCGCGCTGGAACCCGAGGCGGCCTCCGCCTCCTCCCACCGGGAGGCCCCGCTGATCTCGGGCACCCCGCAGTACGACAACACGGACCTGTACGCGTTCGTCAGTACCGACAAGCCGGACACGACGACGATCATCGCGAACTGGATCCCCTTCGAGGAGCCGGCCGGCGGACCGAACTTCTTCACGTTCGCCGAGGACGCGCAGTACGACATCCACATCGACAACAACGGGGACGCGCAGGGCGAGCTGCTGTTCCGCTACACGTTCAGGACGCACACGAAGAACGACAGGACGTTCCTCTACAACACCGGCCCGGTCACCGGTCTGGACGACCAGGATCTCAACATCACGCAGACCTACGACATCGAGCTGCTGAAGCTGAAGGACCAGCACGCGGTGTCCCGTACGAAGATCGCGGACGACGTGCCGGTCGCGCCGTCGAACGTCGGCAAGGCGTCCATGCCGGACTACGACACCCTGCGCAAGCAGGCGGTGCGCGAACTGGCGGGCGGGGCGACGACGTTCGCCGGGCAGGCCGACGACCCGTTCTTCCTGGACCTGCGGGTCTTCGACCTGCTGTACGGCGGGAACCTCTCCGAGGTCGGCAACGACACGCTCAAGGGCTACAACGTCAACTCGCTGGCGCTCCAGGTGCCGACGCACATGATCACCGAGTCGGCGGACCAGCCGGTCGTGGGCATCTGGTCGACGACACAGCGCAAGAACGCCGAGGGGCGCTTCGTGCAGGTGTCGCGGCTGGGCAGCCCGCTGGTGAACGAGGTCGTCAACCCGCTGGAGGACAAGGACACGTTCAACGCGTCCGCGCCGTGGGACGACGCGCAGTTCCTGAAGAACGTCACCGAGCCGGAGCTGCCGAAGCTCATCGAGGCGATCTACAGGATCCCGGCCCCCGACGAGCCGCGCGACGACCTGGTCGACGTGTTCCTGAAGGGCGTCGAGGGGCTCAACCAGCCGCCGCACGTGACGCCGTCGGAGATGCTGCGGCTGAACACGTCGATCGAGCCGGCCGCCGAGCCGAAGCGGCTGGGCGTCCTGGACGGGGACAACGCCGGCTTCCCCAACGGGCGGCGGCTGACGGACGACGTGATCGACGCCTCGCTCCAGGTCGTCGAAGGGGAACTGGTCGGGGCGGAGAACGACCTGGGTGACGCGGTCGACGCCAACGACAAGGAGTTCGGGACGGTCTTCCCGTATCTGGCGAACCCGACGGAGGGTTCGCGCGGCCCGCTCGCCGAGGGCGTGGACAGCGGCAACGACGTACGCAACCAGCTCGGTGACGCGCTGCGGCCGGCGGGCGCGGAGGGGTCCGACAACACGACCCTGATCGCCGCGTCCGCCGGGGCGGGGGCCGGCGGGCTGCTGCTGATCGGCGCGGCGCTGATGTGGTGGCGCCGGATGCGCGGCCGGGCGTACTGACCCCGGCCCACCCCGACCGGCGCGGCCCGTCCCCACGGCACGGGCCGCGCCGCCGAACACCGAGGAGGGACCATGGCTCCGCGCACGAACGACAGCACCGGCGACGACGAGCGGGCGACCGCCCCGCCGGCATCCGGCCACGGGGAAACACCGGACGCCCCACGACCACCGACCGGGGGCGGGCCGCCGACCGGAACACCGGAAGAGGAGCACGCGCCGGAGCCGCGCCGAGGACGGCCGAACGCGCGCGGAGCGGCGACGGAACACGAACCGGAGGCCACCCGCCGCGCGGAGGCGGAACACGACCCGAAGGCCACTCGCGGCGCGGAGCCCACCGGCCGTACGCAGACGGAGAACGGACCGGAGACCGACCGCCGCGCGGCAGCGGAACGTGACCCGGAAGCCGGGCACGGGACGGGAAACGGGTGCGGGGCGGACACCACCGACCGCGTGTCGGCCGGGGACGGGACGGAGACCGCCCGTCACCCGCGGGCAGAG
>NZ_JBITCL010000023.1:1187-75428 GCF_044453165.1 Streptomyces sp. NPDC051740 | reverse complement strand
AGCACGGGACGGGAAACGGGTGCGGGGCGGACACCACCGACCGCGTGTCGGCCGGGGACGGGACGGAGACCGCCCGTCACCCGCGGGCGGAGCACGGGACGGGAAACGGGTGCGGGGCGGACACCACCGACCGCGTGTCGGCCGGGGACGGGACGGAGACCGCCCGTCACCCGCGGGCGGAGCACGCGCCGGGCGCCGGTCACCGTCCGGAGGCGGAGCCCGGCCACCGGGTGCCGGGCGGGGACCCGGCAGCCGCCGGTGAGGGTCGCGCCGGGGCGCGGGGCGCGGCCCCGCGGCGGTTCGCCGCTGCCGCCCGGCGTGGACGGGGGCCGCGTGTCGTCTCGTGTGCCGTCCTGCTGGCCGTCGCGATCACCGCCGGGAGCGTCGCGGTGGGCGGCGGGCGGGACGAGGGGCGGGCCGGGACGGCCGATGTCGCGCCGGCGGCCGTCGCCGGGGTGCTCGGCGGGGGTGATCTCGGGGCCGGGATCCGGTCGTTGCAGGGGCATCTGCGGGCACAGCCAAGGGACTTCGGTGGCTGGGCCACTCTCGGGACCGCCTATGTCGAGCAGGCGCGGACCCAGGGGGACCCCTCCCGGTATCCGCAGGCCGAGCGGGCGCTCGAACGTTCCCTCGCGCTCGAACCCGGCAACGAGCAGGCCCTCGCCGGGCAGGCCGCCCTCGCCGCCGCGCGGCACGACTTCACCGGCGCCCTGGCCTACGCCGACCGGGCGCTGAAGCAGAACCCCTACAGCGAACGCGCCCTGTGCTCCCGTATCGACGCGCTGGTCGAGCTCGGCCGGTACGAGGAGGCCGCCGGCGCCGCCGCCACCGCCGACCGCAGGCGGCCCGGGGTGCCCGTGTTCACACGGTACGCGTACGTACGGGAGCTGCGCGGCGATGTGCGCACCGCGCGGGAGGTGCTTCAGCGGGCCCTCGACAGCGCGTCCTCGCCCGCCGACGTGGCGTACGTCGCGACCGCCCTGGGACAGCTCGCCTGGAACCAGGGCGAGTACGGGACGGCCCTCACCTACTACGCGCGGGCGCTCGCCGCCGACGACGACCACCTCCCCGCACTGGAGGGCCGGGCCCGCGCGCAGGCCGCGAGCGGTGACCGCGCGGGCGCCGTCGAGACACTGGAGCAGATCGTCGTCCGCTCCCCGCTGCCCGGCCCCCTGGTCGCGCTCGGCGAGCTGTACGAGGACCGCGGCACCGACGGCGACCGCGCGAAGGCACACGACCAGTACGCCCTCGTCGACGCCTGGACCGCGCTGGCCCGCTCCGGCGGGGTCGACGCCGACCTCGACACCGCGCTCGCCGCCGCCGATCACGGGGACGCCGGTGAGGCGCTGCGCGCGGCCCGCGCGGAGTGGGACCGGCGGCACAGCGTGCACACCGCGGACGCCCTCGCCTGGGCGCTGCACGTCAACGGCCGCGACGAGGAGGCCCTTCCGTACGCCCGCCGCGCCACGGCCACCGGCTACCGCAACGCCGCCTTCCTCTACCACCGGGGCATGATCGAGAAGGCCACCGGGCACGACCGCGCCGCTCACGGCTCCCTCAACGCCGCGCTGGAGCTGAACCCCGGCTTCTCCCCGCTCGGCGCCCGTGCGGCCCGGGCCGCGCTGAAGGAACTGGAGGCGGCACGTTGAACCCCCGCCGCCGCGTCGCCGCCGGCGCCGCCGTCCTCGCCGCCGCCTGCGCGCTCGCGCTGGTCCCGGCCGGCCCGGCGAGCGCGCACCCCCTCGGCAACTTCACCGTCAACCGCTACGACGGACTGGTGGCCGCGCCCGGTGAACTGCGCGTCCACCACGTCGAGGACCTCGCCGAGATCCCGGCCACCCAGGCCGGGCCGGACCTCGAACGGCTGGGCAGGGACGTCTGGGCCCGGCAGCGCTGTGCCACGGCCGCGCGGGACAGCGGGGTGCGCGTCGACGGGCGGGCGGTCCCGCTCACCGTGCGCACCGCCCACGCGCGCGTGCGGCCCGGTCAGGCCGGGCTCGACACCCTGCGCGTGGAGTGCCGGCTGACCGCGCCCCTCCCCGAGGGCGAAACGGTCGGCCTCCGCTTCCGCGGGGCGGGCGCGTCGTCCGGGCCGGGATGGCGGGAGATCACCGCGCGGGGCGACCGTACGACCCTCACCGCCTCGGACGTACCGACGGCCTCGCTCTCCGGCGAACTGACCCGGTATCCGGAGAAGCTGCTCTCCTCCCCGGCCGACACCGGGACCGCGGCCCTGCGCATCCGTCCGGGCGGCCCGGCGGCGGCGGAGGCCGACGCGCCCGCCTCCGCCGTGCTCCCGCGCGGTGCCGACCGCTGGACCCGCGCGCTCGACGGCCTCGTCGCCCGGCGCGACCCGACCGCGGGTTTCGCCGCGCTCGCGCTGCTGATCGCCGTCGGGCTCGGCGCGATGCACGCGCTCGCCCCCGGTCACGGCAAGACGCTCATGGCCGCGACGGCGGCGGCGCGCGGGGGCAGGGCCCGGCTACGGGACGTCCTGCCCATGGCCGCCTCGGTCACCGTCACCCACACCCTCGGCGTGGTCGCCCTGGGCCTGCTGGTCACGGCCGGTTCGGCCGCCGCGCCCTCGGTGATCGCCTGGCTGGGCATCGCGAGCGGCGCACTCGTCACCCTGGCCGGCGCGAGCCTCGTACGCCGGGCCCTGCGCCACCGGAACCACACGCACCACCATGACCATGACCACGAGCACCCGCACGGGCACACGCACACCCATACGCACGGCGGTCGCACCCACACCCATCCCACCGCCCCCACCCTGCGCGGCACGATCCTGCTCGGTTTCGCCGGCGGGCTGGTGCCCAGTCCGTCCGCCGTCGTGGTGCTGGTCGGCGCCGCCGCGCTCGGCCAGGCCTGGTTCGGGCTGCTGCTCGTCGTCGCGTACGGCGTCGGGCTGGCCCTGACGCTCACCGCGACCGGGTACGCGGTCGTGAGGGCGGGCAGCGGTGTGACCAGGCTGCTGGCCCGGCGCCCCCGCTGGACGGCGGCCCCGTGGGCGGCGCTCGTGCGCCGGAGTGCGCCCCTGGGATCGGCGTTCGTCGTCGTGGCTCTGGGGGCCGGATTGGTGTTCAGGGGGGCGGCATCCGCACTCGGCTGAGCTACTTTCATGAGGAAAGGGAGAATTCGCCCGGATGCGAATGGGGGCGCCGTGTCCGAAGAGCCGGGCAGTGAGCGGGTGGTCGCGGGCCGGTACCGGCTGCTGTCACCGCTGGGCGAGGGCGGCATGGGCACCGTGTGGCGGGCCCGTGACGAGCTGCTGCACCGCGAGGTCGCCGTCAAGGAGGTGCGCGCCCCGGCCGGACTGCCGGCGTCCGACGTGGAGCGGATGTACGCGCGGCTGGAGCGGGAGGCGTGGGCGGCGGCCCGGATCACCGACCGCAACGTGGTGACGGTGTACGACGTGGCCACCGAGGACGGCCGCCCGTGGATCGTCATGGAGCTGGTGCGCGGTCTGTCGCTGGCCGAGGTGCTGGAAGCGGAGGGACCGCTGTCTCCCCGGCGGGCCGCGCACATCGGCGCGGAGGTGCTCGCCGCGCTGCGGGCCGCGCACGGGGCGGGGGTGCTGCACCGGGACGTGAAACCGGCCAACGTGCTGATCGCGAACGACGGGCGGATCGTGCTGACCGACTTCGGGATCGCCATGGTCGAGGGCAGTTCCGCCCTGACCATGACCGGGGAGGTCGTCGGTTCGCCCGAGTTCCTCGCGCCGGAGCGGGCGCTGGGGCGTACGCCGGGGCCCGAGTCGGACCTGTGGTCGCTCGGTGTGCTGCTGTACGCGGCGGTCGAGGGCCACTCGCCCTTCCGTCAGGACACCCCACTCAGCACGCTGCGGGCGATCGTCGACGAGGAGCTGCCGTCGCCGCGCCGGGCGGGTCCGCTCGCCCCGGTCGTCGAGGGGCTGTTGCGGAAGGATCCGGCCGAGCGGCTGTCGGCGGAGCGGGCGGAGCAGGACCTGCGGCTCGTCGGGGCGGGGGGCGTCCCCCGCGCGGACACGGCGCGTTCGGCGCCGTACACCCCGACGGTGGCCGCGCTGCCGCACCCGGGGGCGCACTCGCCCGCTCCCCCGGTGCCGGTCGCGGGAGCGCCGGCGGCGGCCACCGCGGTCACCCGGCCGGGGCGCGACCGGCGTGCCGCGGTCGCCCTGGTGGCGGGTGTGGTGGTCCTGGCCCTGGCGCTGGCCGGGCTGACGTACGCGCTGCTGGACCGCGGGGACGACGACCCCGGCGCCAAGGGCACCGGGGGCCGGGCGAGTTCGCCCGCGCACACCGGTGACGACGAGGACGACGGCGGGACGCCGACGACGGACGGTCCGACGCCGTCCCCCACCGCGAGCGAAGAGGAGGAGAAGGAGGAGGAGAAGTCCACTCCCCCGCCGCAGACGGTGTCGGTGACGGTGACCGGCGCGCACACGGAGTACTCCGGGAGCTGTCCGCCGGCGCACGAGTCGGCGCCCGCGTTCACGGCGACGTTCACGGTGGGGCGGTTGCCGGCCGAGGTCTCCTACCGCTGGGTGGCCGAGGACGGCTCGGTGGACGATCCGGGCTGGCGGAAGCTGTCGTTCCCCGAGGGGGACGGGCGTACGAAGCAGGACACGGTGGTCGTGACGACGTACTCGGGGACCGGGACGTATCGGAGCGGGATCGGTGTGGAGGTCCGGGAGCCGGTGCGGACGGTCTCCGAGACGGTGCCGTTCTCGGTGACGTGCGAGGCGGAGACCCCGACGGGCGGGGCCTCCGCTTCGCCTTCCGGTTCGGACGACGGTTACTGACGGGTACCGAAGGACGCCGACGGGTCAGGCCACGGCGTCGAGCACCGGCAGATAGCCGCCGGACTGTCCGGCGGCCGTCGGGTGGTACGAGTTGCCGATGTTGAGCCAGTCCACGCTGTGCAGCCAGGAACTGCCGGAGCAGATCTCGTGGCCGGTGAAGGTGGGGCGTACGTCGCCGAAGGTGAAGCCGTGGGCACCGGCGCGCTGGGCGATGGCGTTGTCGAGGTGGTCGGCGGCGTCGTTGATCGCCTTCCGCTTGGTCTCGGAGAGACCGATGCAGGAGGTGCCGAGCTTGTAGAACCGGGGGTAGCCGATCACCACGACTTCGGCGTTGGGGGCCCGGTCGCGGATCGCCGAGTAGACGCTGTCGAGCCTGCCGGGCAGCGTCGAGTCGACGTACGCCTTCGCGGTGGCGATCCGCGAGAGGCAGGAGCTGTCGGACTGGAGCACACAGGTCGTCATGACGTCGGAGAAACCGGCGTCGTTGCCGCCGACACTGATCGAGACCAGGCCGGTCGAGGTGGAGAGCGGGCCGAGCTGCCCGGAGAGGACATCACCCGTTCGGGCGCCCGAGCAGGCCGTGAAGTCGAAGGACGAGGGGGAGTTGGCGGCCGCCCAGAGGTAGGGGTGGGCCTTCGCGCTGCGCTTGCAGTCGCCGCTGGAGGAGATGTAGCTGCCGGCTCCGACGCCGGAGGCGTAGGAGTCGCCGAGCGCCACATAACCGCCCGCCGCGGCCTGTTGGGACGCCTGGGCCGTCGCGGCCCCGGTGAGGGCGGTGGTGGCGGCGAGGAGGAGCGAGCCCACGAAGAGGGCGAGTCTGGAACGTCTCATGGAACCTCCCATTAGCAGGATCTCTGCCGCAACCGTGGTACCAACTACGCGTGTTGACCGGAAGTGTTCATGCCAAGACTGTTACTGTTCGATCCTGGACCAAAACCGGCCGTAAGGACTTTTACGCCCTTGACGGCCCCTACGGGGTACGCCACATTGAAGCCCGGCATCCGACGCTTCGGGGGGCAAAGTCGGCCATGCGGAAACGCACATCCCGGCAAGAGGCTTACGTAACGGCCAAATCGACGAAAACGTGATCTGCCGTTCCAGGTCTTGCCATTCGGGTTCAATCGTCAATACCGTCATACATCTCACCCGCATCGGTCCGTCAGTACGCGGCTCCAGGGGAGGGCTCAGGACCGCGACGAACCGGCGCGGGGCGCGGTAGGGGGGTGCCGTGCTCGGTGACCGCATCGGTGACCGAGCCGTGCCGCGCGGTCGGCCGCCGTTTTCGCGGCCGGCCAGTTCTGCCAGCTCACCCGGCGCGCATGTCAGCACCATCGGCGTGCCCGTGGGGTGAGAACCCCCCTTTCGAACCGGACGAACAGCCGGGCCGCCCGAGGGGCGGGCGGTCCACCGGACGAGAGGGACCAGACTCATGAGTTCCGTTCTGCAGCCGGCGACCGAGGACCAGGATCCGCCGACCGCCCGCACCTACCGGCCCGTCTCCTCCCACCTGGCCATCGCGCCACCGGTGAGCGTGGTGATACCGGCCATGAACGAGGCGGAGAACCTGCCGTACGTCTTCAAGACGCTTCCCGACTGGATCCACGAAGTGGTCCTGGTCGACGGCAACTCCACCGACGACACCGTCGAGGTGGCCCGCGAACTGTGGCCCGCCGTCAAGGTCGTCGGGCAGCGCGGCAAGGGCAAGGGGGACGCGCTGCGCTCCGGGTTCGACGCCTGCACCGGCGACATCATCGTGATGGTCGACGCGGACGGCTCGGCCGACGGCAACGAGATCGTCAGCTACGTCTCCGCGCTGGTCTCCGGCGCGGACTTCGCCAAGGGGTCCCGCTTCGCCAACGGCGGCGGCACCGACGACATGACGTTCATCCGCATGCTGGGCAACCGGGTGCTGTGCGCCGTCGTCAACCGCAAGTTCGGCGCGCGGTACACCGACCTCTGCTACGGCTACAACGCCTTCTGGCGGCACTGCCTGGACAAGATCGACCTCGACTGCACCGGCTTCGAGGTCGAGACCCTGATGAACATCCGGGTCGTCAAGGCCGGCCTCAAGGTGCAGGAGATACCCAGCCACGAGTACCTGCGCATCCACGGCACGAGCAACCTGCGGGCCGTGCGCGACGGGCTGCGCGTGCTGAGAGTCATCCTCGGGGAGCGTTCCAACCGGCGTGCGCTGCGCCGGCGCCAGCGCCCCTCACCGCTGCTCGACACGGTGCGGGGGAAGGCGTCTTGAGCGATCCCGGAACCCCGGGCGTCTCGGTCGTGATCTGCGCCTACACCGAGGACCGCTGGGAGGACGTCCTCGCGGCGGTCGCCTCGGTACGGGCGCAGTCACGGCCGGCTCTGGAGATCCTGCTGGTCGTCGACCACAACCGGGATCTCCTGGACCGCCTGGGCAAGGAGTACAAGGATCCCCCGGACGGCGCCGTCGTGCGGGTGCTCGCCAACGCGGGCCCCCGCGGCCTGTCCGCCGGCCGCAACACCGGAATCGCCGCCTCGCGCGGCGGGATCGTCGCCTTCCTCGACGACGACGCCGTGGCCGAGCGCGACTGGCTGAAGCACTTCGCCGAGGCGTACGACGACCCGCGCGTGATGGCGGTCGGCGGGCGCACCGAGCCCGTCTGGGCGTCGGGCCGGCGTCCCGACTGGTTCCCCGAGGAGTTCGACTGGGTGGTGGGCTGCGCCTACCGGGGCCTGCCGCGCGGGCGCGTGCGGGTGCGCAACGTGCTCGGCGGCAACGCCTCCTTCCGGCGCGAGGCCTTCGACGCGGCGGGCGGCTTCGCCACCGGCATCGGACGCGACGGGAACAAGCGCCCGCTGGGCGGGGAGGAGACGGAACTGTGCATCCGTCTCAGCCGCGCCCGCCCCGACGCGGTCCTGCTGATCGACGACCGCGCGGTGATCCACCACCGGGTGCCCGAGGTCCGGGAGCACTTCCGCTACTTCCGTACGCGGACGTACGCCGAGGGGCTGTCCAAGGCGCTGGTGGCGCGCAGTGTGGGGGCGGAGAAGGGGCTGGAGTCCGAACGCCGGTACACCACGCGCGTCCTGCCCGCCGGGGTGGTGCGGGGGCTGCGCGACGCCCTGCTGGCCCGCCCGGGCGGCGCGGGGCGCGCGGGGGCGATCGTGGCCGGGGTGCTCACGGCGGCGGGCGGCTACGTGGTGGGGAGCGTACGGGCCCGGCGGGGCGGGGTCACCTTCTCCGTGGTGGGGCTCGGGGAGGGCGGCGGCCGTGGCTGACGTACGCGTGCCGATCCTCATGTACCACGCGGTCGCGGCCGACCCCGACGAGGCGACCCGCGCCCTGTCCGTGACCCCGGAGGCGTTCGCCGAGCAGATGGCGGTGCTCGCGGACCGGGGCCTCACCCCCGTCACCACGGCCGAACTGGCCGCGCACTGGCGCTCGGGCCGCCCGCTGCCCGCGCGGCCGGTCCTCGTCACCTTCGACGACGGCTACGAGGGCGTGCACCGGCACGCACTGCCCGTGCTCGCCGAGCACGGCTTCCCGGCCACCCTGTTCGTCTCCACCGGCTGGCTGAGGGGCCCGTACGACACCGGCGGCGGCCTGGACACCATGCTCGACTGGGACCAGGTGCGCGAACTGGCCGCCGCGGGAGTCGAGATCGGCGGACACAGCCACAGCCATCCGCAGCTCGACCGGCTCGACGAGGACCGGCTGCGCTCCGAGCTGATCCTGTGCAAGGAGATCGTCTCGGACCAGCTCGGCTCCGTACCCGCCTCGTTCGCGTATCCCTACGGCTACTCCAGCCGCCGGGTGCGCCGGGCGGTGCGGGAGACGGGGTACGCCCAGGCGCTCGCCGTCGGCAACGGTCTCGCCCGCCGCGCCCAGGGGCCGTACGCCCTGCGACGGGTGACGGTGCGCAGGTCCACGTCCGCCGCCGAGTTCGAACGGCTGGTGGAGGGACGGGCCGTCGCGCGTACCTTCGCCCGGGACCGCGCGCTGACCAAGGGGTACGCGGTGGTGCGCCGGGCCCGGCAGGCGCGGGTGCTGATCCGCCGGCCGTCGGGCTGAAGCGTGGACGGCCGTCCGTGCGCACCCCGGAAACCGGGTGCGCACGGCGCCCGGGTGACCGATCATGGCGGCATGTCCGCGCAACCGCACGACGCACTGCCGATCCGGCTCAACGTCGACGACAGCGACTCCCCGTCCGATGTCGTCGACGCGCTGTTCCTCGGCCGCTTCGCGACGGGCGAGCAGCCGTACTCGCACGCCGTCAACATCGACCGCGTACGTTCCGGCGCGACCCTGCTGCCCGCGAACGCGCGGGTGCTGCGGACCGCCAGGGACGACGACCGCAGCGCCACCCTGGCCGAGGGCGAGGGCTGGACGTTGCTGGTCTCCCGCTGGAACCGGGGCGCCGACGTCACGGTCACCGCGACCAGCGCCGACCTCGCCGCGAAGATCCTGGACGAGACCACCGACGGCGCGGCGGACGAACCCGAACCGCAGCCGGAGAACGTCACCATGGGCTTCTGGTACGTCTCCCCGCGCCGCGGCCCGCACCGCACCACCCGGCAGATCTCGGCGGGCACCTGGGAGGAGATCCGGCCCAACTACACGGTGCCGGTGGCGGACGCGATGAGCCGCCTGATGAAGACCACCCCCGAGGACATCTCCGGCCGGCTGCTCCTGCTGCACGGCCCGCCGGGCACCGGCAAGACCTCCGCGCTGCGCACGCTGGCCCGGTCCTGGCGGGACTGGTGCCAGGTGGACTGCGTACTGGACCCGGAGAGGCTCTTCTCCGACGTCGGCTATCTGATGGACATCGCGATCGGCGAGGAGGACACGGCCGGCAAGGGCCGCTGGCGGCTGCTGCTCCTGGAGGACTGCGACGAACTGATCCGGGGCGAGGCCAAGCACACCGCCGGCCAGGCGCTGTCCCGGCTGCTGAACCTGACGGACGGTCTGCTCGGCCAGGGCCGCAACGTCCTGGTGGGCGTCACCACCAACGAGGACCTGGAACGCCTCCACCCGGCCGTGGTCCGCCCCGGCCGCTGCCTGGCCCGCGTCGAGGTGGGCCGACTGACCCGCGCGGAAGCGGTGAACTGGCTGGGCACCGAAGAGGGCGTGGGCCGCGAGGGCGCGACCCTGGCCGAACTGTACGCCCTACGCCGCGGCACCTCCCCGACGTCCCTCCCGGAACCTCGCGGGGACACGGAAGCAGGCCTGTACCTGTAGCCAACGCTCACTGGCACTCCCAGGGGCGCGGGGAACTGCGCGACCAGCCACAACGGACCCGCAGCCGGAATGCCACCCCCACCCCTACGGCGCTCACGCCCCGTAAGCCGCACGCAGTGCGTCCCGCACGGCAGCCAGTGCCTCCTCCTCACCAACCCCAAGCCGCCGCGCCCGCGAGGCGAATTCCTGCGCCGCGGACGCCACCTCCCGCTCCGCCGCCTCCCCCGCGGCGGCGATCAGCGTCCCGTTCCGCCCCCGCGTCTCGATCACCCCGTCCGCCTCCAGCGCCCGGTACGCCTTGGCCACCGTGTTCGCGGCGAGCCCGAGCGTCTCGGCCAGCCCCCGCACCGTCGGCAGTCTGTACCCCACGGGCAGCGCTCCCGACCGTGCCTGCTCGGAGATCTGCGCCCGCACCTGCTCGTACGGGGGCGCGCCGTCGTCGATCCGGATCTTCAAGGTCACGGCCCGATTGTCGCGCACCCCGACGGAAAACAGGAGGCGCCCCGGACGCGGCCCCCGTAGCGTGCGCCTCCATGACAGTGTCCGTCCGCGATCTCCGCCCCGACGCCCGCGCCGACCTGGAGGGCTTCGCCCGCGTCCGGCACGCCGCGTTGCCGTTCATCCTCGTCACCCCGGAGTCCCTGGCCCACGACCTCACCCGTCTCCACCCCGACGCCCACTACCGCCCGCTCGTCGCCGTGGCCGACGGCGAGGTGATCGGCACGGCGCAGGTGCACCTGACCCACGAGAGCTCCGAGCCCGGCCAGGGCAACATCAACGTGTACGTGCACCCCGAGCACACCCGCCGGGGCGCCGGGACACTGCTGGTGCGCGCCGCCGAGGAGCACCTGGCCGCGCACGGGGCGACCCGGCTGTTCGCCTGGGTGGTGGACGAGCCCGGCAACCGCGCCTTCGCCGAAGCGCACGGCTACCGGGCGAGCCGCGCCGCCCACTTCCTCCGCCTGGACCTGGCGAACGGCACCCTGCCCCCGCTCCAGGACCCGCCGCCGGGCGTGGAGCTGCGGCCGGCCTCGGACTTCGCCGCCGATCCGCGCCCGCTGTTCGAGCTGGACGCGGAGACGACGGCGGACGAGCCGAGCGACGTGGACACCGAGTTCACGGACTACGAGGCCTGGCTGGAGGAGACCTGGCGGCACCCGCTGTTCAGCCCCGGGCTGACCACGGTGGCGCTGGTGGACGGCCGTCCCGCCGCGTTCTCCGCGGCCCGTACGGACGGCGGCACCCGGTACGGCACGGTCATGACCGGCACCGCCCGCGCCCACCGCGGCCGGGGCCTGGCCAAGCTCGCCAAGAACGACTCCCTGCATCGTGCCCGCGCGGCCGGGTACACGGAGGCGTTCACGGGCAACGACACCGGGAACGGGCCGATGATCGCGATCAACAAGTGGTTCGGGTACGAGATCTGCGGGACGGAGGTGCGGTATGTCCGCGCACTCGGCTGACGGGCCGACGCTGGTGGAGGTGGTCCTCGTCAAGGCGGGACGGATGAAGATCCGCTACCCGGCCGAACTGGTCGCCGACGACGGCACCCGCGCCACCGTGCGCGCCCCCTGGGCGGGTGACGGCGTGCGCGACTTCGGCTTCGTCCGCTTCGAGCCCGGTGACGTCTTCACGGAGCACTACTGGCGCGACCGGTGGTACTCGGTGAAGGAGGTCCGCGCCGCCGACGGCACCCTCAAGGGCCACTACTGCGACATCACCCGGCCGGCCGAGCTCTCCGGCGGCCGGCTGGTCGTCGAGGATCTCGACCTGGACCTGTGGGTCTCCGCGGACGGCACGGACGTACGGCGGCTGGACGAGGACGAATTCGCGGCGAGCGGTCTGCTCACCACGGATCCCGAGGCGGCGGCCGCCGCGGTGGCCGCCCTCGACGAACTGGACGCCCGGGCCCGCGAGGGCGGGTCCACCGCGCTGCTCGTCTGAGGGTGCCGGGTCAGTCCGGGACCGCGACCACCGCGTACCGCTCGTCGTACACGTCCCGGCCCCACAGCGCCCTGTCCTCGGACAGCCGCTCCACGCCCACCCGCCCGCCGAGCGGGGCCAGGAGGGCGGTGAGCCGGCCGGCGGGTATGCCGACCGGGCTCACCGTCCCCCACACCCCCTCGACCAGCACCAGCCGTCCTCCGGGCCGCAGCAGGTCCCGCCAGTGCCGCAGCGCCCGGTCCGGTTCGGGCAGCGCCCACAGCACATGCCGGACCAGGACGGCGTCGTAGCGCTCCTCGCCGACCGGTGGTGCCGTCGCGTCGCCGACGAGGAACACGGCGTCACGCCCGGCGAGCTTCCGCCGGGCGAGCGCCACCATCGCCGGGGACCGGTCGACGCCGGTCACCCGGTGTCCCCGCTCGGCCGCGAGGAGGGACAGGCTGCCGGTGCCGCAGCCGAGGTCGAGGACGTCGCCGGGCCGCCCCGGCAGCCAGGCCCGCAGCCGCGCCGCCCAGGCCGCGCGCACCTGAGGGTCGCGCAGCCCGTGGTCCGGCTCCTCGTCGAACGCGGCGGCCTCCGCGTCCCAGTCGACACCGTCGGTACCCGCCCCGTCACCGTCGTGGACCGTCATGGCCCCAGAGTGACACCCCCCACTGACAATCGATTCGTGACAGCGGCCACAGACAGAACGGGAGCGATGAGGAACTCTCCCCCGAAAGGTCTACCTCCGTGAGAACACGGAACCCGGTGGACCCTGAAGGAGGCAGCCATGCGCCGTGTCACCGTGCAGAAGCCCCCGAGGAAGACGGACACCCGCCGGATCCGTGAGGAGGCCGACGAGCGCCCCGCGGGACGACCCGAGGTCCGCAAGGACATCGCCCGCACCTGGTGGCCCGACGGCTGACCGTCCGGACACCCGCCCGATCCGGGCACCTACCTGATCCCAGCCTGAGCACTCCCTTAACGCGGCCATAAGGATCTCTCTCCGCGGCCTTCGACAGGCGATTCCGCTGGTTCGGGGGGCTAGTTTCTGAGCCACCCCCACGGGATTCACCACCCCCCACCCCGATCCAGTGATCGCTGTCGAGGAGTTGCTGCCCCATGCCCGCACGCCGCAAGGCCGCTGTCGCCACCGCCGTCGGTCTCGTTCCGCTCGCCCTGACCGGGCTGTCCGCCGCGCCGGCGTCCGCGCACGGCTCGATGGGCGACCCGGTCAGCCGGGTCTCGCAGTGCTACGCCGAGGGCCCGGAGAGCCCGGAGTCGGCGGCGTGCAAGGCGGCGGTCGCGGCCGGCGGCACCCAGGCGCTGTACGACTGGAACGGCATCCGCATCGGCGACGCCGGCGGACGCCACCAGGAGCTCGTCCCCGACGGCAAGCTGTGCAGCGCCGGCAACGAGGCGTTCAGGGGGCTCGACCTGGCCCGCGCCGACTGGCCGGCGACGAGCGTGAGCAGCGGTTCGTACACCTTCAAGTACCGCGTGACCGCCCCGCACAAGGGGACCTTCAAGGTGTACATCACCAAGCCCGGCTACGACCCGTCGCAGCCGCTGGCCTGGGACGACCTGGACCTGGCGAACCCGGTGGCGACCTCCACCGACCCGACCGCCTCGGGCGGCTTCTACACGTTCGGCGGGACCCTCCCCGAGCGGTCCGGCAAGCAGCTGCTGTACGCGGTCTGGCAGCGGTCGGACAGCCCGGAGGCGTTCTACTCCTGCTCGGACGTCACGTTCGGCGGCGGGTCCCAGGCGGGTGGGGACCAGACGGGTGGGGACCAGACGGGTGGGGACGGGGCCGGCGACGGTGAGGCCGCCGGCTCGGGTGACACCACGACGGAGGCCGCCCCGGCGCCGGCCGCCTCCGCCCCGTCCGAGGAGCAGATCGAGGCCGGTGCCGACAAGTCGACCGTCGAGAACCACGGGCACGGCGACGACGACCCCCACACCTCGGCGGAGCCGGCCGCGGCGGACGACGCCACCACCCCGGAGGCCGCCGACGACGGCGCCACCGGCAACCAGGTGAAGGCGGCGGGGTCGTCGCAGAACCTCGCGGAGACCGGGGGCGACGGCAACACCCCGTACCTGATGGTCGGCGGCGCCGCGGCGCTGGCACTCGGCTCGGCGGCGCTGTTCGCCTCCGCGCGGCGGCGCGCGGCGACCGGGCGGCACGGCCGCTGAACCCGTCTCGGGGCCCTGTCCGGCGGCTCAGGCCGGACAGGGCCCCGCTGCGCACACCCGCGTGTACACGTGTCAGTCGAACACGGAGGCGCAGGTGGTGGGCTCGGCGTGGGCCGGGTCGAGAGCGTTGGCCACCTCGTGGAAGGCGACCCGGTCGAACAGCCCGATCGCCAGGTGCTCGGACAGGTCGAGCGGGCAGAGGTCCTGGAGCACGACGTTGCGTACGTTCGACCCGGTCAGGAACCCGCTGCGGTAGGGGGTGACGACCTCGTCGTACCGGGTGGCGATGACGGTGTACCGGACGCCGGGCACGGTGTCGCCGCCCTCGTTGAGCCTGGTGAGGAAGTCGGAGCCGGCGACCTGGTCGGCGAGGGCGGGGGTGGCCTCGCTCAGCAGGTCCTCCGCGCCGGGGAAGTACGGCAGCAGCCGGGTGAGGCCGCCGAGGGTGGTGCCGTGGTTGCTGGGCGCGATGCCGACGAGGGCGTTCACCTCGTCGGCTCCGCCGAGGAACTTGAGGTAGTGACGCGGCATCATGCCGCCCTGGGAGTGGCCGACGAGGTCGGCCTCGGCGGCACCGGTGGCGGCGAGCACCTCGTCGACGAAGGCGTCGAGCTGTTCGGCGGACTTCTCGACGGGTCCGAGGCCGTGGAAGAGGGGGACGCCGGGGAGCTGTCCGTAGTCGAGGGAGAAGACGCAGTAGCCGCGGTACTTCAGATAGGGCGCGAGGCCCAGCCAGTTGTCGACGGAGTTGCCGAAGGTGCCGTGGACCAGGACGACGGGGCGGGAGTGGGCGGCGGAGGGCTCGCAGGACCAGTCGTTCCAGCCCGAACCGGGCGCGGTGGTGGCGTGGGCGCCGGCGGCGGCGGGGAGGGTGAGGCCCGCGGCCAGCAGCAGCGCGGCGAGGGGTCTGATCACTCGCTTCCAGGGCAGCATCGCGTGATCTCCTTGCGGTACGGGGGAAGGGTGGGGGCCTTACTCCCTGTGATCCGGATCACGAGGACGCTGTTCACTCGTCAAGTTACGGGCGAGTAGCAAGGCCGGGAAGTTGCGCGTCGGCAAAAACTTCCGGCATCGACCGGCGGCGACGCGCCCGCATTCGACAACGCGTCACCAAACGGGACGAATCGGCCCGTCGGGCGCGATACGCAGCAACTTCCGCGTCAGCTCGCGCGCCTCCGCCTCCCCCAGCACCTCACCCCAGGCCCGCACGGCCTCCGCCGCCGCCTCCTCGGCCGCCCGGGTACAGGCCCACCCCGCCTCGGTCAGCACGACGAGCCGGGCCCGCGCGTCCACGGGGTGGGGGTGCCGCTCGGCGTACCCCTTGCGCACCAGCTCGTCGACGAGCTGGCTCGCGGCCTGCTTGGTCACCCCGAGGTGGACCGCGAGGTCGGTGACCGTCGCACCGTCCGGGGCGAGCCGGGTGAAGGCGAACCCGTGCGCGGGCCGCACCCCCTCGAAGCCGCGGGCGACCACCCCGTCATGGATGCGCCGGGTGAGCTCGCCGGCGACGGCGAGCAGGGCGGCGGACAGGGTGACGGCCTCGGAGTTCTGCACGGGGGAATTCAAGCACCTTGACGAAGTGGTCAACCCGCTTGACCATATAGTCAAGTTGCTTGACTATCGAAGGGGACCGTCATGCCCGTCGTCCGCCCGTCCGACGCCGTCGTCCACGAGATGCACGGCGCCCGTTTCGTCTCGTACGCCACCCCCTCGACCGGCAGCGAGGAGCTGTGCGCCTGGCGGGGCGAGATTCCCGCCGGTACGAGGGCGCCCGCGCACACCGTCAACCGGGAGGAGATCTTCCATCTGCTCTCCGGCGAACTGCTGATCACCCTCGACGGCACCGCTCACCACGTCACCGCCGGCGACACGGTGATCATCAACCCCGGCACGACCCTCGCCGTCGAGAACCCGGCCACCGAGGTCGCCGTCTCCTGGGTCACCACGTCCCGCGGCCTGGAGGCGACCCTGGCCGACGGCACGCGCGTGGTGCCGCCGTGGGCCAACTGAGTCCGGCCCGTCCCTCCGCACGGAGGGACGGGCCGTCGCAGGGGGCGGGGGTCAGCCGATCCGGGTGCCGGTCGCCGAGAGGGCCTCCGTCACCGGCTGGAAGAAGGTCGTACCGCCCGAGGTGCAGTCGCCGCTGCCGCCGGAGGTGAGGCCGACCGCGCTGCTGCCCGAGAAGAGCGAGCCGCCGCTGTCGCCGGGCTCGGCGCACACGTCGGTCTGGATGAGACCGTTGACGATGTCGCCGTTGCCGTAGTTCACGGTGGCGTCCAGACCGGTGACCGTGCCGGAGTGCACCTGGGTCGTGGAGCCGCTGCGGGTGACCTGCATGCCGACGGTGGCCTCGGCGGCGCCGGAGATCGCCTGCGTGGAACCGTCGTAGAGGTTCACCTCGCTCGGATGGGCGACGTCGGCGGTGTACTTGACCAGGCCGTAGTCGTCGCCCGGGAAGCTGGAGTCCGCGTTCTCGCCGATCACGGCGCCCGAGGAGTCCGACCAGGTGGAGATCCCCTCGGTGCAGTGCCCGGCGGTGAGGAAGTGCGGCTCGCCGCCCCTGGTCACGTTGAAGCCGAGCGAGCAGCGCCCGCCGTTTCCCGTGATGGCGTCGCCGCCGGCGACGAAGGGCTTGTACTCGCCCTTGGTGCGCCGGAGTTCGGCGGTGGCGCCGAGCCCGTCGACGACCTCGGTCAGCTTGTCCCACTCGGCCTCGGAGACCGTACGGTCCGCGGTGACGACGACCTTGTTGGCGGTCGGGTCGGTCACCCAGGCGGTGCCCGGGACGGTGGCGTCCCGTTCGAGGGTGGTGCGCGCGCTCTTCAGCTCGGCGAGGGAGTTCGCCACGACTCTCGCCTCGGCGCCGGCCGACTCGACGGCCTCGGCGGCGGCCTCGTCGAGCACGTTCACCACGAGGGACTCGCTCTTCGCGTCGTAGTACGTTCCCGCCGCGTCGGCGCCCAGGTCCCGGGCGAGCGTCGAAGCGAGCTTTCCGGCCGCTCCGATCGAGAGGGTACGGGGCGCGGAGTCCGCCGGGACCTCGCTGGCGTTCGCAGTCTGGAAGGTGACCGCGCCGGCGGCCAGTGCGGCGATGCCCGCACCCGCCATGACCGCACGTCGCCCGGGTATGCGTCGGTGCTTCAACTCACGTCCTCCTGTGGGGGGGGACGGTCCGGGAGGTTGTGGGGACCTCACCGGACCGGAAGGTGTACGGCGACGGGGGCGGAACACAGAAGAAGCCACGCCCGTGCCGGTCGAACGGCGCCCACTCTTCCGAACCCCGCGGGGAGCACACAAGGTCGACTTCAGGACGCTCGTACGACAACAGCCGTGCGCCCTCTATGTCCTGACAGGTCATGGACACGCGGGGCGGTTCGCACTGCAAACGCTACGAGGGAGTAACCGGCGGTACGGTACGCGGGATTCCGCCTTGGCTTGAATTCGACCCCTCGTGCTCCTGGCAAGGGTGAGCCCCCGCACGGCGATCGCGTGCGGGGGCTCGTGGTGCTGCCGGCTGCGAGGTGGGACCCGTGGGACCGGTGGTGCCGGCCGGTCCCGGCGGGCCGCTCCTAGTAGACGCTGACGCCGTAGGCGCTCAGGGCCTCCGTCACCGGCTGGAAGAAGGTCGTACCGCCGGAGGAGCAGTTGCCGCTGCCGCCGGAGGTGAGACCGTACGCGGTGCCGTTGCTGCCGTAGAGCGCGCCACCGGAGTCGCCGGGCTCGGCGCAGACCGTGGTCTGGATGAGACCGGAGACGATGTCGCCGCCGCCGTAGTTGACGGTGGCGTTCAGGGCGGTGACCCGGCCGCTGTGGGTGCCGGTGGTGGAGCCGTCGCGGATGACGGTGGTGCCCACGCTCGGGGTGGCCGCGCGGGTGATGTCCACGCCGTTCGCGGTGCCGGGCCGGCTGACGGACCCGGTGTACCGGACGATGCCGTAGTCGTTGCCCGGGAAGCTGGACCCGGCCGTCGAGCCGATGGCCGTGGTGCGCGCGGAGTTGGAGTACCAGGTGCCCGCGCCGTCGGTGCAGTGACCGGCGGTCAGGAAGTACTCGGCACCGCTGCTGCTGCGGACGTTGAAGCCGAGGGAGCAGCGCCAGCTGCTCGCGTAGATGGCGTCGCCGCCCTGGATGAGCTTGCTGATCGTGCCCGGGGTGCGCTTGACGGTGATCGCGGCGGCGTCGTCCCCGGCCTGCTGCTTGATCTTGTTGATCTCGGCCTGGGAGACGGTGCTGTCGACGGTGAGCAGCACTCGGTTGGTCTTGCTGTCGACGGCCCAGGCGGTGCCCGGGACGTCGGCCTCCAGCACCGAACCACTCACGCTCTTGAGTTCGGCGGAGCTGAAGGTGGTGGGGGTCTCGGCCGCGTTCGCGCTGGGGACCACGATCGCGGCAGCGGCCACCAAGCCGGTGGCTACGGCGATCAGCCGAGTCCGTCTCGAGATGCCGCTGCGGGGGGTGGTGCGCTTGATCCTCACTTCTCGTTCCTCCACAAAGGAAGTAGGGGGCCCTCGTGGGGTTTGTGGGCCCGTGAGGCGCAGCCAGGGAGCCGGGTGCCCGGATTCCGAACACGCCGTGCCCCTGACAAGCGCTGTGGGAAGCGAGTATTCGGCCGACCGACCGTTCGGCGCAAGGGTGCCTTTTGGCCGTCAACCTTTGAACCGTCTAGGAGATTTGGTCCGGATACGAGACCGCGTTACCAGTGGTCACACCCGCGGCACGGCCGGTCGAACAGCCGCGCGGTGTCCGGAATTCGCCCCTCCGGATAGCCGGTCCGTCAGCAGTCGCAGCCGCAGTCGCAGCCGCTGCAGCAGCCGTCCTCACCGCAGCAGTTGCAGCACTCGCAGCAGTTGCAGCAGTCGCCGCACCCGCTGCAGTCGCAGTTGGTGCAGGGCCCGTGCTTCTGCTCCCGGCTCCAGGGGTCGTCGTAGGAGTCGCAGCACAGCCGGCAGGTGCAGGCGAGCCCCAGCCACACGGCGCAGCCGGCCAGCAGTCCGCGCCGGTCGCGGCGCGGCGGTCCGGGGGGCAGCGGGGCGCCGGGGCCACCCGGGGTGCCGGGAGGCGCGTAGGGACCGGTTCCGTGGGCACAGGAGACCGTACCGAAGGCGCGATGGACGGAGTTGGGCAATTCATGGACGAGCAGCCGGTGCGCGAGACCGCCGTCCGTGAACTCCACCTCGCGCAGCGCGAGCCGGACGCCGTGCACCGCGTCGTCGGCGAGCCGACGGGCCTCCTCCAGCGGGGTCCCGGTGGCGGCGAGCGGGTTCCAGGCGCCCGAGGCCGCGTCGGCCTCCCGGTCCTCCACCGCGTCCAGGAGATGCGCGAGGCGCCCGAAGAGGCGTCCGGCCTCCGCGAGCGGTACGGCGTTGCGCGGCCGGCCGGCCAGCACCGCGGTGTGCGCGAAGGCCGCGGCCGTCGCGGTCTCGGTCGGCTCGGTGACGGTGAGGATCGGGGTGCCGGGCCCGGCGAGGGTCTCGATGCCGGTCTGCCGGTCCACGGCGTCGACGAGGACGGCGGTGTCGAACCCGACGTCCGAACCGGTCCGCGCGCCCGCCCGGTCCCAGCTCGCGGCGACCCGCCGCGCGGCGAGCGCCACCGGCCTGCGCGCCAGCATCCCGTCGCCGTCGGCGACATGGTCGCGCACCTTGGCGGAGGCGAGGACGAGGGAGACGGCCGCCGCGAGCCGCGCGCCCTCACCGTGCGCGACGGACGCGGTGCGCATACCGCGCAGCGGGCACGGCCCCGCGGTGCGCCGTCCCGCGTCCGGGCGTTCCGCCTGAGCCTCCGTCAGGACGGATATGAGGAGCCCGTCGTAGTTGGTGACGATCCGCGCGAGCTGCCCGTGGTCGCCGCGCAACGCGAGGCACAGCCCGCACAGATGGGCCATCCACTGGGCGGTGAGCTTCTCCCCGAGCCGGTGCCGACAGGGCCTGACCATTCCGAACACGACGTTCCCCCGTGCAGTTGTACGACGTCCAGCGGCGGCATCGTATCGACCCCGCCGTTCACCCGTACGCACCCTTCCTCACCCGTACGCCGGGAAGAATCATATTTCACTCACAGTCAGCAGCCGTTTACACCAGGACCCTTGGGAAACCCGGACTCTCGACGGATCAGCTGTGCACCAGTACCGTCACAAACCCCCCGCGCGGCGTCTATCCACTTGGCGCGACGTCCGCATCATGGACGACCATAGGGATGCGGAAAGCAAAAAAGAGACCGCTGTGAGAGGAGGCGTCCATGGGATCGGTACGCAAGGCGAGTGCCTGGCTCGGCCTCGTCGACGACAACGAAGACGAGCGTTACTACGACGACGACTACTCCGACGGGACCGAGCCCGGCGAGGCCTGGGTCACCGATCCGCGGGTCAGGGTGGCCGCGGACGTCGCCGAGGAGAGGGGGCGCCGGATCGGCACGGTCACCCCGGACAGCTTCCGGGACGCCCGCGCCATCGGCGAGCTGTTCCGCGAGGGCGTGCCCGTCATCATGAACCTCACGGCCATGGACGCCGGGGACGCCAAGCGCGTCGTCGACTTCGCCGCGGGCCTGATCTTCGGTCTGCGCGGTTCCATCGAGCGGGTGTCGAACCGGGTGTTCCTGCTCAGCCCGGCCGACACCGAGGTCGTCAGCGGTGAGCCGGCCGCGCACCGGTCGGACGGCTTCTTCAACCAGAGCTGAGGCAGGGCCGCCCGCCGGCCCTGCCTCCCCCGGAGGCTCACCGGAAGGCGTCGAGCCCGGTGAGCGCCTTGCCCAGCACGAGCTGGTGCATCTCCACGGTGCCCTCGTAGGTGAGCACCGATTCCAGATTGGTCGCGTGCCGCATCACCGGGTACTCGAGCGAGATCCCGTTGGCACCGAGGATCGTCCGCGCCGTGCGGCAGATGTCGATGGCCTCGCGGACGTTGTTGAGCTTGCCGAAGCTGACCTGCTCGGGACGCAGGCGGCCGGCGTCCATGCGCCGCCCCAGGTGGTGGGCGAGCAGGATCCCCTTGTGCAGTTCGACCGCCATGTCGGCGAGCTTGGCCTGGGTCAGCTGGAACCCTCCGATGGGCCGCCCGAACTGCTCCCGTGACTTCGCGTAGTCGACCGCCGCCTCGAAGGAGCTCCGCGCGGCGCCCATCGCGCCCCAGACGATCCCGTACCGGGCGTGCGACAGGCAGCTGAGCGGGCCCTTGAGGCCGGTCGCCTCGGGCAGCACGGCGTCGGCGGGCAGCCGTACGTCGTCGAGGACCAGCTCGCTGGTGACGGAGGCGCGCAGCGACCACTTGTGCTTGATCTCGGGCGCCGAGAAGCCGGGGGCGTCGGTGGGCACGACGAAGCCCCGGATCCCGTCCTCGGTCCCCGCCCACACCACGGCGACCCCGGCCACGGAGCCGTTGGTGATCCACATCTTGCGCCCGTTGAGCACCCAGTCCCCGCCGTCGCGCCTGGCGTGGGTGCGCATCGAGGCGGGATCGGAGCCGTGGTCGGGTTCGGTGAGCCCGAAGCAGCCGATGACCTCGCCGGACGCCATCTCGGGCAGCCACCGCCGCTTCTGCTCCTCGCCGCCGAAGCGGTGGATGGCGTACATGGCGAGCGAGCCCTGTACGGAGACCAGGGACCGGATCCCGGAGTCGGCCGCCTCCAGCTCCAGACAGGCGAGCCCGTACTGGACGGCGCTCGCGCCCGCGCAGCCGTAGCCGTCGAGGGACATGCCGAGCGCGCCGATCCCGCCGAGTTCCCGGGCCAGCTCCCGGATGCCGGGCAGCTCGCCCTTCTCGTACCAGTCGGCGACGTACGGGAGCACGCGGTCGGCGGCCCAGGTGCGCACGGTGTCCCGGACGGCCAGGTCCTCCGGCTCCAGCAGGTCGTCGAGGCCGAGGGGGTCGGCGGGGTCGAAGGGGGGCAACTTCGCGGACGCGGACATGGGGGCACCCTCCGGGAACGACAAAACTAGCAGTGCTAGTTACGGCTCTGGGCCGACGTTACGCGGCAGTCTCCCGCACGTCCACCCTGCTCTCCCAGCCGTGCGGCGCCGGTTCGCCGTTCGTCGGGAGGTGAACCTCTCCCACGGGGTACGCCGCCGGCGGCCTGCGGTGGGCGGGGCGCACGGGCGGCTGTGACGACGAAGGACCGCGTGCGGACGCCGGACGGCGAAGGACCGCGTGGGACCGCGCGCGGACGCCGATGGCGGCCCGCCCCCATGGGAGCCGGCCGTCTCTCGATCGATGGTGAACGGGTGGTGCGCGGACGGGAGACCGGTGCGGTCACACCGAGACGCGCGACTCCACCGCTTCCCGCGGCGCGGGCACCTCCACGGCCGCCCCCTCACACTGCATCGTCCGCGGCAGCCGCAACGCCATCAACGCCCCGAGCAACAACAGCCCCGCGCTGACCAGCAACGTCACATGCAGCCCGTGCACGAACGCGTGCCGCGCCGCATCCCGCAGCGCACTCCCCGCCGGCCCGCCGAGCCGGTCGGCCACCTCGTACGCCTCCCCCAGCGAGTGCGACGCCGCCGAGGACGCCACCCCCGGCACCCCGGGCACCCCGGCAAGGCCGGGCGCATACGCCGCGTTCATCACACTGCCGAGGAGCGCGATCCCCATGCCGGCGCCGAGCTGGTAGGAGGTCTCGCCGATCGCCGCCGCCCCGCCCGCCCGGTCCGGCGGCGCCTCGCTCAGCATCGACTCGTACGCCCCGAACAGCGTGGTCTCCAGGCCGAAGCCGAGCAGGACGAAACCGGTCAGCAGCAGCAGCCAGTCGTCCTGTCCGCCCATCGCGGTCAGGACCACCACCGCGGCGGCCGTCAGGCAGAAACCGGAGCAGACCATGCGGCGCGGGCCGAACCGGCGGAGCATCCGCGCGCCCGCCAGGCCGGCCGCCATCGCCGCGATCGTCAGCGGCAGCAGGCGCAGTCCGGTCTCCAGCGGGGAAAGTCCGAGCACGAGCTGGAGGTACTGGGCCGCGATCAGTTCCAGGCCCACCAGGGCGAGCATCGCCAGCACGATGCAGCCCACCGACGTACTGAACGCCGGCCGGGCGAACATCCGCAGGTCGACCAGCGGATGCGTACGGCGCCGCTGCCGGCGCACGAAGGCGGTCAGCAGTCCGGCGCCCACGAGCAGCGGCAGCACGGTCCACACACCGGCGGCGAAGGCGCCGCCACCGAGCCGCTTCACACCGAGGACCACCGCGAACAGTCCGACGGCGGCCATCAGCGCGCCGGTCACGTCCCAGGGACCGTCGCCCGCGCCCTTCGACTCGGGCAGCAGGAGCCGCCCGACCGGGAGGCTGACCAGCATCAGGGGGATGTTGACCAGGAACACCGAGCCCCACCAGAAGTGCTCCAGCAGGAAACCGCCGAGCAGCGGGCCGACCGCCGCGCCCACGGCGGCGACCGCGCTCCAGATGCCGATGGCCAGCGCCCGCTCGCGCCGGTCCGGGAAGACCTGGCGCAGGATCGACAGCGTCGCCGGCATGATCATCGCGCCGCCGACGCCGAGCAGCGCCCGCGCCACGATCAGCACCTGGGCGTTGTCCGCGAGGGCCGCCATGCCGGAGGCGACGCCGAACAGGGCGTAGCCGAGCAGCAGCACGCGTCTGCGGCCGACCCGGTCGCCGAGGGTGCCGAAGAGGATCAGCAGCGAGGCGCAGACCAAGGGGTAGGCGTCGACGATCCAGAGCAGCTCCATCGCGCCGGGCCGCAGGTCCTCGGTGACGGCGGGGACCGCGACGTGCAGCACGGTGGCGTCGACGGCGACCAGCAGCAGGCTGGCGCAGAGGACGACGAGCACCACCCAGCGGTTGGCACCGGCCCCGGCCGCCCGACGGCGCAGCGCGGCGGCGGCCGTGGTCGTCCCGGACATGTACACGTACCTCCCAGATGTTCCCTCGCGATCGGCGGGCTCACGGGGTCGGGGACTCCCCCGTGACTCGGCCGGAGAGGAGCGGTGGTCTCCGGCCCGCGCAGCGAACGGCGAGTGACACGTCAGAGTACGCGAGTGGGAGCCGGGGTCGAGTGGCGGACGTCTCACAGCTCCGGCGGATCGGTGTGGCGTACACCACTCCCCCCGTCGGGGTCACACGCCCCGCCGGGCGGGCCGGTTCCACTCCGGGTCGATAATCGGGCGCGTGAACGATCTCGACGCGCGCGTCGTCCCGGCCCGCTCCGGCGCACTGCGCCGGGCCGCACCGGCGCTCCTCGGGTACGCCGCCGTGCGTGCCCTGGGCCTGGTCGCGCTGGCCCTGTGGAGCGGGGTGCGCGGCAAGGACGCGTACACCCTGCTGACCGCCCGCTGGGACGCGCTCTGGTACACGAGGGTGGCCGAGCTGGGGTACGGCTACGAGGTGCGGCTGCCCAACGGGGACGTGCACTCCAACCTGGCGTTCTTCCCGCTGCTCCCGTGGCTGGAGCGGCTGGTGGCGGCGGTGTCGCCGCTGTCGTACGCCGACGGGGGCTTCGTGGTGAGCGTGCTCGCCTCGCTCACGGCGGCCTGGGGGATCTTCGCGGTGGCCGACCATGTGTACGGGCGCCGGGCCGGGGTGTGCGCGGTGCTGCTGTGGGCGGTGCTGCCGGTCGGGATCGTGCAGTCGATGGCGTACAGCGAGTCCCTGTTCACCGCGCTCGCCGCGTGGTCGCTGTACGCCGTGCTGACGGGGCGCTGGGTGACGGCGGGCGCCCTGGCGGCCCTGGCGGGGCTGACCCGCCCGGTGGGGCTGGCGGTGGTCGCGGCGGTGTGGGCGGCGGGCATCACCTCGTTCCTACGGGAACAGACCTCCGCGCGGGCGCACGTCTCCACGCGGGAACGCGCCTCCACGCGAGGAGACACCTCCACGCGGGAGTGCTCTTCCCCCGCGCGGGACCGGACCTCTTTCGCGCGGGATCGCAGCGCGGTGCCGGAGGGCGGCGCGCGGGCCGGGGAACGCGCCGGCGCGTCCGTGATCGCCCGGCGCACGCAGGCACCGGAGGGCGCCCCACGTACGACGGACACCTCCGGTGTGCGCCTGCGCCGGGTGCTCGGCATGTTCCTCGCGCCCCTCGGAGCCGCCGGTTACGTCCTGTGGGTGGGGCACCGGACCGGCGACGGGCCGCTGGGGTATCTCGATGTGCAGGCCGGCTGGCGGAACGGCTTCGACGGGGGCTACGCCTTCGCCCGCTTCGTCGCCGACAAGTTCACGTCGTTCCCGTCCGCCCTGGCGGGCCTCGGACTGGTGGTCGGTGTCGGCCTCGTGGTGTGGCTGTACGTCGTCTGCGTACGGCAGCGCCAGCCGCTCCCCCTGCTGGTGTACGCCGGGGTCGTCACCGCGCTCGCCCTGTGCGCGTCGAGCTACTTCGGCTCGAAACCGCGGCTGCTGCTGCCCGCCTTCCCCCTGCTGCTGCCCCTCGCCCTGGCCCTGGCCCGGCTGCGTACGCCCAGGTCCGCGCTGGTCGTGGGGGCGGTCGCGGCGGTCTCGGCGGCGTACGGGGCCTTCTGGCTGAACGGCTCCGGTCCGCCCTGACCCGCCCTGCCCCGCCCTGCCCCGCCCTGCCCCGCCCGGAGCGGCCGATGAGCGCCGAGGAAATTCCGCACCAGCCCCCGGTGAACGAATTCAAAAGCGCGATAAAACCCTCCTCCGGAATGATCAAAGGAATTGAAGTCCACAGCATCCGGGGTTTGTGGATTCGCCGGAGATAAAGGCCCTCCTGAGAGGAATGCCACATCACATCGTCATCACAAAGAGGCTGATTCGACGGGGTTCCGCGCTCACTCGCTGTAACGTCGATTGGGTGCGTACCGAACGGAAGCCCACCCGCCTGGACCGGGTGTTCGCGAGGCTGGATCGTGAGCCGGAACGACCGGCTCACGTCGGCATGCCGCGAATGAGCCGGCACCGCATGGTGCTGTTCGGCGCCGCCCTGGCCTTCTACCTGGCGATCGTGTGGGCCGTACTGGTCACCTCCTGGCTGGTCCGGCTGGACTGGCAGGTGATGTTCTTCCGTCCCTACCAGCAGTGGTCCGAGATCCACGCCTTCGTCGACTACTACGTGGTCCTCGGCCAGCGCGGCCCGACGGCGGTGATGGTGGCGGCCTGGCTGGGCTGGCGCTCCTGGCGGCAGCACACCCTGCGTCCGCTGCTCGCCCTCGGCGTCTCCCTGCTGCTGCTCAACGTCACCGTCGGTGCCGCGAAGTACGGCATGGGGCGCCTCGGACCGCACTACGCGACCGAGATCGGCTCGAACGAGATGTGGCTCGGCGGCGACATATTTCCCAGCGGCCACACCGCCAACGCCGTGGTGACCTGGGGAATCCTGGCCTATCTGGCCTCCACCCCCAGAGCGCGCCGCTGGCTGTCCGCGCTGTCGGCCGTGACCTCGCTCGGTGTGGGGCTGTCCACCGTCTACATCGGGACCCACTGGCTGAGCGATGTGGTCCTGGGCTGGGTCGCGGGCCTGCTGATCCTGCTGGCGCTGCCCTGGTTCGAGCCGGTGATCACCCGCGTGGAGACGCGGATCCTCGCCCTGCGCGCCCGCCGGCGGGTGCCCCGGGGAGACACGGCGGAGGCCGGCCCGCCCGGGCGGCCCGTCGTGCTCAAGCCGCTCCCCGACCGCGCGGGCACGGCTCACGAGCCGGTTCCCACGGGCCGCCCGACCCCCCGGTCGCCCGCCTATCTGGCGCCCGGGCCGCACACGGTCCGCGCGGAGCGTTCCCCGGTCACCCCGGCGGGCAGTCGCCGCCCGCAGCACGCCGAGCGCCACCCGCGCGGTACGACGTCGGCCACCCGTACCTGACGGGCGCGCACGCCACGGCCCCGGTTCCGGTGAGGGAACCGGGGCCGTCGCCGTGTGTCAGCCCTTCCAGGCGCGTGCCACCAGGCCGTCCTTCACCTCGAAGTTCAGCCGGCCCACGCGGTACTCCATGGTGATGATCGTCCCCGGGGCCAGCGCCCGCACGGTCGACCAGCCGCGCTCCCGCGCGAGGTGCTCGGCCCGGTCCGCCGCGAGGCCGACATAGGCGTCAGGACTGTCGTGGGGTTCCGCGGAGGGTGTCGGAATGGGTGCCATGCGGCCACGCTATGCCCTGGTCCGGGAGCGGGGAAGCCGGAAGCGGGAACACCCGGACGGATCCCCCGGCGGTCACACTTCTGTCACAGGATCACGACAGGCGTTCGTGACGGTGGCCGTCACCCGGACGGGCGGTTCGGTACGCCTTCCGCAGGCATTCGAACGTAATTCCCGCGTGTCACACCACTGGCGCGATTAACTCCGGCGGAAAGTGCCGGGGGAAGTACTCCCGGACCCCATCCCTTTTCTGTCGCCGCGCATGATCACGTAAGCCGGTGCGCACAGAAAATACGCCTTTCCGTCACACGATCCGCCACGTCCTCTGCCGGAGACCGGCAGGGGTGAGCATCATGGCGTGGGCCCGGAGGTACCTGTGGCGCGGGCTCCCGGCGGGGCCCGGCGCGCGAGAAGCGAAGGGACGAGCGATGGGGACGCAGACCGTCCAGGCGGCGGCACGACCGGCGCGCCGGCAGCGGCGAGGGCAGGTGGTGATCGACTGGCTGACCACCACCGACCACAAGAAGATCGGCCACCTCTACCTGGTCACGTCGTTCGTGTTCTTCCTGATCGCCGGTGTGATGGCGCTGCTGATGCGCGCCGAACTGGCCCGGCCCGGACTGCAGATCGTCGACAACCAGCAGTTCAACCAGCTGTTCACCCTGCACGGCACGATCATGCTGCTGCTGTTCGCGACGCCCAGCTTCGCGGGGTTCGCCAACGAGCTGATGCCGCTGCAGATCGGGGCGCCCGACGTGGCCTTCCCGCGGCTGAACATGTTCTCGTACTGGCTGTTCCTCTTCGGCGGGCTGATCGTGCTGGGTTCGCTGGTGGTCACCGGGGGGCCGGCCGCCTACGGCTGGTTCGCCTACGCGCCGCTGAACAGCGTGAAGTACTCCCCCGGCCTCGGCCCGGACCTGTGGACCATGGGCCTCGCGCTGTCCGGCTTCGGCACCATCCTCGGCGCGGTCAACTTCATCACCACCATCGTCGGGATGCGCGCCCCCGGGATGACGATGTTCCGGATGCCGCTGTTCACCTGGAACACGCTGTTCACGTCGATCCTGATCCTGCTGGCGTTCCCGGTGCTCGCGGCGGCGCTGCTGGTGCTGGAGGCGGACCGGCGGTTCGGCTCACAGGTCTTCGAGGCCGCCCACGGCGGGGCGCTGCTGTGGCAGCACCTGTTCTGGTTCTTCGGCCATCCCGAGGTCTACATCATCGCGCTGCCGTTCTTCGGCATCGTCACGGAGATCATCCCGGTCTTCAGCCGCAAGCCGCTGTTCGGCTATCTGACGCTGGTGGGCGCCACCATGGCCATCACGGGTCTGTCGGTGGTGGTGTGGGCGCACCACATGTTCGCCACCGGCGCGGTGCTGCTGCCGTTCTTCTCCTTCATGAGCTTCCTGATCGCGGTGCCGACGGGCGTGAAGTTCTTCAACTGGACCGGCACCATGATCAAGGGCTCGCTGTCCTTCGAGACGCCCATGCTGTGGGCGACCGGGTTCCTGGTGTCGTTCCTGTTCGGCGGACTGACCGGGGTGCTGCTGGCGTCGCCGCCGCTGGACTTCCATGTGACGGACTCGTACTTCGTCGTCGCGCACTTCCACTACGTGGTCTTCGGCACCGTCGTCTTCGCGACCTTCGCCGGGTTCTACTTCTGGTGGCCCAAGTTCACCGGGAAGATGCTCGACGAACGGCTCGGCAGGATCCAGTTCTGGACGCTGTTCGTCGGCTTCCACGCCACGTTCCTGGTGCAGCACTGGCTGGGCGCGGAGGGCATGCCGCGCCGTTACGCCGACTACCTCGCGGCGGACGGCTTCACCGCGCTGAACACCGTCTCCACCATCGGCGCGTTCCTGCTCGGCATGTCCACGCTGCCGTTCCTCTACAACGTCTGGAAGACGGCCAGGTACGGCGAGAAGGTCGAGGTCGACGACCCGTGGGGCTTCGGGCGGTCCCTGGAGTGGGCGACCTCGTGTCCGCCGCCCCGGCACAACTTCACGACGCTGCCCCGGATCCGTTCGGAGTCGCCGGCGTTCGACATGAACCATCCGGAGTACGCGGCGGTGACGTCGCAGCCCGAGCCGAAGAGCGAGCAGGCCGGCACCGAGCCGCTCTGACCACGCCGGGACCTCCGGCCTGCGGGCGAGTCCGACGGCCGTCGCGGACGGCCGCTGTCCTGAAGAGGACGGGGGTCAGGGCTCGTAGGCCAGGTGCGGCACCGTGAAGCAGGTGCGGTTCATGTCGCCCTGCGACACCCAGCCCTTGCCGTCCCGCCAGCGGGCCACGGACAGACAGGTCCGGCTCGTGGCCGGTGGCTCGGGCGAGCGTTCGAACGAGACGGGCAGCAGCAGTCCGCCCGCGGTGTAGTCCCGGGCACGGTTCACATGGGCGTCGACGCACGCGCGTGTGATGCCCGTACGGGCGCAGGACCGAGCCGCGTCGGTGAACCAGCGGGCGGCGGCCCAGCCCTCCAACTGCCACTGGGAGTGCGTCCTGAGGCCCTCGGTGGCGTCCCGGAACGCGCGTACGGCCGGGTGGCCGGTGTCCTCGAAGTTGCGGCTGGAGCCGGTCGCCCACAGGACGTTGCGGCAGTGCGGCGCGTCCTTGTAGTCCTCGGCGACGGTGGACGTCCAGTTCTGCACGTTGGTGACCTTGGCGGTGACCCGGGCGCCGATGTCGTCCATGGCCCGGCACAGGCGGGCGTTGCCGTGGCCGTCGATGGCGTCGAAGACCAGGTCGGCGCCCTGCTGCTTCAGGTCGGCGGCCACCGCGCGGAAGTTGGGCAGCGCGAAGTCGACCTGTTCGGTGACCACCTTGTAGCCCTCGGCCCTCAGGCCGCGTTCGACGAGGCGGGCGTAGGCGGCGGACGCGGACTGGTTGTAGGAGACGACGGCGGCCGTACGGGCGCCGTGCTCGCGTTTGAAGTAGCGGTACACCTCGGTGCCGCCGTACAGCTTGCCGTCCCAGCCGGGTGTTCCGTTCCTGGGCGCCTCGCTGCCGTGGACGCCGTAGAGGTGCGGGTAGGTGTCGTAGGCGGCGCCGATGGGCTGGCCGCCGATGTCGGGCACGCCCGCGCGGGAGACGCGGGGGGCGCCCGCGTAGTCCAGGACGGTGGTGGCGACCAGGGCGACGACCTTCTCCTCGTCGATCAGCCTGTGCACGCACTCGTTGTTGCCGACGCCGCTGCCGCCGTCGTCGCACAGCCGCACCTCGACGCGCCGGCCGTCGATGCCGCCGCGCGCGTCGAGCCGGTCGAACCATGCCTTCGCGCCGTCGCGCGGGCCGGTGAAGGCGCCGCCGCCGACCGGGCTGGTGGCGCTGGTGACGATGCCGACGCGGATCGGCCCGCCGGCGTCCCGGGCGGTCGCGGGCGGGCGGTCGTCGTGCTCGAAGTCGCTCTCCGGCAGACGGCTGCCGCAGGCCGCGGTCAGGGCGAGGAGCGCCGCCGCGGCGAGGGCCTCAGCAGCCCGGGATGTCCGGGGGTGATTCATCGCCGCTCAGTCGCACGAGCGCGCACAGGGACTTGACGGACACCTTCCAGGTGCCGTCGTCGTAGACGGAGACTCCGGAGGCGTCCGGGAGGGCGGTGGCTCCCCTGAGGGTCAGGGTGAACGTCACGTCCGCCTCGGTCGGTGAGGTGAACGCGATCTCGGTGACCTCCGCCTTCACCTGTCCGGCGCGGTTGTCACCGCTGAACGCCTCGAGCAGCGGGCCCAGCAGCTCACCGTTCTGCAGGAGCTTCTTCTTCTCGTCCACCGGGGTCCGGGGGTCGAAGAACTTCTCCCAGTTCTGCCGGATCTCCTGTTCGGCCTCCGCCTGGTTCGCGGGCGCGCTGCCCGGTGCGTTCGTCGTCCGGTCCGCCGACGGCGTGGAAGTCCCGCTGCCGCCGCCACCGCTGTCGTCGCCGCACGCCGCGAGGCCCGGCGCCAGGACCAGGAACAGGGCGGCGGCCAGCGCCGTGCCCCGTCCCGCCGTCCGTGGGCCGCGCCTTCCCGTCCCCGTGTTCCCCCGCCCGATGTCACTGCCGAGAACCATCTGGCTCACCAATCGGGTGTCGGTCCGGACCGTGTGCGCCCGGTGCTTTCAGGGTCGGGTCCCAGGGGGCATAGTGCAAGCCATGCGGACAGTCCGACTCCGGATCGCGCACCCCGTCCTCTGGGCGGGCTGGGCCGCGCTCGCCGCCGGCGCGGTGCTGTGCGTCATCGGCTGGTACGGCGTCTCGGGTGAGCGTTACACCGAACGGCAGCTGCCCTATCTGGCCTCCTGCAGCATCCCCGGAGCCGCGCTGATCGTCGCCGGGGCGGTGCTGCTCGCCCACGGCCGGGACGCGCTCGCCGCCACGCGCGTGGAGGAGCTGTACGGCCTGCTGGTCGCCGCCGATCCGGCCGGCGCCGACGAGCCGGGGCGGCCGGCCGGCGGGCCGGTGGCCGTCAGCCCGGAGGCGCTGATGGTGCCGGGCGGGACGCTGTGGCACCGCGCGGACTGCCCGCTGGTCGCGGGGAAGGCGGAGGCGGTTCCGGTGGACGGGAGGCCGGCCGCGGACGGCGAGCTGGAGCCCTGCCCGATCTGTGAACCCGCCGACGGGTCCGGCTGAGGCCCCGCCGATGTCCTCGCTCACGTACGACCTCACGCTGGCCGGTCTGTCGGTGGGCGCCGCGGCGGCGCTGACCGGGATCGGTCTGATCGTGACGTACCGGGCGACCGGGGTGCTGAACTTCGCGCACGGCGCGATCGCGATGGTGTGCGCGTATGTGCTGCGCGGCCTGGTCGTCGACCGGGGCTGGCCGCTGTGGTCGGCCGCCGCGCTGACGCTGCTGGTGGTGGCGCCGGGGATCGGGGTGGTGCTGGAGCGGTTCGTGTTCCGGCCGCTGTCCGTGCGGGGCGGCGATCCGGCGCGGGCGCTGGTGGCGTCCATCGGGGTGTTCGTGCTGCTGGTGGGCGGGGCGGCGCTGCTGTGGGGGCAGGGGGCGCGGGACGACGCGCCGGTGCTGGTGCCGGCGGAGCCGTGGGGGCAGCTCGCGGTGGTGGTCGTGCTGGCCGCCGGGGTCGGGGTGGTGATCCGCCGGACGCGGTTCGGGCGGGAGCTGCGGGCCGTCGTGGACGACCGGCGGCTGGCCGTGCTGGCCGGTGTGGACGCCGACCGGGTGGCGGCGGCGGGCTGGGCGTTCGGCTCGTTCACGGCCGGTCTGACCGGCGTGCTGCTGGCGCCGTACGTGCGGCTCGACCCGTACGGGCTGCCGCTGCTCGTGATGGAGGTGGTGGCGGTCGCGGTCGCCGCGCGGATGCGCGGTCCGACGGTGGCCGTGGTCGTCGCGCTCGGCATCGGGGTGGCGCAGAGTCAGCTGACGCGGTTGCACCCGTCCGGGTGGGGTGAGCCGTTGCTGCAGGCGGTGGGCGCCAACCTGTTCGTCGTGGCGCTGCTGGTCGCCGCCCTGGTGCTGCCCGGAGTCGGCACGCGCGACGCGTTCCCGCGCACGGCCACCGCGCGGGTACCGGCCCCGCCGGGCACCTGGGTCGTGGCCGGGGTGCTGTTCCTGCTGCCGCTGGGCCTCGCCGGGCGCGATCTGCACACGGCGGTGCAGGTGCCGGCGCTCGGGGTGGTGCTGCTGTCCCTGGTGGTGGTCACCGGCCGGGGCGGGCAGATCTCGCTCGGGCAGGCGGCGTACGCGGGTCTGGGCGCCCTCTTCACGGCGCTGCTGGCGGCCGGCCGCTTCCCCGGCCTGCCCCGGCTGCCGGAGCTGGCCGCGCTCGCGGTGGCGGTCGTCCTGGTGGCTCCGCTGGGCGTGCTGACCGGCTGGCCGGCGATCGGCCGCAGAGGCCTGGCACTGGCGCTGGCGACGTTCGCGGTGGGCGTCGGGGTGAGCCGTTTCGTCTTCGACCAGCCGTACGCCACGTCCGGACTGTCCCTGGGCCGCCCGGCGGGCTTCGACGACGACCGCGCGTACTACGTCCTGGAACTGGTCCTCCTGGCGTGCGCGCTGCTCGCTGCCCGGGCACTGCGCCGGGGCCGTACGGGCCGGGCCCTGGCGGCGATGCGGGACCACGAGCCCGGGGCGCGGGCGGCGGGCGTGCGCGTGCCGTCGCTGAAACTCCTCGCCTTCGTGTCCGGGGCGGCGCTGGCCGCGCTCGGCGGCGGCATGCTCGGCATGGGGCTGCGCGCCTTCGACCCGGCCGCGTACGACCCCGTACGGGGCCTGCTGTGGTTCGCCGCGGTGGTGGTCCTGGGCGCCGACAGCGCCCTGGGCGCCCTTCTCGCCGCGGCCCTCCTGGTCGGCCTGGACGCGGGCGCGCGCGGGGGCGTGGCAGCGGCGGTGATCGGTGTCCTGGCGGTCCTGTCCGGCCGCTTCCCGGACGGCCCGTACACGGCGCTGCGGGACGTCACGAGCCGGCTCCGCCCGGCGCCGACCCCCTTGGCCGTACGCCTCCGCACCCGCCCGCACCCTCCGGAACCGCCACCGAAGCCGCCCCGGTCCCCGGCGGGCGCGACGGCGACGAGCACCGGCTCCCGGACCCGGCCCCCGGGACGGGCCGCCCCGGGCGCCCGGACCGGCAAGCCGGGCACGGAGGCCGTCGGCCGCCCCGGAACCACCGGCCCACCGCGAACGGCGCCGCCGACGGGCCGCCCCGCCGACGCCCCGGCACGACGGCAAGGGGAGGGCACGGACCGGGAACCCACCGGGAACACCCGCGCCACCGGACAGCCACCGGAACGCCCGCACGAGGGAGAACCAGCGGCCGAAGGACCACCGGGCCACGGGCCGCCCGGTCGTGGGGCGTGGGGCCGGGCCGCCGGTCCTGCGGTGCCGGGGGAATCCCGCGGCGAGCGGTCCCGGGAGCTGTCCGGCCGGGAGGTGCCGCCCGCACCGGCGGAGCCGTACGCGCCGCACCGGCCCCCGGTGCCGGGCGCCGCGCCGGTGCGCGCGAGCGGCGGTGAGGCACCGGCGGGGCGCCGGCGCGCAGGGGGCTCCGCACCGGCCTCCGGCCCCCCTGTGCTCGCCGCCCGCGGTCTACGGGTCCGGTACGGCGGGTTCACCGCGTTGGACGGGGTGGATCTGGACGTCCCGGCCGGGCGGGTGACCGCTGTCGTCGGACCCAACGGGGCCGGGAAGAGCACGCTGTTCCACTGTCTGGCGGGGACCCTGCGCCCCGCGCGGGGGTCGGTCTCGCTCGGCGGGCGGGACATCACGCGGCTGCCCGCGCACGCCCGCGCCCGGCTCGGGATCGCGCGGACGTTCCAGCAACTGGCGGTCTTCCCGACGCTGACCGTCGCCGAGAACGTGCGTGTCGGTGCCGAGCGGGGCCGGCTGCGCGATCCCGGCGCGGTGGAGCGGACGCTGCGGCTCTTCGGGCTCGACGGGCCGATGAGGGCGCGGCCCGCCGCCGGGCTCCCCACCGGGACGCTGCGCCGGGTGGAGGCCGCGCGGGCCCTCGCCGCCGCCCCGCGCGTGCTGCTGCTCGACGAACCCGCCGCCGGTCTCGACACCGCCGAGGTCACCGCGCTGGCCCGGATCCTGAAGGCGCTGGCCGCCGACGGCACGGCCCTCCTGGTCGTCGAGCACGATCTCGACCTGGTCGCCGGCCTCGCCGACGTCGTGCACGTGATGACGGCGGGCCGGATCGTCGCCTCCGGACCGCCCGGGAGCGTCCTGGACACCCTCGGGGAGGCGACCGGCCCATGACCTCGATCTCCCTGCGCCACGCGCGCGTGCGGTACGGCCCCCTGGAGGCCCTGCACGGCGTCACCCTCGCCGCCCCCGGCCCCGGCATCACCGTGCTGCTGGGCCGCAACGGTTCCGGCCGTACGACCGCCCTGCGCGCGCTGGCCGGTGACGTGCCGCTGTCCGGCGGGGCCGTGGTGTGGGACGGGCGGGACGTGACCGGCGTACCGGCGTACGAGCGGGCCCGGCGCGGGCTGTGCCTGGTGCCGGAGCGGCGGGCGGTGTTCGGTTCCCTCACCGTGCGGGAGAACCTCGCCCTCACCGCCCCCGACCCCGCCCGCGCCCTCGACGCCTACCCGTCACTGCGGGCACTGCTGGAGCGCCGGGCCGGCACGCTCTCCGGAGGCGAGCAGCGGATGCTGGCCCTGTGCCGGGCGTTGTCGCCGCGCGTGCGCGTGGTGCTCGTCGACGAGCCCGCCCAGGGCATGTCACCGGCGGTCGCGGCCCGTACGTACGCGCTGCTGGCCGCGCTCGGCGTGTGCGTGGTCGTCGCCGAGCAGCGGCTGCCGCCCGCCCTGCACGGCCGTCCCGCCTTCGTGTACGTACTGCGCCGGGGTTCGGTGGTGTTCGCCGGGGAGACCGGCGAACTCGGCCGGTCCGCCTCCGCCCGGCAGCCGTAGGGCCCCGTCCGGCGGGCCGGCCGGACGGGGCCCCGTGCCCGGGATCCTGTCGGCGGCTCCGGCGGCAGGAGGCCGATGGGAGCCGATCTCCCGGCAGAACGGCCCGCCGGCGGCGTGCCGCCGGGGGGGGGTCGCTCCCGTCGTGGCCCGGGGCCCGCGTCCGGAGGGCGGGCCCGGCGACGGCTCAGACGTCGAGGCGCTGTCCGGGCACGATCACGTCGGGGTCCCCGCCGACGACGGACTTGTTGGCCTCGTACAGGCGCTGCCAGGTCGTGCCGTACCGCGCGGCGATCCCGCTCAGCGTGTCGCCCGCGCGGACGGTGTGGTCGCCGAGGGACGTGTTCCGGTCCGTGTGCCCGGAGGGTGCCGAGGTCCGGGCCGGCTCCGACTGCTTCGACGGCTTCGACGGGGCCCGCTCCGTGGTCACGGGGTCCGCGGCGGGTGCGCTCCCGGACGCCCCCGCGCGTGCCGAGCAGGTCGGCCAGGCGCCCCAGCCCTGGGCGCGCTGCACCTTCGTGGCGACCGCGATCTGTTGGGCCCTGGTGGCCCGGTCGGCCGTCGGCGCGTAGGCCGTACCGCCGTGGGCACGCCAGGTGGCGCCGGAGAACTGCAGTCCGCCGTAGTAGCCGTTGCCGGTGTTGATGTGCCAGTCGCCGCCGCTCTCGCACTGTGCGATGCGGTCCCACACTCCACTGTCCGCCGCCGTGGCGTTCCCGGTCGCGGCGAGCAGTCCGAGGGGCGCGAGCAGTGCCGCGCCGGCCAGGACGGCCGTCGTGCGGGTCGTGCGGAGGTGGTCGCGGGTGTTATCGGCACATTCGGACATGTAGGTCCTTCCCGAAGGCTCGGGGTCCCCGGGGCGGAGTGCCGCCCGCCGCGTCATGGGACGCGTGGGCCGCGCTCGCCCCGTCCGCCTTCGGGGTCGTGCGGTGGTGCCGTGTGGCGCGGTCGGCGGACGTACCCGAGCGGTGCTCGCTGCACACGGCGGAGGAATCTAAGGAGCCTCCGGCGCCGGGATCAACCAACGTCCCGTCATGCCAGGCCAGTTGCCGCTTACCTCGGGTAGCGGCGTTTTTCGGCCACCCACTTCATTCCCTGATTTCGGGATTTGTCGACCAGCGGACGGCGCGACCTGTGAGCCACCTCACCTCATCAACGGCATTACGGCAACGGGTAGTTGACGATGAGTGGCCGATTCCGCGCCGAGCGTGACCGTGCGCGCTGGATGGTTCGATTCCGTTCGCCCTGGGGCGTGACTACCGCCACAGATCGCCCGTTGTCTTCTTCATGAGCCGGGGATCCACCCGGACCACGGGCCGGGAGCCACCCGGCCTCGCCACGCACCGCATCCCGAGGGAGCCACCCGTGCCGCGCATGCTCGACGTCAGCGACGAGGTACGCGCCGAGATCGGCGACGAAGAAGCAGCCCGCCTGCTCGCCGGAGAGTCCGCCCCGGGCAGTTACGACTGCACCTCCTGCCGCACCCCGGGCGACCCGCGGCAGGAGCGCACCAGCACCGTCCTGTTCATCGGGGACGAGACCGCCGTCCTCGCCTTCGCCCACGCCGGCTGCCTGCCCTCGCAGGTCGTCCAGGTCACCGAGGAGCAGCTCCAGGGCGCCGTGCGGGCCATCGGCGGCGACACCGGGGAACCGGCGTCCGCGAAGGCCGTCCCCGAACAGGCCGTGCTCGGGGTGACCAGCGGACTGGTCCTGGTCTCCGGGGAGTTGCACCCGGCACTGGTCGTGGAGCCGACCGCGCCGGTCGCGCGGCCCGGTTCGCTCGGGGCCGGCGACGACTTCCTGCCGCTCCTCATCGAGCAGGGCTTCATGCCGCTGACCGAGCTGTCGGCCCTGCCGCCGGTGCTGCACGGCTGGTCGGTCCTGCTCGCCGCGGGGCAGCTGCACGCCGTGCTCCAGCCGAACCCGGCCGGCGGCCGTCCGGTCGCCTGGTGGCAGGCGCACCAGCCGCTCCAGGTCACCGACGGCTGGCGGTCGGCCGCCAACAAGCACCAGCAGGTACTGATGTTCGCGGCCCCGGTCGGCTCGATCGGCCGCCAGCCGCGCGAGGACCTGCTGCGCGACGCGCTGGACAAGGCGGCGGCGAACGGCAAGCTCGTCGCCGCGGCGCTGCCGCTGGCGGGCCTCTGACCGGCCCGGCGGACACGGCACCGCCGGACAACCGGCGAAAGCCGCAAAAACGCCGCATCCCTTACGGCACGGGGTCGTTTGGACATACGTGCACGCATACGACGTTCCCCGCCGCCAGTCCCTCGCCTCGGTCCCCGCACCCGTGCGCCCGGAGCGGGACTCCCGGAGCGGCCTCTCGGCCACGCCGATCTACGACGCCCTCTACACCGAGTACGTCAAGTCCTTCCGTTCGCTGCCGGGTGACCGCAGCGGCGAGGAGGAGCTGGGCTTCACCGCCTTCGGGAACATCCCGCGCGGTGCGGGCTCGCACGGCGGCCGCGGTCCGAGCACGTTCGGCGCCTCCCTCGTGAGCGGTGCCCACGGCGCGGGGGCGGGCGGCGGCCGGCAGGGCGCCGGACCGCAGTGGCAGCGGGTCGGCACGGTCGGCAGGCCCGCCTCCGGGATGCACCACGTGCCGGCCGGGCTGCCGCCGGCGCCGCGCAGAGGCGCCTGACCCGGAGTACGGCGAAGGGGCGGCCCCACCGGGACCGCCCCTTCGTCATGCCCGCCGTCGGCTACTTCTTCTTGCCGCGCTTCTCCCGCACCCGCACGGAGATGTGGATCGGCGTCCCCTCGAAGCCGAACTCCTCCCGCAGCCGGCGCTCGATGAACCGCCGGTAGCCCGCCTCGATGAAGCCGGAGGCGAACAGCACGAACCGCGGCGGCTTGGTGCCGGCCTGGGTGCCGAACAGGATGCGCGGCTGCTTGCCACCCCGCACGGGGTGCGGGTGGGCGGCGACCAGCTCGCCGAGGAAGGCGTTCAGCCTGCCCGTCGGCACCCGCGTCTCCCAGCCCTCCAGGGCCGTCTCGATGGCCGGGACCAGCTTCTCCATGTGCCGGCCTGTGCGCGCCGAGACGTTCACCCGCGGCGCCCACACCACCTGGCCGAGCTCGGTCTCGATCTCCCGCTCCAGGTAGTAGCGGCGCTCCTCGTCGAGGGTGTCCCACTTGTTGAAGGCGAGGACGATCGCGCGGCCCGCCTCCACGGCCATGGTGACGATCCGCTGGTCCTGCACCGAGATGGAGTCGGCGGCGTCGATGAGGACGACGGCCACCTCCGCCTTCTCGACGGCGGCGGCGGTGCGCAGCGAGGCGTAGTAGTCGGCGCCCTGCTGGAGGTGGACGCGCTTGCGGATGCCCGCCGTGTCGACGAACTTCCAGGTCTTGCCGCCGAGTTCGATCATCTCGTCGACCGGGTCACGGGTGGTGCCGGCGAGTTCGTTGACGACGACCCGGTCCTCGCCCGCGACCTTGTTCAGCAACGAGGACTTGCCGACGTTGGGCCTGCCGATCAGGGCGATGCGGCGCGGGCCGCCGACGGTGGTGCCGAAGGTCTGCGCCGGGGCCTCGGGCAGGGCCTCCAGGACCTGGTCCAGCATGTCGCCGGTGCCGCGGCCGTGCAGCGCGGAGACCGGGTGCGGCTCGCCGAGGCCCAGGGACCACAGGTAGGCCGCGTCGGCCTCGCCGCTCGGGCCGTCCACCTTGTTGGCGCACAGCACGACCGGCTTGCCGGCCTTGCGCAGCAGCCGGACGACGGCCTCGTCGGTGTCGGTCGCGCCGACCTTGGCGTCCACGACGAAGACGACCGCGTCGGCGGCCTCGATGGCGTACTCGGCCTGGGCGGCCACGGAGGCGTCGATGCCGAGGACGTCCTGCTCCCAGCCGCCGGTGTCGACGACCTTGAAGCGGCGGCCCGCCCACTCGGCCTCGTAGGTGACGCGGTCGCGGGTGACGCCCGGCTTGTCCTCGACGACCGCCTCACGGCGGCCGATGATGCGGTTCACCAGGGTCGACTTGCCGACGTTGGGGCGGCCGACGACGGCGAGCACGGGCAGCGGACCGTGGCCCGCCGCCTCGATGGCGCCCTCGACGTCCTCGAGGTCGAAGCCCTCCTCCGCGGCGAGCTCCATGAACTCCGCGAACTCGGCATCGCCCAGCGCCCCGTGATCGTGCTCGTGCGCACCCTCGTACGCGTCCGAGCCGTCGGGCTGGATGTGGTCGTTCATGAAGTCGGTACCTCGTCGTTCATCGTGGTGATCGGTGGAACGCCCGATATATGAGGCTGATCCACTACTCAGTGTCGCAGGGTCCGCCTCGGGTTCCCCCCCTGGAAGAAGGAGCGGCGTTCGGTGCGTGCTCTCGGTGTGCCGGACGGCCTTCGTCGTGGCGGGGCCACGTCGGAGGACGGCCGGTGCGGCGAGAGTGCGTGCCGGGCGTCGCGACGCCACGGGGGGACCCGAGGCAGACCCTAACGCCCGGTGAGGCGCCTGGCGTTTTCCAGGTGGGCGGTGAGCTGCTTCTGGACGCGTTCGGTCGCCTCGTCCAGCGCCTTGCGCGTCCGTCTGCCGCTGCCGTCGCCCGCGTCGAAGGGGTCGCCGAAGACGACGTCCACGCGGGAGCGCAGCGGGGGCAGTCCCTTTACCAACCGTCCGCGCCGCTCGGAACTTCCCAGGACGGCCACCGGCACGATCGGCGCGTCGCCGCGTACGGCGAAGTAGGCGAGCCCCGCGCGGAGCGAGGCGAAGTCGCCCTCGCCGCGCGTGCCCTCCGGGAAGATGCCGAGGACGCCGCCCTGCCGCAGTACGCCCAGCGCCCGGGAGATCGCCGTGCGGTCGGTGGTGTCGCGGTCCACCTTGAGCTGGCCGATGCCGGTCAGGAACGGGTCGAGCGGGCCGACGAACGCCTCCTTCTTGATCAGGAAGTGCGTCGGCCGGGGCGCCACGCCCATGACCATGGGGCCGTCGATGTTGTGGGAGTGGTTCACGGCGAAGATCAGCGGACCGGCCGTGGGCACCCGCCAGGCGCCCAGCACACGCGGCTTGAACAGCCCGTACATCAGGCCGACGCCGATACGCCGGCCGACCTCGGCGCTCCGCACCGATGGGACGTCGGTCACTTCCCGGCCCGCTTCTCCTCGACGAGGGTGACGACACACTCGATGACCTGCTGGAGCGTGAGGTCGGTGGTGTCCACCTCGACCGCGTCGCCGGCCTTGGCCAGCGGGGAGGTCTTGCGGCCGGCGTCGGCCGCGTCCCGCTTGATCAGGGCCTCGCGGGTGGTGTTCAGGTCGGCGCCCTTGAGCTCGCCGCTGCGACGGGCGGCACGGGCCTCCGCGCTGGCGGTGAGGAAGATCTTCAGGTCGGCGTCGGGCAGCACGGTGGTGCCGATGTCGCGGCCCTCGACGACGATGCCGGTGACGGCGGAGGCGGCGATGGACCGCTGCAGCTCGGTGATCCGGGCCCGCACCTCGGGGACCGCGGAGACCGCGCTGACCTTGGAGGTGACGTCCTGTCCGCGGATCGGGCCGGCCACGTCGACGCCGTCGACGGTGATCGTCGGGTCCTGCGGGGCCGTACCGGAGACGATCTCGGGCTTCCCGGCGACGGCGGCGATCGCGGACGGGTCGTCTATGTCGATGCCGTTGGTCACCATCCACCAGGTGATCGCCCGGTACTGGGCGCCGGTGTCCAGGTAGCTCAGGCCGAGCTGCGCCGCCACGGCCTTCGAGGTGCTCGACTTGCCCGTGCCGGAGGGGCCGTCGATGGCGACAATCACGGGCTGGGCGGCGCCGTTTTCCACGGGGGAACACCTTCCTGGTGCGGTGGAGTGGTGTGTACGGGGCGCGGACACGCCCCGCACCAGATTACCGGCCCCCCGGAACCCTTCCGACAAGCGGACGATCCGGCCCTCCGGGGGACGGGCCGCCCCCGGGCCTTCCCCCGCCCCGGCCCGTCACCGGCGTATCCGTCACCGGCGTATCCGTCACTGGCGGATCGCCCAGCCCCGCTCCCGCAGCCCCGCGGTGAGGGCCGGGGCCGTCTTGGGCTCCACCATGAGCTGGACCAGACCGGCCTGCTGTCCGGTGGCGTGCTCGATGCGGACGTCCTCGATGTTGGCACCGGCGCGCTCGGCGTCCGAGAAGATGCGGGCGAGCTGGCCGGGCTGGTCGTCGATGAGCACCGTCACGGTCTCGTAGACGCGCGGCGCGGAGCCGTGCTTGCCGGGGACGCGGACCTGCCCCGCGTTGCCGCGGCGCAGCACGTTCTCGATGCCGGTGCTGCCCTCGCGGCGCTTGTCCCCGTCGGAGGACTGCAGCGCGCGCAGGGCGCGCACGGTCTCCTCCAGGTCGGCGGCGACGTCCGTGAGCAGGTCGGCGACCGGGCCGGGGTTCGCGGAGAGGATGTCGATCCACATCCGGGGGTCGGAGGCGGCGATCCGGGTCACGTCCCGGATGCCCTGCCCGCACAGTCGTACGGCGGCCTCCTCGGCGTGCTCCAGGCGCGCGGCGACCATGCTGGACACCAGGTGGGGCATGTGGGAGACGAGGGCCACGGCCCGGTCGTGGGCGTCGGCGTCCATGACGACGGGCACGGCCCTGCAGTGCGAGACCAGCTCCAGGGCGAGGTTCAGCACCTCGGTGTCGGTGTCCCGGGTCGGGGTGAGCACCCAGGGGCGCCCCTCGAAGAGGTCCCCGGTGGCGGCCAGCGGACCGGACCGCTCACGGCCGGACATCGGGTGGGTGCCGATGTACGGGGCCAGGTCGAGCCCGCGCTCCTGGAGCTCGCGGCGCGGTCCGCCCTTGACGCTGGCGACGTCGATGTAGCCGCGCGCCGCGCCGCGCCGCATCGCGTCGGCGAGCACGTCGGCCACATGGGCGGGCGGGGCGGCGACGATCGCCAGGTCGACCGGCCCGTCGGGGGCCTCGTCCGTGCCGGCGCCGAGCGCGGCGGCCGTACGGGCCTGCTCCGGGTCGTGGTCGGTGAGGTGGACGACGACGCCCCGCCGGTTCAGGGCGAGCGCGGCGGACGTGCCGATGAGCCCGGTGCCGATGACGAGTGCGGTCCTCACTGGGCGATGTCCTTGCGCAGGGCGGCCGCCGCGCCGAGGTAGACGTGCGCGACGTCCGCGCGGGGCTTGTCGCACTCGATGTGCGCGAGGACCCGGACGACACGGGGCATGGCGCCCTCGATGTCCAGTTCCTGGGCGCAGATCAGGGGGACGTCGACGATGCCGAGCTTGCGGGCGGCGACGGCCGGGAAGTCGCTGTGCAGATCGGGCGTGGCCGTGAACCAGAGGCTGATCAGGTCGTCGGTGTGCAGGCCGTTGCGCTCCAGGATCGTGGTGAGCAGCGCGCCGACCCGCTCCTCCATGTGACCGGCCTCGTCCCGCTCCAACTGGACGGCCCCCCGGACCGCGCGTACCGCCACGACGATGCTCCTTGCTGACGTGCCTGTCTGCTGTTCGGTCGTCCAGCGTAGTCAGCCCGCGCGGGAGTGGCGCCGGGCGCCCGCCCGCTGAGACGGGCGATGTACGCGTTTGATGGCGTTTTGTTGCGGGTTGCTTCTTGTTCGGCGGATTCGGTGTCAGGATGCGGGAACCGCGACCTCCGGGAGTGACGACATGACCCCTCGTGCGACACGCCGCACGGTTCTGCTCGCGACGGGCGCGGCGGCACTGGCCGCGGGCTGCGGCTCGGACGGCGGGAACGGCGGAGACGGCAGGGACGGCAGGGACGGCGGCGGGGGCGGTACCTCGTCGGAGACCGCCGGGCAGGAGCTGATCTCGACCACCGGCGTCCCGGTGGGCGGAGGGACGGTCCTCCCGGACGAGAAGATCGTGGTCACCCAGCCTCAGGAGGGCGACTTCAAGGCCTTCTCGGCGATCTGCACCCACCAGAGCTGTGTCGTGGCCGACGTCGCGGACGGCGCCGTCAACTGCGCCTGCCACGGCAGCCGCTTCAGGATCACCGACGGCTCGGTGGAGCGGGGCCCCGCGACCCGGCCACTGCCCGAGGAGCCGATCACGGTGGAGGGAAATTCGATCCGCCGGGCGTGATCCACCGCGTACGCTCCCGGGCATGCGCCCCGAGACCCTGGTCGGCGACCACACGATCTACTCCTGTGTCATGGGTTCGCGCGCCTTCGGTCTGGCCACCGAGAGCAGCGACACCGACCGCCGGGGCGTCTTCCTCGCGCCCACTCCCCTGTTCTGGCGCTTCGAGAAGCCGCCGACGCACGTCGAGGGCCCGGCCGAGGAGCAGTTCAGCTGGGAGCTGGAACGCTTCTGCGAGCTGGCCCTGCGCGCCAACCCCAACATCCTGGAGTGCCTGCACTCCCCGCTGGTGGAGTACGCCGACGCCACCGGCCGCGAGCTGCTGTCCCTGCGCGAGGCGTTCCTCTCCCGCAAGGTCCACGAGACGTTCACGCGGTACGCCCACGGCCAGCGCCGCAAGCTGGAGGCGGACGTCCGCGCGCACGGCGCCCCGCGCTGGAAGCACGCGATGCACCTGCTCCGCCTGCTGATCAGCGCCCGCGACCTGCTCCGTACGGGCACCCTCACGATCGGCGTGGGCGAGGAGCGCGAGCCGCTGCTCGCGGTGAAGCGGGGCGAGGTGTCCTGGCCCGGGTTCGAGGCGCGGATGACCCGCCTGGCGCGGGAGGCCGAGCAGGCCGCCCACCACAGCCCGCTCCCCATGGAACCGGACCACCGGCGCGTGGAGGACTTCCTCGTCCGCACCCGCCGTGCCTCAGCCCTCCAGGCGGGTCCGTACGACGAGGTCGTGCAGGGCGTCGTACGCGGTGGGGGCATCGGGCAGGGCTGACGCGGCCTGCGCCTCGTCCAGTACGCCGTGCAGCCGCTCCACGTCGGCCCGTACGCGTGCGTGGTCGACGGGGGCGTCCCCGTGCTCGCGCTCCGCCTTGGCGGCGATCAGCTCCGGCAGGTGGTCCGGGGCGGCGTCGACCTCCCCGGCGAGGGTGGGCAGATGGGGCTGCACCTCGCCGGAGCGCATCAGGTGGATGCCGGTGAGCAGCACCCGGAAGGTGTAGAGCAGCGGTTTGAGTCCGCCGGTCCTCTCGAACAGCCGCCACTGGGTCCGGGCGAACCCCCGGTAGTGGTGGGCGTGGTGGCCGGTGAGGACGCCCGGGGCGAGCGCGGCCAGTTCGCGGTGGGTGCCGGTGGTGTGCACGACCAGCGGGGACAGCAGCTGTTCCAGGACGTAGCCGTTGCGGCGCAGCATCAGGCGGACGAACTTGCGCAGGTCGTGCGTGACCAGGTCCATCTCGACGCCGTCCCGGACCCACATCCGGGACCGGGTCTCGTCCGGCTCGCGCAGCCCGACGAGATCGGCGGCCGGCAGCAGGTGCACGCCCCGCAGGTCCACGTCGGAGTCGCGGGACGGGAAGCCGTACAGGTGCGCGCCGGAGACGGTGGCGAACAGCACCGGATCGGGCTGTTCGGCGATCACCGGGCTCAGGTCGAGGTCCAGGGCGTCGGTCATCGCTCAAGCGTCCCAGAGCGTTCCCAGCGCCAGCAGTTCGCCCCGGTACTCGATGCGGTCCGCCCACTCGGCGGGCCAGGCGTCCGCGCCCAGGTACGCGCCGGCGAAGGCGCCCGTGAGGCAGGCGATGGAGTCGGAGTCTCCGGCCGTGCAGGCGGCGCGGCGCAGGGCGGTGAGGGGTTCTTCGACGAAGAGGAGGAAGCACAGCAGGCCGGTCGCCAGGGCCTCCTCGGCGATCCAGCCCTCGCCCGTGGCCAGGCAGGGGTCGGTCTCGGGCGAGACGGTCCGTACGGCGTCCCGGAGGCGTTCCAGAACGCCCAGGCACTCGTCCCAGCCCCGCGCGATGAAGTGCTCGGGCGTGGGGTCCTGGGCGCGGGTCCACAGGTCGCCGAGCCAGAACTCGTGGTAGCGGGTGCGGTTGTCGTAGGCGTAGGAGCGCAAGCGTCCGATCAGGCCGGTCGGCTCGGCGCCCTCCGCGAGCAGCCGTACGGCGTGCGCGGTGAGGTCGGAGGCGGCGAGCGCGGTGGGGTGGCCGTGGGTGAGGGCGGACTGCAACTGGGCGGCGCCCGCGCGCTGTTCGTCGGTCAGGCCGGGGGCCAGGCCCACGGGGGCGACGCGCATGTTGGCGCCGCAGCCCTTGGAGCCGGTCTGGCTGGCGTCCTGCCAGCGCCGGTCCTCGCGGGCCAGCAGGTGGCACGCCTTGAGGCAGGTGTTGCCGGGGGCGCGGTTGTTCTCGGGCGAACGCCACCACTCCACGAACTCCTCGCGCACCGGCCGCTCCAGCCGCTTCGGGGTGAGCAGTCCCCGGTCCATGGCCGTGCGCAGCCCTCTGCCGAGCGCGAGGGTCATCTGGGTGTCGTCGGTGACGATCGCCGGCCTGGGCAGGTCCATCCCCCGCCAGGGTCCGAACTCGGCGAGGATCGACGGCACGTCGTTGAACTCGGTCGGGAAGCCCAGCGCGTCCCCCAGGGCGAGTCCGGTGAGCGCTCCCGTGGCGGCGCGCTTGGTGACGGTGGTCGTGGTCATGCGGGGCGTCCTTCCGGAGTGGGCCGGAGCAGGGGCGGGTGGAGGGCGGTGGCGGTGCCCGCGCGGTGGAGCGCGGCGGGTTTGCCCCGGCCGCCGGTGAGGCGCGCGGCGCCCGGAACGGCTTCGACGAAGCCCGGGGTGGCGAGCACCTTGCGCCGGAAGTTGGGCCGGTCCAGGGCGGTGCCCCACACGGTCTCGTAGACCTGTTGCAGCTCGCCGAGGGTGAACTCGGGCGGGCAGAAGGCGGTGGCGAGGCAGGTGTACTCGAGCTTGGCGCCGACGCGTTCCCGCGCGTCGGCCAGGATCCGGCCGTGGTCGAAGGCGAGCTCCCGCGCGGAGTCGTACGGCGTCCAGCGGGCCTGCGCCGCGTCGCTGCCGCCGTGTGCCTCGGGGGCGTCGGGCAGCAGCGCGGCGAACGCGACCGACACGACCCGCATGCGGGGGTCGCGGTCGGGTTCGCTGTAGGTCCGCAGCTGCTCCAGATGCAGCCCGGACACGTCCGTCAGCCCGGTCTCCTCGCCCAGTTCGCGCCGCGCGGCGTTCTCGGCGGACTCGTCCGGCCGGACGAAGCCGCCGGGCAGCGCCCACCGTCCGGCGTACGGCTCCTGGCCGCGCTCGACGAGCAGCACGTGCAGCGCGCCCGCGCGGAGGGTGAACACGGCGAGGTCGACGGTGACGGCGAACGGTTCGAAGGCGTACTTGTCGTAGCCGTCCATGACCCGCACCCCCCTTTAATAGTCGCGGTGACCATTAAAGGGGGGTGCGGGTCGGACACACAAGCCCTTGAGGGCTCTTTAGAGGTCGACCTCCTGCATCAGCATCCCGACCTCGGTGTTGGACAGCCGCCGCAGCCAGCCCGACTTCTGGTCGCCCAGGGTGATCGGCCCGAAGGCGGTGCGCACCAGCTTGTCGACCGGGAAGCCGGCCTCGGCGAGCATGCGGCGCACGATGTGCTTGCGGCCCTCGTGCAGGGTCACCTCGACGAGGTAGTTCTTGCCGGTCTGCTCGACGACCCGGAAGTGGTCCGCGCGCGCGTAACCGTCCTCGAGCTGGATGCCGTCCTTGAGCCTCTTGCCCAGGTCGCGCGGGATCGGGCCCACGATGGCCGCCAGGTACGTCTTCTTCACGCCGTACTTGGGGTGGGTCAGCCGGTGCGCCAGCTCGCCGTGGTTGGTGAGCAGGATGACGCCCTCGGTCTCGGTGTCGAGCCGGCCGACGTGGAAGAGGCGGGTCTCGCGGTTGGTGACGTAGTCACCGAGGCACTGCCGGCCCTCCGGGTCCTCCATGGTGGAGACGACGCCGGCGGGCTTGTTCAGCGAGAAGAACTGGTACGACTGCGTGGCGACGGTCAGGCCGTCGACCTTGACCTCGTCCTTCTCCGGGTCGACCCGCTTGCCCTGCTCGAGGACGATCTCGCCGTTGACCTCGACCCGCGCCTGCTCGATCAGCTCCTCGCAGGCGCGCCGGGAGCCGTAGCCCGCGCGGGCGAGCACCTTCTGCAGCCGCTCGCCCTCCTGCTCGGCGCCGGGGAAGGTCTTGGGCAGCTTGACGTCCTTCTTGCCCGCGTACCGCTCCCGGTTGCGCTCCTCGGCCCGCGTCTCGTACTCACGGGACGTGGCCGGGACCGAGCGCCCCCGCTGCAGGGGCTTCCTCGGCCCGCCCTTGGCGCCTCCGCGGGCCGTGGGCCCACGGCCCGACTTGGGGCCCTCCTGGGTGGCGCCGGGGCCCACGTCGTAGCGCCGCTCCTCCGGGCGCGGCTTCTTCGGACGGCCGCCCTGTCGGTCGTCACGGTTGTTGCCGGCGCCGCGGTGGTCGCCGCGGCCACCGCCGCTCCCGCCGCGGCCGCCGCTGTTGCCACCACGGCTCCCGCCGTTGTTTCCGCTGCTGTTCCTGCCGCTGCTGCTTCGCATCAAAGTTCCGTCTTGTCGTCTGCGTCCTCGGAATCCGGAGCGTCCGGATCGAACGACGGGACCGCTTCCAGCGTCTCGGCCTCGATCGCCTCCGCCTCCGGGAGGAAGGGCGCGAGCTCCGGGAGCTCGTCCAGACCGCGCAGGCCCATCCGCTCCAGGAAGTAGTTCGTCGTCGTGTACAGGATCGCACCTGTTTCGGGTTCCGTGCCCGCCTCCTCGACCAGACCGCGCTGCAGGAGGGTGCGCATCACGCCGTCGCAGTTGACTCCGCGCACGGCGGAGACGCGGCTGCGGCTGACCGGCTGGCGGTAGGCGACGACCGCGAGGGTCTCCAGGGCGGCCTGGGTGAGCCGGGCCTGCCGGCCGTCCAGGACGAAGCCCTCGACGGCGGCGGCGTACTCGGGGCGGCTGTAGAAGCGCCAGCCGCCCGCGACGAGGCGCAGTTCGAAGCCGCGGCCCTGGACGGTGTACTCGTCGGCGAGCGCGCGCAGCGCGTCCGCGACCTGGTGCCTGGGGCGCTCCAGGATCTTCGCCAGGTGCTCCTCGGTCGCGGGCTCGTCCACGACCATGAGGACCGCCTCCAGGGCGGGCCCGAGGTCGAGCTCCGCGACGGTGCGCGGCCCGGCGGGGGTGTCGGTCGTCTCCTCGTTCACGGCTTCCTCTCCTCCTCGGGCTGCTCCGGCGGCCGGTCGAACTCGTCGGTGACCGTCGGCGCGGCGTCCCCGTCCCCGCCGGTCCAGCGCACGGTCAGCTCGCCCAGCGCGGCCTCCTGGTCGAGGGCGACGGCCTTCTCGCGGTACAGCTCCAGCAGGGCGAGGAAGCGGGCCACGACGGTCAGGGTGTCGTCCGTGTCCTCGACGAGGGCCCGGAAGCTCGCCTCGCCCAGCTCCTTCAGCCGCGTGACGACGATCCCCGCCTGCTCCTGCACGCTGACCAGCGGGGCGTGGATGTGGTCGACGTACACCTGCGGCTTGGGCCTGGGCTGCATCGCCTTGACCGCGAGCCCGGCGAAGCCCTCGGCGCCGATGCCGATGACGACCTCGGGCAGCAGCTCGGCGTGGTGGGGTTCGAGTCCGACGGTACGGGGGTGGCGGCGGCCCTCGTCGTCGAGGCGCCGGCTGAAGATCTCGGCGATCCGTTTGTACGCGCGGTACTGCAGCAGCCTCGCGAACAGCAGGTCCCGGGCCTCCAGGAGGGCGAGGTCGGCCTCGTCCTCCACCTCGGCGGCGGGCAGCAGCCGGGCAGCCTTGAGATCCAGCAGCGTGGCCGCCACGACCAGGAACTCGGTCGTCTCGTCCAGGTCCCAGTCGGGCCCCAGGGCCCGGATGTACGCCATGAACTCGTCGGTCACCTTGGACAGCGCGACCTCGGTGACGTCCAGCTTGTGCTTCGAGATCAACTGCAGCAGCAGATCGAACGGCCCCTCGAAGTTCACCAACCGGACCTTGAACCGCCTGTCACCGTCCTCGGCGTCGTCCGCCCCCGGAGCACCGCCCGCGGACTCCGCCCCGGCCCCGGCGTCACCGGGCGCCGCGGTCCCCGCCCGGCCGACGCCGATCGCGCCGGTCCCGGCCCCGGACGCCTCCGCCACCGCGGGTTCCTGTTCGCCGGACGCGCTCACCGTCCCGCCGACGGCCGGAACGTCCCGCCCCGCCGCACGCGCGACGGTCTCCCGCGTCGGTGGCGTCCCCGGCTCACCCGGTGAAGCCCCTCCGGGGAGAACCTCGCCGCCCACCCGCCCTGCGGTCACCGCGCGGCCCCTGGGCCCCGCCTCTCCGGGCACGGCGGTCCTGCTCTCCGACGTCACCATCGGTGAGGGGCCCGCGGGAGTCTCCGCGCCCTCCTCGGGCGCCCCCCGCCCGGGCGTCGGCGGCGCCGCTCCCGGGCCGCGGCCCAGGGTGCGGCGACGGGGCGGGCGGGCGCCGGGGGCGGGCGTGTCGTTCGAGGTCATGGCCTCCGCAGGCTACCGCTACCGTCCACGGAGGCGTCGTACGAGGATGCTGGCGTCCCCACGGCTCTCCAGGTCGGCGAGGACCACGGCGACCGCCTCGCGGACGATGCGGCCCCGGTCCACCGCCAGCCCGTGTTCGCCGCGCAGCACCAGACGCGCGTGCTCGAGGTCCATCAGCTCCTCGGCGGACACGTACACGGTGATCTTCTCGTCGTGCCGCTCACGGCCGCTGGGCCGTCGTGACGCCGCCCGCCCCCGCTTGCCGCGCTGGGCCGCACCGTCCTGCGCCGGCTGACGCCGCCCGGAGCCCGCCGCGTCGCGGCTGCGGGACTCCCCGGCCCCGTCCGGCTCCGCGTCCGCCGCGACGTGCTCCGCGCCCCCGCCGTCGCCGCCCTGCGCGGGCACCGACTGCGGCGCGTCCTCCACGGCGGCCGCCGCCGCGTCGCCCTCCCCCGCGGGTGCGGGGACACGGGCGTCGCCGTTGGCCTGGCGCCGGGGGGTCGACGCCTGGAGCGCCGTCCCCCCTGTCGTACGGAAGAGTTCGTCGGCCCCCGGCAGACTCACTCGGCGTGACACCGGGCGAGCACCTCCCTGGCGAGCTGGCGGTAGGCGGCGGCACCGACGGAGTTGGACGCGTACGTGGTGATCGGCTCACCGGCGACCGTGGTCTCCGGGAAGCGGACCGTGCGCCCGATGACCGTGTGGTAGACGTGGTCGTCGAACGCCTCGACCACACGCGCGAGCACCTCACGGCTGTGCACCGTGCGCGAGTCGTACATCGTGGCGAGGATCCCGTCGAGCTCCAGGTCGGGGTTGAGCCGCTCCTGGACCTTCTCGATGGTCTCGGTCAGCAGCGCCACACCGCGCAGCGCGAAGAACTCGCACTCCAGCGGCACGATCACCTTGTGCGCGGCGGTCAGCGCGTTGACCGTGAGCAGACCGAGCGAGGGCTGGCAGTCGATCACGATGTAGTCGTAGTCGTCCATCAGCGGCTTCAGCGCCCGCTGCAGCGTGGACTCGCGCGCGACCTCGCTCACCAGCTGCACCTCGGCCGCCGACAGGTCGATGTTGCTGGGCAGCAGGTCCATGTTGGGGACCGCGGTCTTCAGCAGCACCTCGTCGGCCGCCATGCCCCGCTCCATGAGCAGGTTGTAGACGGTGAGGTCGAGCTCCATGGGGTTGACGCCGAGACCGACCGACAGCGCGCCCTGCGGGTCGAAGTCGACGAGCAGCACCCGGCGTCCGTACTCCGCGAGCGCGGCACCCAGGTTGATGGTCGACGTGGTCTTGCCGACGCCGCCCTTCTGGTTGCACATCGCGATGATCTTCGCGGGACCGTGGTCGGTCAGCGGACCCGGGATCGGGAAGTACGGCAGCGGGCGCCCGGTCGGGCCGACGCGCTCACGGCGCTGTCGCGCCGCGTCGGGCGCGAGCGTGGCCGCGTACTCGGGATCGGGCTCGTACTCGGCGTCGGGGTCGTAGAAGTGCCCCTCGGGCAGTTCGTCGTAGTCGGCGAAATGGTTGTGGGGCGCGCCACTTCCGTCGCCGGCCATGGCGTTCACGTGATGGCCATCCATGCTCTGGGGTGCTGGTTGAGTCACCACCGAAGTCCGGTGACTCCGGTGGGCTGCGAAGGTGCGCACAGCTACGGAGCCGACAGCAGCGAATCCCGCGGGCTCCTGGTCCGGCGCAGGCATTCCTGGGTGACCACCCCCGGGAGTAAATGTCGACTCATTCACAAGTCGTCTTACCTCCTTGGTGACCAGGAAACTTCTAGACAGGTCAGCGTGGCACCATGCCGACGATTGGCGACTCTATGGCGTGTCGGCCGTCCGCAGCAACACAATCCGCCGGACCCGGCCCGATGTGTCGGCAATGAAACATCCCTCTGTCAAGGGCGTACGGCCGTCGCACGGCAGGTTTCACGGGTGTGCGAATCGGTAGAAGAGTTACGTTCGAGGCGAGTTGCCCCGGAAACAGGAAGTGACCATACACACATCCGGCCGGACCTTGTCGGGCAAGGTCCGGCCGGGTACGTGACGTTGACGTCCGGTGTTGACGTATCGCCTTTGCTCACGGACGACTTGGTCGACTTACCGTCCTGGCGGCTCAGCCGAGCAGGGAGGCGAGCTCCACGTGCTCCAAGCCGTGTGCCTCGGCGACCTCCTTGTAAACCACCTTGCCGTCATGCGTGTTCAGCCCCTTGGCGAGCGCGGGGTCGCGGCGCAGCGCCTCCACCCAGCCGCGGTCGGCGAGTTCGACGATGTACGGCAGCGTGGCGTTGGTGAGCGCGTAGGTGGAGGTGTTGGGCACCGCGCCGGGCATGTTGGCGACGCAGTAGAACACCGACTCGTGGACCTTGAAGGCCGGCTCGGCGTGCGTGGTCGGGTGGGAGTCCTCGAAGCAGCCGCCCTGGTCGATCGCGATGTCGACAAGGACACTTCCGGCCTTCATCCGCGAGACCAGCTCGTTGGTGACCAGCTTGGGGGCCTTGGCGCCGGGGATGAGGACCGCGCCGATCACGAGGTCGGCCTCCAGGCAGGCCTTCTCCAGCTCGAAGGCGTTGGAGACGACGGTCTGGATCCTCGTGCCGAAGATCCTGTCCGCCTCGCGGAGCTTGTTGACGTCCTTGTCGAGCAGGGTCACGTGGAAGCCCATGCCGATGGCGATCTGCGCGGCGTTCCAGCCGGAGACGCCGCCGCCGATGACGACGGCCTTGCCGGCCAGCACGCCGGGGACGCCGCCGGGCAGCACACCGCGGCCGCCGTTGGCGCGCATCAGGTGGTAGGCGCCGACCTGCGGGGCCAGCCGGCCCGCGACCTCGGACATCGGGGCGAGCAGCGGGAGCGCGCGGCTGGGCAGCTCGACCGTCTCGTAGGCGATGGCGGTGGTGCCGGACTCCAGGAGGGCGTCCGTGCACTCCTTGGACGCGGCCAGGTGCAGGTAGGTGAAGAGGGTCTGGTCCTTGCGCAGGCGGTGGTACTCCTCCGCGATGGGCTCCTTGACCTTCAGCAGCAGGTCGGCGGCGGCCCAGACCTCGTCGGCGGTGTCCAGGATCCGCCCCCCGGCGGCGATGTACTCGCCGTCCGGGATCGAGGAGCCGACGCCGGCGCCGCGCTCGATGACGACCTGGTGGCCGTGGCGCACCAGCTCGTGCACGCCGGCGGGGGTGATGGCCACCCGGAACTCGTTGTTCTTGACTTCGCGGGGGATGCCGACCTTCACGTGGATCACGGTCCTTGGCTCAGAGGGTATGGGGGTATCGCTGCACATACCCGGGCACGCGTGGGCACACCGGGAGAGACCGCAGGAGATGGTGCGGCAGAGCCAGTTTAATGAAGGTGTTCTCGCTGTCTAGCCTTTCATTGCTTCAATCTTCTGCGGATGAGCTACGGATTTCGTAGGCGTTAGCTCCGTGTTCCGGCTCTGAGTCGTCCTCCAGGGCCTCCTCTGCCAGCATGCGCTCGGCCGTGTCCCGGTGCAGCGCGGCCGACGCGGGGTCGCCGAGGTGCCCGAAGGAGTCGGCCAGCCGCAGGTGCAGCGCGGCCTGCAGGCGGGTGTCCTCGGCCCGGCCCGCCCACTCCACGGCCTCCCGGCAGGTGCGCAGCGACTCCTCGAGCCGGCCCGCGTACTCCTGCACCCGGGCCAGTTCGCTCAGGGCCCGCGCCTGTGCGGCCACGTCCCCGTTCTTCCGGTGTCCGGCGACGGCCGCACGCCAGTTGCGCAGTGCCTCGCCGTAGCGGCCGGCGTAGGTGTGGGCGGCGCCGATACGGCCGTAGAGCCGGGCGGCGTCCTCGCGCTCGCCGCGGGCCAGCCGCTCGGCCAGGGCGCGGCCGAACCAGTCGGCGGCCCGGTCGTAGTCCCCGAGTTCCAGATGGGCGCCGCCCACGGATTCCATCGCGCGGCCGGTGGCGTACGGGTCGTTCGCCTCGCGTCCGGCGTCCAGCGCGGCCCGGTAGCGCCCCAGGGCGTCGGCGGTGCGGCCGGTACGGGCGTCGAGGTCGCCGAGGTTCAGCAGGGCCGCCGCCCGCTCGCGGGGCAGGTTCCGGCGCTCGGCGACGCCGAGGACCAGGCCGTGGATGTCGTACAGGTCGCTCGCGGCGGCCTGGGTGCCGAAGTGGGCCACCATGGCCCGCACGAGCTGGGACATCAGGCGCCGGGCGAGGGTGTCCAGCTCCCCGTCGGCGACCGCGAGCCGCGCGGAGGCCAGCAGTGCGGGGCGGCGCACCCGCAGCCAGTCGGCGGCGGCCCGCGGGCCGGGGAAGCGCAGGGCGCTCGGCATGCCGAGGAGCTTCTCGCGCGCCCGGGGGCTGTCGGTCTCGGTGATGGCCCGGCACGACTGGAGCAGCCGGACGGTCCGCTCCAGCATCCGGGCGCGGGCCAGCCGCAGCTCGGCGGGCCGCTCGTGGTCCTCCGCGAGGGCGCTGAGCAGGGGCTGCAGACAGCAGGGCACCTCGTACTGCGGCAGCGGCGAGCCGTCCACCGGGTGCAGCAGCCCGTGGGCGGCGAAGTCCTCCAGGGTGGCGCGGGCGGACTCCACCGAGCAGCCGGCGAGGGCGGCGGCGGTGTGCGGGTCGACCGGACCGGCCGGGGCGAGGCTGAGCAGCCGCAGTGTGCGGGCGGCCGGCGCGGGCAGTGAGTCGTGCACGAGCCGCAGGACGCGGCTGACGACGGTGTCCTGGCCGGGGTCCGTGTGCAGTTGCCTGGCGAGGTCGGCGACGGCGGCCTTGGGCCGGGCGGCGAGCCAGCCGCCGGCCAGCGCCAGGGCGGCCGGCTGGCCCTGGCACTGCTCGGCGAGCCGCTCGGCGGCCCGGGGGTCGACCGTGATGCGCACCGCTCCGGTGAACCGGGACAGCAGCTCCACCGCGGACTTGGTGTCGAGGCCGCCGAGGGTGCAGGGGCGGACGTCCGCGATGCCGGTCAGCGGCCCCGAGGAGACGGCGACGGCCAGGCAGTCCGGGTTGTCCGGCAGCAGCGCGTCGACCTGCCCGGCGTCGGCCGCGTCGTCCAGCAGGAGCAGCGCCCGGCGGTCGGCCAGCGCGGTGCGCAGGGCCTCGCTGAGCTCGTCCTCGGTGGCCCCGGCCGGGGCGGGCGCCGCCAGCGCGTCGAGCAGCTCCCGCGCGGCGCGCTCGACGGGCACGCGCGTGCCGTCGGGTTCGCTCAGCCGGGCGCGCAGCACGCCGTCGGGGTAGCGGTCGGCGACCTGGCGCACGAGTTCCCCGGCGAGGGCGCTGCGCCCCGAGCCGGGCCGGCCGGCGATGAGCAGGACGCGCGCGCGGGGCGCCTTGCGACCGGAGAGGGTGTCCAGTCCCGCGCGCTCGATGTCGGCGCGCAACTCCTTCAACTCCCTGGTACGGCCCAGGAATCGACCCTCGTCGGCGACGTCCCGAAGGAGCCGCGCACCGTCTGGGGCCACCGCCTGATCCGTCACGGGCCTCACTCCCGTCCCACCGCGCGCGCAAGCCCGCCGGGGCTCCGGACCGGGCGTTTTCCAGAGCCTAGTTCACGCTCCGCGACGTTCCGTGAGGAGCACTGCGCCGGGACAGGACTCCCCCCGATCGGATCAACCGATCGTAGGGCTGCCGCCCCTTCCCGTCCCCGTCCCCCGAGGGCGCTGCTCCGCGAACGCCGGAGGGGCTGAATCTCAGCCCCTCCGGCGTTCGCGGGGCGGGGTCCGGGGCGGAGCCCCGGGTTCGGGACGGGAAGGGGCGGCGGGGGCGACCAAAGGCACCCCCCGTCGGCGTCACGCCTCGAACGGCCGCGCCGGCCACGGCGCCTGAGCCGGACGCAGGGCGTCCAGACCGTCCCCACCCCGCGCGGCGACCAGCGAGAGGACACCCACCACCAGGCAGTTGTTGTGCAGCTCGCCGGCGAGCACGCCGCGCACCAGCTCCTCGACGGGGACCCGGGCCAGCTCCATGTCGGCCTCCTCGTGCTCGACCTCGAAGCGGTCGCCCTCCGCCTCGGACAGCCCCCGCGCGAGGAAGATCCGTACGGCCTCGTCGCAGCCGCCGGGCGTGGTGTACACGTCGGTCAGCACCCGCCAGTCCTCCGCCTTGACGTGCGCCTCCTCGTACAGCTCGCGCCGGGCGGCGTGCAGCGGGTTCTCGCCGGGCACATCGAGCAGGCCGGCCGGGATCTCCCACAGCTTGTGGCGCACGGGGTGGCGGTACTGGCGCAGCACCAGGACCCGGTCGGCGTCGTCGAGGGCGAGGACGGCCACGGACCCGGGGTGGACCTGGTAGTCGCGGTGGACCACGGTCCCGTCGGGCATGACCACGTCGTCGGTGCGGACGGAGGTCTTGTTGCCCACGAACGGGGTCCCGGTCCCGCGGACCTCCCACTCTTCCGGGGTGTCCTTGATCGTCATGGCTGTCCTTCCCGACGTACGGCGGCCGTGCGCGTGCCGTGCGTGAACATGTGCGAAAAAGTGGCCGGGGCGCGCACCTTTTGGAGGTTCGCGCCCCGGCCACCGTACAACCGGGTGTGTTACTTCGAGATCTTCCGCTCCACCGCGGCCTTCACCAGGCCCGCGAAGAGCGGGTGCGGACGGGTCGGACGCGAGCGCAGCTCCGGGTGCGCCTGGGTCGCGACCAGGTACGGGTGGACCTCGCGCGGGTACTCGACGTACTCGACGAGCTTGCCGTCCGGGGAGGTGCCGGAGAAGACGATGCCCGCCTTCTTCTCCAGCTCCGCGCGGTAGGCGTTGTTCACCTCGTAGCGGTGCCGGTGGCGCTCCTCCACGTACTCCTTGCCGTCGTACACCTCGCGCACGATGGAGCCCTCGGCCAGCTTCGCCGGGTACATGCCGAGCCGCATGGTGCCGCCCATGTCGCCCTCACCGGCGACGATGTCCATCTGCTCGGCCATGGTGGAGATCACCGGGTGGGCGGTGCCCGGGTCGAACTCGGTGGAGTTGGCGTCGGAGACGTCCGCGAGGCTGCGCGCGGCCTCGATCACGATGCACTGCAGACCGAGGCACAGGCCCAGCAGCGGGATGCGGTTCTCGCGGGCGTACTTGATCGCGCCGACCTTGCCGAGCACACCGCGGTCACCGAAGCCGCCGGGGATGCAGATGGCGTCGACGTCACCGAGCTGCGCCTGGGCGCCGGCCGGGGTCTTGCAGTCGTCGGAGGTGACCCACTTGATCTTCACGCGGGCCTTGTTGGCGAAGCCGCCCGCGCGCAGCGCCTCGGTGACCGAGAGGTAGGCGTCGGGCAGGTCGATGTACTTGCCGACCAGGGCCATGACGATCTCGTGGTCGGGGTTGTGGACGCGGTCGAGCAGGTCGTCCCAGGTCGTCCAGTCCACGTCCCGGAACGGCAGGTCGAGCTTGCGCACGACATAGGCGTCCAGGCCCTCGGAGTGCACGACCTTCGGGATGTCGTAGATCGAGCGGGCGTCGGGGCAGGCCACCACGGCGGCCTCGTCGACGTCGCACATCAGCGAGATCTTCCGCTTGATCGCGGTGGGCACCTCGCGGTCGCAGCGCAGCACGATCGCGTCCGGCTGGATACCGATGTTGCGCAGCGCGGCGACCGAGTGCTGGGTCGGCTTCGTCTTCAGCTCACCCGAGGGGCCGATGTACGGCAGGAGCGAGATGTGCACCACAAACACGTTGTCCCGGCCGACCTCGTGCCGGACCTGGCGGACGGTCTCCAGGAACGGCAGCGACTCGATGTCGCCGACCGTGCCGCCGACCTCCGTGATCACCACGTCGACCTCGTCGGTCGCCATGCGGCGGATGCGGTGCTTGATCTCGTTGGTGATGTGCGGAATGACCTGCACGGTGTCGCCCAGGTACTCGCCGCGCCGCTCCTTGGCGATCACCGTCGAGTAGACCTGGCCGGTGGTGACGTTGGCCGAGCCGTCCAGGTCGCGGTCGAGGAACCGCTCGTAGTGGCCGATGTCCAGGTCGGTCTCGGCGCCGTCGTTGGTGACGAACACCTCACCGTGCTGGAAGGGGTTCATCGTCCCCGGGTCGACGTTGAGGTACGGGTCGAGCTTCTGCATCACGACGCGCAGACCCCGGGCCTTGAGCAGCATGCCCAGGCTGGAGGCGGTGAGCCCCTTGCCGAGCGAGGAGGCGACACCCCCGGTGACGAAGATGTGCTTGGTCGTCGAAGATTTGGGCGGCATGGCCAAGAGGGGGCTCCCGTGGTCGCGGCTTGTGGGTGCGGTTCCGGGGCTTTCTCGCCCACCGGTCCACGGGCTACCAGCGTATCAGCGCCGCGGAGGGATGGCGCCCGGCCACGCTCCGCGCACGCGCCGCCACGGGCGAGTACCGCACACGGGACCCTCACCCGTTGGTCACTCGTTCGGCGGAGCCCGGTTTCCGCGGAGCGCACACAGATCATCTACGTGCGTCGTATCCTGCTCGGACACTCGCTGCCGAGCCCGGCCGGCCGAACGGCACCACCCCCGCCCGTGACCTCCGGAACAACGTGAGCTCGTCAGTTCGTTGAGCAGAGATGGCGCTTTGCATGCAAGGCTGGGCGACTGTTTCGCTTCACAGCTCAACGACGCATTTCAAAACCCCTTGACCGCACCAAGCGACAACCCCCTTGCGGGGTGACGTGGCCGTTCGACTGGAGTTGCACGTGGCCGGGCGCATCGAAGACTACGCACTCATCGGAGACATGCAGACCGCCGCGCTGGTCTGCCGGGACGGCACAGTCGACTGGCTGTGCCTGCCCCGTTTCGACTCCCACGCCATCTTCGCCGGTCTGCTGGGCACCGAGGAACACGGCTTCTGGCGGCTGGGTCCCGCGCACGCCGACGACGCCGAACCGCCCACGGCGACCCGGCGCGGCTACCGCGGCGACTCGCTGATCCTGGAGTCGGAGTGGGACACCCCGCGCGGCACGGTCCGGGTGACCGATTTCATGCCCCCGCGCGACGGCGCCCCGCAGCTGATCCGGATCGTGGAGGGCGTCTCGGGCCGGGTCCCCATGCGCTCGGCGCTGCGGATGCGGTTCTCCTACGGCAGGATCGTCCCCTGGGTGCACCGCCACGAGGGGCGCACGGTCGCCGTCGCGGGCCCGGACTCCGTGTGGTTCGACACCTCCGCCCCCACCTACGGCGAGGAACTGACCACGTACGCGGACTTCACCGTCGCGCCGGGCGAGCGGATCGCGTTCACCATCTCCTGGGAGCCCTCGCACAAGCAGCCGCCGCCGCTGCCGGAGCCGGAGCAGTCGCTGGAGGCGACCGAGGAGTTCTGGCGCGAGTGGGTGGAGCACTGTACGTACCACGGCCCCTACCGCGAGGCCGTGATCCGCTCCCTGATCACGTTGAAGGCGCTGACGTACGCCCCGACCGGCGGCATCGTGGCCGCGCCCACCACCTCCCTGCCGGAGGACATCGGCGGCGTCCGCAACTGGGACTACCGCTACACCTGGCTGCGGGACGCGGCGATCACCCTGTCGTCGCTGCTGCGCACCGGCTACCGCGAGGAGGCCCGCGCCTGGCGCGAGTGGCTGCTCCGCGCGGTGGCGGGCGACCCGGAGAACCTGCAGATCATGTACGGCATCGCCGGTGAGCGCGAGCTCGGCGAGGCGGAGCTCGACTGGCTGCCCGGCTACGAGGACTCCGCCCCGGTCCGGGTGGGCAACGGCGCCGCGCACCAGCTCCAGCTGGATGTGTACGGCGAGGTCACCGAGGCCCTGCACCTGGCCCACATGACCGGTCTGGCCCGCAACGACTACGCCTCGCTGCTCCAGCTCAAGCTGATCCGCTACCTGGAGAAGCACTGGCAGGAGCCGGACGAGGGCATCTGGGAGGTGCGCGGCCCGCGCCGCCACTTCGTGCACTCCAAGGTGATGGCCTGGGTCGCCGTCGACCGCACCATCAAACTGATCGAGTCCGGCGACGCCGACGGCCCGCTGGAGGAGTGGAAGGGGCTGCGCGACGACATCCACCGGGACGTGTGCGAGAAGGGCTACGACAAGGAGCGCAACACCTTCACGCAGTCCTACGGCTCGAAGGTGCTGGACGCCTCCCTGCTGCTGATCCCGCAGATGGGCTTCCTGCCGCCGGACGACAAGCGGGTGATCGGCACCATCGAGGCGATCCAGCGCGAACTGTCCACGTCCGACGGCTTCATCCTGCGCTACCCGACGGAGGGCGAGCACGAGGGCGTCGACGGTCTGCCGGGCGACGAGGGCGCGTTCCTCGCCTGCTCGTTCTGGATGGCGGACGACCTGGCGATGATCGGCCGGGTCGACGAGGCACGGAAGCTCTTCGAGAAGCTGCTCTCCCTGCGCAACGACCTCGGCCTGCTGGCGGAGGAGTGGGACCCGCGCCTGCAGCGCCAGGTCGGCAACTTCCCCCAGGCCTTCAGCCACGTCCCCCTCATCGACACGGCCCTGCGGCTGACGGCCTCGGGGGCGTACGGGGGCTGAGGCCCCGGCCCCGCGGATGTACCGCCGGCATCCGCGCAGGTAGCGTCCCGGTATGGACAGCGGATACGACACCCGGGGCGCCGGGATCACCGTGCGGCGGGCGCTGGAGCTGCCCGGGCTGCGCGGTGGGCTGCCGGAGGTCGTGGCGGGCACCGACCGGCTGGGCCGCACGGTGCGCTGGGTGCACGCCGGTGAGGTGCCCAACATCGCCTCGCTGCTCAAGGGCGGTGAGCTGCTGCTGACCACCGGGTACGGGCTCGGCACCCGCCCCGCCGACCAGCGGGCGTTCGTGCGCACGCTGGCCGAGCGGGGCATCGCGGCCCTCGTCGTCGAGCTGGGCCCGCGCTTCTCCCGGCTGCCCGCCGCCCTCGTCGACTCGGCCAGGGCGGCGGGGCTGCCGCTGGTCCAGCTGCACCGTGAGGTGCCGTTCGTGGCGGTCACCGAGGAGATCCACACCGAGATCGTCAACGGGCACTACGCGCTGCTGCAACGCGCGGAGGAGGTGCACCGCCGGTGCACCGAGGCGCTGCTGGGCGGCGGCGGGGTTCCCCGGGTGCTGGAGATCCTCGCCGGGTTCACCGGCAACCCGGTGTTCCTGGAGACGACCGACGGCCGGCTGCTGTACGCGGCCGGTGAGGGGCCCGAGGGCGCGGACCCGCTCCAGGTGTGGGAGGGGCTGCGCGACCGGCACCAGGACGCCCCGCCGGCCGGTTCGGCGCTCGTGGACGTGCCCGGTGGCGGCCCCGGCAGCGGCGGCGTACGGGCGCGGCTGGTACTGCTTCCGGTGCGCAGCGCGCCGGAACCGGTGCACCGCATGGCGGCCGAGCGGGCGGCCGGCCTGCTCGCCGTGGTGCTGATGCAGGCGCGTCAGGAGGAGGAGCTGGCGGCGCGGGGGCGCGGGGACTTCCTCACCGACCTCGCCGAGGGCCGCGTCGACGCGGCGGACGCGCCCGCGCAGGCGCGCGTGCTGGGCTTCAAGCCGGGGACCGGGCCGCTGCTGCCGGTGGTGATGCGGCTCGGCGACGCGTTGTCCCCGCAGGGCGGCGGCTGGGCGGTGCTGGTCCGCGCGGTGGGTGAGGAACTGGCCTCGCTCGGGGTGCCCGTCCTGCTGGGTGTGCGGCCGGTGGAGGGGCGGGTGCCGCTGCTGCTGGGGCTCCGCGCGGAGGCCGAACGGCCGGCGGTCGCGGACCGGGTGGCGGCGGCGCTGCGGGCGGGCGTGGAGCGGGCGGGGATGCTGCGGCCCGGGGGCCGGCCGCCCGTCGTGGTGGTCGGGCCGGCCGGCGGCTGGACGGCGGCGTCGACGGGGCTGCGGCACGCGGCGGAGACGGCGACGGCGGCGCAGGGGCTGCCGGACCGCCCCTGGTACGACGCCCGGCGGCTGGACATCGACCTGCTGCTGTGGCGGCTGCGCGACCACCCGGACCTGGCGGACTTCGTGGACCGCGCGATCGGTCCGGTGCTGGACCACGACCGCCGTTCCAAGCCGCCCCTGCTGCCCACCCTGGAGACCTATCTGGCGCACGCCGGACGCAAGGCGGAGACGGCCCGCGAACTCCATCTGAACCGGCAGACGCTCTACAACAGGCTCGCCCGCATCGGCGAGTTGCTGACCACCGACCTCGACGACCCGCACACGGCACTGGCCCTGAACCTGGCCCTACGCGCCCGACGGCACGTCCCCTGAACCCGGGGACCACCGCCTCGGAGCGGCCTGATCGGCGAGTTTCCGGCCACCGACCTCGACAACCCGCACACGGCACCGACCCCACACGCCCGACGACACGTCCCCTGAACCCGGGGACCACCGCCTCGGAGCGGCCTGATCGGCGAGTTTCCGGCCACCGACCTCGACAACCCGCACACGGCACCGACCCCACACGCCCGACGACACGTCCCCTGAACCCGGGAGCCGCCGCCTCAGAGCGGCCTGAGCTGCGTCAGCTCGTCGTACACGCTCAGTACTTGGGCGACCGTCTCGTCCTCGGTCGGCCAGGTGGCGGCCTGCCGTACCCCGCGCTCCTTGAGCAGTTCCCGGCGGTCGGGGTCGTCCAGCAGCCGTACGACGGCGTCCGCGAGCGCCCGCGCGTTGCCGTACGGGACGAGTTCGGCGGCGTCGCCGACGAGTTCGGGGACGCCGCCCACCTCGGTCGCGACGAGCGGCACGCGCGCGTGGAGGGCCTCCTGGGCGAGCGGGGAGCGCGACTCCCAACGGCTCGGCAGCAGCGCGATGTCGGCGGCGGCCAGCAGATCGGAGATGTCGTCGCGCCGGCCGACGAGCCGGACCGGCAGCTTCTCCTCCTCGATCCTGCGCTGGAGTTCGCCGCGCAGCGCCCCCTCCCCGGCGAGCACCACCAGCGGTACCGGGTCCAGGCGCCGCCACGCGTGTGTGGCGTCCAGCAGGACGTCGTAGCCCCGGTGCCGTTCGAGGGAGCCGACGGCGATGAGCAACGGGCGTCCGATGGCGCCGAGTTCGGCCCGAACCTTGGGCCGCAGCCGGTCGGGGTCGTCCGGCACCGGGGAGGTGCGGGGCCCGGGGAGGGACACGGCGGCCAGCCGGGCGTCCCGCGCGCCCGTGCGGCGCGCCCGGTCGACGAGGGCGGAGGTCGTCCCGAGCACCACCGTGGCCGCCTTGGCGACCCGCCGCTCCAGCACGCGCAGGAAGCGGGCGCGCGGGCCGTCGGCGTGCGCCCGGTCGTGCCAGGTGACGACGAGCGGGGTACGCCGTCCGCTCAGGGCGAGCACGGTGCGGAAGGAGGCGTGCAGCCCGTGCGCGTGGACCAGGTCGGCACCCGTGCAGGCGGCCCGGAGCGCGGCCACCGACCCCGGGTCGCTGCTGCGCGGCACGTGCACGTGGTCGGCGCCGACCCCGGTGAAGTCGTAGGTGTGATCCGCCTCGACGGGGGCGCACACCGTGACCCGCACGCCCCTCGCGACGAGCCCCGCGGCCAGCGAGCGCACATGGGCGCTGCTGGCGGCGTTGCCACCGCCCAGCACCTGCACGGTGCGCAGCGGTGAGTGGCTGCTCACGGGGGTCACGTGGCCGGGCTCCTGGTTCGGTTCGTGCGGTCCCGAAGAACGTACAGAAGGATCGGACGACGTCCTCGCCGTACTCCGTCAAGGATGCCAGGCCGTAAGGCCGTTCCGGCAACGCCGACGTCACGGGCCCGAGTCCGCACAGAACAACATGTCACCCACACGAGTGACGGAACCTCGCCCTCCCCCGGCTACACGTCCGCCCGGGCCGTCGCCAGCAGCTCCTCCGCGTGGGCCCGGGCCGTCTCGGAGTCCTCCTGGCCGGCGAGCATGCGGGAGAGTTCGCGGATGCGGTCCTCCCCTTCGAGCACCTTCACTCCGGAGCGGGTGACCGAGCCGTCGTTGGTCTTCTCCACCAGCAGCTGCCGGTCGGCGAACGCGGCCACCTGCGGCAGGTGCGTGACGACCACGACCTGCGCGGTCTTCGCCAGCTTCGCCAGCCGCCGGCCGATCTCGACCGCCGCCTTGCCGCCGACACCGGCGTCGACCTCGTCGAAGAGGTACGTCGGCACGGGGTCCGTACCCGCGAACACCACCTCCACGGCCAGCATCACGCGCGACAGCTCACCACCCGACGCGCCCTTGGCGATGGGCCGGGGCGGCGCCCCGGGGTGCGGGGCGAGCAGCAGCTCCACCTCGTCCACGCCCGACGGCCCGTAGGCCACCGTGCGCCCGTCCACCTCGACGCCCTCCGGGTCCTCGGTCTGCCGGATCTCGAACGACACGCGCGCGTGCGGCATGGCGAGCGAGGCCAGCTCGGCGGTGACCGCCGACGCGAACCGCTGCGCCGCCTCCGTCCGCGCGTCCGTCAGCTCCTGCGCCAGGACGCCCAGCTCCGCGCGGAGCGCGTCACGCTCGGCGGTCAGCTCCCCGATCCGCTCGTCGTCGCCGTCCAGTTCGGTCAGCCGCGCGGCGCCCTGCTCGGCCCACGCCAGCACCGACGCGATGTCCTCGCCGTACTTCCGGGTCAGCCCGGTGAGCGCGGCCCGCCGCTCCTCCACCGCCGCCAGCCGCAGCGGATCGGCGTCCAGGTCGTCGGCGTACCCCGCCAGCTCCCCGGCCACGTCCCGCAGCAGGATGCCGACCTCCCCGATCCGGTCGGTCAGCGCGGCCAGCGACGGATCGTGCGCCCGTACGGCCTCCAGGGCCCGCTGGGCGCCCGCGACGAGCGTCCCGGCGTCCACGTCCTCGGGGTCCTCCGGATTGCCCGCGAGCGCGGCGTGCGCGACCGCCGCGGCGGACGCCAGCGCCTCGGCGTGCCCGAGCCGCTCGGCCTCCTCCGCCAGCTCCACGTCCTCGCCCGCGCGGGGCTCCACGGCGGCGATCTCCTCCAGCCCGAAGCGCAGCAGGTCGGCCTCCTGGGCCCGCTCACGCGCGCGCGTGGTGATCTGCTCCAGCTCCGTGGCCACGGCCCGCAGCCGCTTGTACGCCTCGCCGTACTTGCCGAGCGGCACGGCGACCGCGTACCCGGCGTACCGGTCGAGCGCCTGCCGCTGCCGGGACAGCTTCAGCAGCCCCTGCTGGTCGGTCTGCCCGTGCACGGCCACCAGGTCGTCGGCGAGCTCGGCGAGCAGCCCCACGGGCACGCTCCGCCCGCCCAGGTGCGCCCGTGACCGCCCTTCGGCGGAAACGGTCCGGCTGACCAGCAGCGTCCCGTCGTCCAGCTCGGCCCCGGCCTCCTCGGCCCGTACGACGGCCGCGGCGCCCTCGGGCACGGCGATCCGTCCTTCGACCACCGCGTTCCGCGCGCCGATCCGCACCAGGGCCGCATCCGCACGTCCGCCCAGCAGCAGGCCCAGGCTGGTGACCACCATGGTCTTGCCCGCACCCGTCTCACCGGTGACGGCGGTGAAGCCGGGCGACAGCTCGACAACAGCGTCGTCGATGACCCCGAGTGACCGTATCCGCATCTCCTCAAGCACGCACACGACCTTACGAGGTCGAAGCCGGGGAGTGCGACCGCCCCGCCCTTGTCACCCGGGCGAGTGGAAGCGCCCCTCCAGGGGCGCGGGGAACTGCGCGACAAGCCACGACCCACCCGCAGCGCCTACGCTCCTCGCGCCCCACGGCGAAGCCGCTAATGAGGCGCACCCCGCCACCCGGACACGGGCAACGCGAACTTCGCGACCAACCGGTCAGTAAAGGAAGCATGGTGCAACCTTGCCAACCGCACCGGCACGGCCCCCCGCCGCACCTCCACCCGCGCACCGACCGGCAGCTCGACGGTCCGTCGCCCGTCGCACCACAACACCCCCGGAGGGACATGCGGCAGCATCTCCACCGCCAGCACCGAGTCCGGCGAGGTCACCAACGGCTTGGCGAACAGCGCGTGCGCCGAGATCGGCACCATCAGCAGCGCCTCGACCTCGGGCCACACCACGGGCCCGCCGGCGGAGAAGGCGTACGCGGTGGACCCGGTCGGGGTCGCGCACACGATCCCGTCGCAGCCGAATCCGGTGACCGGCCGTCCGTCGATCTCCAGGACGACCTCCAGCATCCGCTCGGCGGACACCTTCTGCACGGCCGCCTCGTTCAGCGCCCAGTCCGTGTGCACGATGTCGCCGTTGCGGTGCACCACGACGTCGACGGTCATCCGCTCCTCGACCTCGTACGCCCGGCTCACCACCCGGTCGACGACCTTGTCCAGGTCGTCCCGCTCGGCCTCGGCGAGGAACCCGACCCGCCCGAGGTTGACGCCCAGCATGGGCACCCCGGAGGCGCGGGCGAACTCGGCGCCGCGCAGCAGGGTGCCGTCACCGCCCAGCACTATCAGCAGCTCGCAGTCGTCCAGGCACTGCGGGGTGGCCTCCTTGACGGTCTCCACGTCGTCCGGGAGCGGCAGGTCGCGGGCCTCGTCCTCCAGGACCCGCACCCCGAGACCGGAGCGCAACAGGCCCTTGACCACGAGCTCGGCGCTGCGGATGGCCGCGGGCCGCCCGGTGTGGGCCAGCAGGAAAACAGTACGAGCTCGGTTCTGTGTCAACGCGGCCCCTCCGCCACAGCACGGTCAACGTCGGCCGGGTCCAGTTCCGGAGCCCCGGCCCGTAGCCACAGGAAGTATTCGACATTCCCGGAGGGTCCGGGCAGCGGACTCGCCGTCACGCCCTTCGCTCCGAGCCCCAGCTCCCAGGCCTTCGCGGCCACCCCGCGCACGGCCTCGGCGCGCAGCTGCGGGCTGCGGACGACTCCGCCGCTGCCCAGCCGTTCCTTGCCCACCTCGAACTGCGGCTTCACCATCATCACCAGGTCGGCGTCCGGCTTCACGCATCGCTTCAGGGCGGGCAGCACCAGTCCGAGCGGGATGAAGGACAGATCCCCCACGACAAGATCCACAGGCTCCCCATCGATGACCTCGAGCGTCAACTCCCGTACGTTCGTACGGTCCTTGACGGTGACGCGTTCATCGTTCCGCAGAGTCCAGGCGAGTTGTCCGTATCCGACGTCCACGGCGACCACGTGCGCGGCGCCGGCCCGCAGCAGGACGTCGGTGAAGCCACCGGTGGAGGCGCCGGCGTCGAGCGCCCGCCGTCCCTCGACGACCAGCCCCTGCGGCACGAACGCGTCCAGGGCGCCGGCCAGCTTGTGGCCGCCGCGCGAGACGTAGTCCGGGTCGCCCGCGTCCTCGACGACGACGATCGCGGCGGCGGTCTCCACCTGCGTGGCGGGCTTGGTCGCGACCGTCCTGCCGACGCTGACCCGCCCGGCGGCGATCAGCTGGCTGGCGTGCTCACGCGAGCGCGCGAGCTTACGGCGGACCAGCTCCGCGTCGAGACGGCGGCGTGCGACTCCTGCCACGTTCGGTTCAGCTCCTGTGTTCGTGTGCCGACGGGGGACCCGGAGGCCCCGGGGGTCCCGGGCGGGCGTCGAGCGCGGTGAGCGCGTCGCGCAGCCCCCGGTGTACATCCTCGTACACCTCGGCATGGCCGTCCGTGGTGAGGTGGTCGGCGTCGGCCAGCCGCGCCACGTGGGCGTCGACTCCGGGGTGCCCGGTGGGGGTGCGCGGCACGTCCAGGGGCGCGGGGGCGGCGGGGCCGTCGTCCTGGGGCGGCGCCTGCTCGGGCTCCGCCTCCGGCACTGCGTCGTTCATGCCCCGACGCTACCGCGAACGGCTGCGGTACCGTCGTCCGCGATGGCCACGATCGAGGAGTGCCGTACCGCACTCGACAAGCTTTCGGACAACATGGCGAGCGCCGAGGGGGACGTCCGCGCGGCCGTGGCGATGGACCGTTCGGTCAGCTGCCACATCACCGACCTGGACGTGACCTTCGCCGGCCGGCTCACCGGCGGCCGGATCGAGGTGCACGAGACGTTCCCCGGCCCGCCGCGCGCGAGGGCGCAGATACGGCTCGCGATGACGGGCGACGACCTGCTGGCCCTGGTCGACGGCGAACTGCACTTCGCCAGGGCCTGGGGTTCGGGCCGGGTGCGCCTCGAGGCGGGTCTGCGTGACCTGTTCCGCCTCAGGAAGCTTCTGTAGCGACCGCCTTCCGCGCCGTGTCCTTCGCCCGCGCGGTGCGGGCCGCCGGCACCACCAGCGGGGTGCCCGTCTCGGGATCGTCGATGACCTGGCAGCGCAGTCCGAAGACCTCCTCGACCAGATCGGCGGTGACGATGTCCTTCGGGGCGCCCTGGGCGATGACCTTGCCCTCGCGCAGGGCGATGAGGTGGGTGGCGTACCGGGCGGCGTGGTTGAGGTCGTGGAGGACGGCGACGAGGGTGCGCCCCTGCTCCTCGTGCAGGTCCGCGCAGAGGTCGAGTACGTCGATCTGGTGCTGGATGTCCAGGAAGGTCGTCGGCTCGTCGAGGAGCAGCAGCGGGGTCTGCTGGGCCAGCGCCATGGCGATCCACACGCGCTGCCGCTGACCGCCGGAGAGCTCGTCGACGTAGCGCTCCGCCAGCTCGGCGACGCCGGTGCGGGCCATCGACTCCTGGACGACGCGCTCGTCCTCGGCGGACCACTGGCGCAGCAGGCCCTGGTGCGGGTAGCGGCCGCGGCCCACCAGGTCGCCGACGGTGATGCCGTCGGGCGCGATGGACGACTGGGGCAGCAGGCCGAGGGTGCGGGCGACCTTCTTGGCCGGCATCGACTGGATGACCTGCCCGTCGAGCAGGACCCGCCCCTCGCTCGGCTTGAGCATCCTCGACAGCGCCCGCAGCAGCGTCGACTTGCCGCACGCGTTGGGGCCGACGATCACGGTGAAGGAGTTGTCCGGTATCTCCACCGACAGCTGTTCGGCGATGACCCGCTGGTCGTAGGCCAGGGTGACGTTCTCGGCGGACAGTCGGTTCACGGTGCTCCTTCGGTGGTTCGTCCCGCTGCTGGTGATGCCGGCGCTCATATCCGGCCCGCCCTGCGCTCGGTGACCAGCAGCCACAGCAGATAGACACCGCCGAGCACGCCGGTGACCACGCCCACGGGCAGCTGCTCGGCGCCGAACGCCCGCTGCGACACCCAGTCGGCGGTGACCAAAAGGGCGGCGCCCATGCACAGCGACGCGACCAGGTTGGGGCCGGGCGAGCGGGTCAGCCGCCGGGCGAGCTGGGGCGCGGTGAGTGCGACGAAGCTGACCGGTCCGGCGGCGGCGGTCGCGGACGCGGTGAGCAGGACGGCCGACAGCATCAGCAGCAGCCGTACGCGCTCCACGCGCACGCCGAGGGCGTACGACACGTCGTCGCCCATCTCCATCATCCGCAGGCCGCGCGAGTTGGCCAGAACCAGCGGTACGAGGACGGCGCACAGGGCGAGCAGCGGCCAAACCTGGTCCCAGTCCCGGCCGTCGAGGGATCCTGTCATCCACACCACCGCGCGGGCCGCGTCGACGATGTCGGACTTGGTGAGCAGATAGCCGTTGACCGCCGTGACGACCGCCGAGACGCCGATGCCGACCAGGACCAGCCGGTATCCGTGCACGCCCCGCTTCCAGGCGAGCGCGTAGATGGCGAACCCGGTCACCAGTCCGCCGGCGAGCGCGCCGAGGGCGACCTGGTTGGCGGTCCCGGAGAACAGCACGATCACCGTGAGGGCGCCGGCCGTCGCCCCCTGTCCGAGGCCGAGCACGTCCGGGCTGCCCAACGGGTTGCGGGAGACGGACTGGAACAGCGCGCCGCCGAGCCCGAGGGAGGCGCCGACGAGCAGCCCGACCAGCACCCGGGGCAGCCGCAGTTCGGTGACGATGAACTCCTGGCCGGCGTTGCCCTCGCCGACGAGCGTCCTGAGCACGTCGCCGGCGGGGATCGGGAAGTCGCCGGTGCCGATCAGCACCACGCTCGCGGTGAGCGCCGCGAGCAGCAGCAGGACGACGACGGTGAGGGCGCGCACGTCCAGCCGGACCGAGAGGCCGCCGGGGGTCCGCACCGCGCGGTTGGTCTTCACAGCTGGGCCGTCCTCCGCCGTCGTACGAGAAAAATGAAGACCGGGCCGCCGAGGATCGCGGTGACGATGCCGACCTGGAGTTCGGCGGGCCGGGCCACGATCCGGCCGATGACGTCGGCGCCGAGCAGCAGCACGGGCGACAGGACCGCGGCGTACGGGAGGATCCAGCGCAGGTCGGGTCCGGTGAAGGAGCGCACGATGTGCGGCACCATCAGGCCGACGAAGACGATGGGCCCGCAGGCGGCGGTCGCGGCCCCGCACAGCACGGTCGCGGCGAGCATGGACAGCGCGCGGGTGCGGTTGAGGTTGGCGCCGAGCGCCTTGGCGGTGTCGTCGCCCATGGCCATGGCGTTGAGCGGCCGGGCGAGCGCCAGCGCCAGGACGGAACCGGCGAACAGGAACGGCAGCACCTGGACGACGGTCGAGTCGGTCCCCGAGGCCAGCGAACCCACCGTCCAGAAACGCATCCTGCCGAGCGCCGCGTCGTCGAGGATCATGATGGCCTGGAGGTAGCCGTACAGCGCCGCGCTGATGGCCGTACCGGCGAGCACCAGCCGCACCGGCGTCGCGCCCCGGCTGCCGCCGAGGAACCACACCAGCGCGCCGACGGCCGCCGCGCCGAAGAAGGCGAACCACACGTATCCGGACAGTGAGGTGACGCCGAAGAAGGTGATGGCGGTGACAACGGCGGCGGACGCGCCCGCGTTGATGCCGAGCAGTCCGGGGTCGGCCAGCGGGTTGCGGGTGAGCGCCTGCAGAACCGATCCCGCCAGGCCGAGCGCGGCGCCCGCGAGCACTCCGAGGACGGTTCGTGACAGTCTGTCGGCCACGACGACGTCGCCGTAGGTGCCCGAGTCCTCGAACAGGCCGTGCCAGACCTGCTCCAGGGACAGCTCCTTCGCCCCGATCGCGATGCTCGCCAGCGCGACGAGCACCAGGATCACGACGGAGAGGAGCAGCCCGAGGACGCGTATCGCCCGGCGGTTCGGGGGCGCGGGGGCGGTCTCCGCGCGCTGTTCGGGGGGACTCTCGACCAACACGCAGTTAGGTTAGCCTACCCTCCCATTCGATCACGATCCCGAGGTCCGGCCTCCCAGGTGACACGGAGGGCTCTCACCACCCCAGTCGTGCCAGTGCCTTCCCGCCGTCCAGCTCGCACGCGCCGTCCCCGGCCGCCGTCCACGCCGCCGCGCACAGCGCACGCAGCCCGTCCAGCGCGCCGCCGTCGCCCTCCAGCTCCAGCTCCCCCGCCCCGGCCGTCGCCGTCCAGCCACCGCACCGGAACCCGTCACCCGCCCCGACGACCTCCGGCTGCCCGGTGAGCATCCCGCGCAGATCGGCGTCGACATACGTCGGCCGGTGCCGCGGCGGCGCGGCGAGCAGCCGGGCGCCGTCCGTCACCCCGGTGAGCACCAGCAGCGAGTCCACCTCGCCGTTGAACGCGCCCTCGATGTCCGTGTCCAGCCGGTCCCCCACCACCAACGGCCGCTCGGCGCCCGTCCGCAGGATCGTCTCCCGGTGCATCGGCGGCAACGGCTTGCCCGCGACCTGCGGCTCGGCGCCCGTGGCGATCCGTACGACCTCCACCGCCGCGCCGTTGCCCGGGGCGATGCCCCGGCCGCTGGGAATCGTCAGGTCGGTGTTGGACGCGAACCACGGCAGCCCGCGCGCCACGGCGTACGACGCCTCCGCGAACCTCCCCCACGGCAGTTCGGGCCCGCCGTACCCCTGGACGACCGCCACCGGGTCGTCGTCCGCCGACTCCACCGGCACGAGCCCGCGCTCACGCAGCGCCACCCGCAGCCCCTCGCCGCCGATCACCAGCACCCGGGCGCCCCGCGGCACCTGTTCGGCGACCAGCCGCGCGACCGCCTGCGCGGAGGTGATGACGTCGCCGGCCTCCGCCGGTATCCCCAGCTCGGTCAGATGGGCGGCCACGACGTCCGGGGTGCGCAGGGCGTTGTTGGTCACGTAGGCCAGACGCATACCGCCCTCGCGGGCCGTGGCCAGCGACTCGACCGCGTGGACGATCGCGCTCCCGCCCGCGTACACCACACCGTCGAGGTCGAGCAGCGCCGTGTCGTACGCCTCGCTCAGGGCCTGCCCACTGCCCTCGGGCCTCGTCCTGACGCTCCGGCTCATTCCGCATCGCTCCTCGTTCGACGGCTTTCCCCCGATCATCCCCCATGCCACCGACACCCGTACGATGCCGGGATGAACACTGCAGGTCACTCGACGGCAAAGGCGCCCCGGGGCCTGGAACTCACCCCGTTCCGAGGCCTTCGTTACGACCCCGACCGGGTCGGCAGCCTGGCCGCCGTGACATCCCCGCCGTACGACGTCGTCGTCCGCCCCGACGGCCTGCACCATCTCCAGTCCGCCGACCCGCACAACATCGTCCGGCTGATCCTCCCCGAGGCAGGCACGCCCGAGGCGCGCAACGCCCAGGCCGCCGACACGTTGCGCCGCTGGCGCGCGGAGGGGGTCCTGACCGCCGACCCGGCGCCCTGCCTGTACGTCTACGAGCAGCGCCACGGCGAGGGTTTGGTGCAGCGCGGCCTCATCGGCGCGCTGCGCGTCTCCGACCCCGACGAGCGGCTGGTCCTGCCGCACGAGGACGTCATGCCGCACATCGTCGCCGACCGCGCGGACCTGATGCGGGCCACCTACGCCAACCTCGAACCGCTGCTGCTCACCTACCGGGGCGAGGGGGGTGACGGCTCGGCGACCGTCACGGCCGCCCTGATCGAGCGCGCTGCCGAGCGGTCGCCCCTGCTGGCGACCACCACGGAGGACGGTTTCCACCACCGCCTGTGGTCCCTCACCGACCCCGCCGACCTGACCGCGGTCCAGCGGGAACTCGCCGGTCACCAGGCCCTCATCGCCGACGGCCACCACCGCTGGGCGACCTACCGCCGCCTCCGCGCGGAGCACCCCTCCCCCGGCCCCTGGGACCACGGCCTGGTGCTCCTCGTCGACACGGCCCGCTATCCCCTGCGTGTGCGCGCCATCCACCGGCTGCTGCACGGCCTACCGGTCGCGGACGCCCTGGCCGCGCTCGACGGCCGGTTCCGCGTCCGCCGTCTCGACGTACCGCTCGCCGAGGCGATGGACGCGCTGAGCGGGGCGGCCTCGGCGGGCAACGCCTTCCTCCTCGCCGGGGACGGCGCCTTCCATCTCGTCGACCGCCCGGACCCGGAGCTGCTGGCCCGCACGATTCCGGCGGACCGCCCGGTGGCCTGGCGCACTCTGGACGCGACGGTCCTGCACGCCACGCTCCTCGACCACGTCTGGCGTATCCCCGACTCCCCCGCCCACATCGCGTACATCCACGACACGGCGGCCACGGTCGAGAAGGCGGAACGCGACGGCGGAACGGCCGTCCTGATGCACCCGGTACACGAGGACGTCGTCCGCGACCTCGCCCGCCAGGGGGTCACGATGCCGCGCAAGTCGACGTCGTTCGGCCCGAAGCCGGCGTCGGGCCTGGTCCTGCGCGCGCTCGACCTGTGACGAAGGGGCGGGCCTCCGCAGAGACCCGCCCCTTCATGCCCGTACCGCGCCTCGGACGTCAGTCCTTGTCCTTGTCGTCCTCGTTCGCGGCGTCGTCGGCCTCGTCCTCGTCGAGGGCGTCCGTGAACTCCACGCCGTCCAGCTCGGCCAGCCGGTCGGAGGCGTCCGTGCTGCCGTCCCGGTCGGCCTCCACGGCCTTGGCGAACCACTCCCGTGCCTCGCCGCTCCGGCCGGCGGCGTGCAGCGCGTCGGCGTAGGCGTAGCGCAGCCGCGCGGTCCACGGCTGGACCGAGTTGGACGCCAGCTCGGAGCTCTGCAGCGTCACGATCGCCGCGTCCAGCTGCCCCATGTCACGCCGGGCGCCGGCCGCGACGAGCCGCATCTCGACCTGCCCGGCCTTGTCCAGCTTCTGCACCTCGGGCGCACCGGCCATGTCCAGCGCCTTCTCCGGCCGGCCGAGCCCACGCTCGCAGTCGGCCATGAGGGGCCACAGTTCCACGGTCCCGGTCATCCGCCGCGCGGCCCGGAACTCGGCGAGCGCCTCGGCGTACTTCTGGTTCGCGTACGCGGCGAATCCGGCGGCCTCCCGTACGGCGGCGACACGCGACGCCAGTCGCAGGGCCACCCTGGAGTAGCCGTACGCGCCCTCGGGGTCCTCGTCGATCAGCCGGGCGACCATCACCAGGTTCTTGGCGACGTCCTCCGCGAGCGTCTTGGGCAGGCTCTGCAACTCCTGCCGTACGTCCTTGTCAATCTCCTCGCCGGTGACGTCCTCGGGGATCGGCAGCCGCTTGATCGGCTCGCGGTCCCGGTCACGGTCCTCACGGAAACGCCCGCCACCGTGCCGGTCGTCCCGTCCACGGAACCCACCGGGCCGCCCACCGCGGTCGTCACGCCGAGGCCCACGTCCACCACGGTCGTCACGGCCGCGGAAGCCCCCACGGTCACCACCCCGGCTGTCCTCACGCCGGCCGAAACCACCACGCTCACCGCGCTCACCACGGCTGTCGTCACGACGGAACCCACCGCGGTCACCGCGGTCGTCCCGGCGGAAGGACGGGCGGTCGCCACTCCGGTCATCACGACGGAA
>NZ_JBITCL010000023.1:0-1091 GCF_044453165.1 Streptomyces sp. NPDC051740 | reverse complement strand
GGAAGGACGGACGATCACCGCGCTCGCTCCGGTCATCACGACGGAAGGAGGGGCGGTCGCCATGGTCGCCACGATCGTCGCGACGGAAGGACGGACGGTCACCGCTCCGGTCGTCCCGTCGGTCGTCCCGGCGGAAGGACGGGCGGTCACCGCTCCGGTCGTCCCGTCGGTCGTCCCGGCGGAAGGACGGGCGGTCACCGCTCCGGTCATCACGACGGAAGGACGGACGATCACCGCGCTCGCTCCGGTCATCACGACGGAAGGAGGGGCGGTCGCCATGGTCGCCACGATCGTCGCGACGGAAGGACGGACGATCACCGCGGTCGTCGCGGCGCGGCCCACGATCGCGGTCGCGGTCGTCCCGATGCCCGTACCCGCCACCACGGTTGTCGTCTCGCCGACTGTCGCGACGGTCGTCCCGTCGGTCGTCGCGACGGAAGGAGGGGCGGTCACCGCGGTCGCCACGATCGTCGCGACGGAAGGAGGGACGGTCACCGCTCCGGTCATCACGACGGAAGGAGGGGCGGTCACCGCGGTCGCCACGATCGTCGCGACGGAAGGAGGGACGGTCACCGCTCCGGTCATCACGACGGAAGGACGGACGGTCACCACTCCGGTCATCACGACGGTCGTCCCGGCGGAAGGAGGGACGGTCACCGCGGTCGTCGCGGCGCGGCCCACGATCGCGGTCGCGGTCGTCCCGATGCCCGTACCCGCCACCACGGTTGTCGTCTCGCCGACTGTCGCGACGGTCATCACGTCGGTCGTCGCGACGGAAGCCGCCGCGGTCGTTGTCGCGACGGAAACCGCCACGATCCCCGCGCTGGCCACTCCGACCACCGCGGTCACCACTGTCCCGTCGCCGCTGGTCGCGCTCCGGTCGGTCGTCGGGAGAGTTGGTGGACATCGGTGACTCCTGTCTTCGGCACTACAAGCATAAATAAAAAAGGACCCTTGGTCCCAGCTGAACGCTGGGACCAAGGGTCCTTCCAAAGATTGTTCGGCGGCGTCCTACTCTCCCACAGGGTCCCCCCTGCAGTACCATCGGCGCTGTAAGGCTTAGCTTCCGGGTTCGGAATGTAACCGGGCGT
>NZ_JBITCL010000022.1:19701-126208 GCF_044453165.1 Streptomyces sp. NPDC051740 | reverse complement strand
TCGGCGACCGTCCGGTCAACGACGCCATCCACTCTGCTGGCCTGCCCATCAACACCTCCGAGGACGAGGTGTTGCAACGACCGATTGAATCCGCCTTGGCAGCCGTGGTCGGCGTGGTGAATGAGCTGGCCGGGGGCGGGTTCGCGGCTGGCCAGGGCGTATTCCAGCGAGGTGAGGACCAGGTCGGCGTCTGCGCGGGCGGAGGTTTCCCAGGCCACCACCCGGCGGGAGAACGCGTCGCGGATCGCCGACAACCACAGCGGTCCCTCCAGTGTCGGGATTATGGTCAGGTCGGTGACCCACAGCCGGTTCGGCCCGTTCGCGGTGAAGTCACGTTGCACCAGGTCAGGAGCCAGATCCGCATCCGGGTCCCGGCGGGTGAAACTCTTGCCCCGCCTGGGGCTGATCCCGGCCAGGCCGGCCTGGCGCATGAGCCGTTCGACGCGCTTGCGACCGACGTGAACGCCCTCGCGCTTGAGAACGGCGTGCACGCGCGGTGAGCCGTAGATCCCACCGGACTCGTCGTGGACCTGCCGGATCCTGCTGGTCAGCGCGGCATCCTGGCGGCGGCGTTCGCACGGCTCGGTCTCGGCCTGGCGCCAGCGGTAGTAGGTGGAGGAAGGGATGTGCAGTTCCCGGAGAGTGGGCTCGACCTCCAGGTGAGGGTGCTCGTCGAAGAGCGCCGTCACCTGGACCGGGTCGGGTCGAGCTGTGCCGCGAAAAAAGCCGAGGCCGTCCGCAGGATCTCGTTCGACCGCTTGAGCTGGGTGTTCTCCTTGCGCAGCGCGGCCAGCTCGGCGCGTTCGTCGCTGGTCAGCAGATCGTCACGTTCGCCGGTGTCGGCCTCGGCCTGGCGGATCCAGCCGCGCAGGGCCTCGTGATGGACACCGATCTCCTCGGCCATACGGCGGATCACGGGCTTCGGCTCCGCGGCGCGGTACATCCGCACCGCACGCTCACGCAACTCCAGCGGGTACTTCCTCGGGGCAGGCATCAACAGGGCTCCTCTCTGTGAGTCCCATCTGACCTACTGTCACCGCTTCCCGCATCTCGGGGGAACCTCAAAGACGATTTGGTCGCACAGCACCTCGTTGGTCAGTTCCTCGCTGTCGGATGCCAGCAGGAGTCCCAGGACGTCGTCGTGCGTCGCGCCGGTGCGGCGTCGCCGTGCGATTTCCTCGCGCACCAGGTGGAGGCAGGCTCTCCAAGCCCTGTGTCCTGTGGGCCACCAGGGCAGCATGCCCAGCGCGTAGGCCATCACCGCGGGGCGCACGGTGGACTGGCGGAGCCGGGCGATGGCCTTGGTCCAGGTGTGCACAACGCGGGGGTCGTCGACGCTGAGGCACGCGCTGACGTTGGCTTCGGAGACGGCCGTGTCCAGCATGGGGAGCAGGCGAAACGGCTTTCCCACGGGGCAGGCATGCGCCATGCGCTGTGCCGCGGCGGCGGTGGCAGCCAGGTGGGCGGACAGGTGGTCACCGCGCAACGCGGTGATCATCAGCCGGCTCACCGCACGGTGCTGTTCGCCGCTGAGCTGGTTCAGCATCGCCGTCGCGCCCATGGCGCGACCCAGGAGACGGCCGGTCGTGTTGTGCTCCACTCCGGGGCTGCGCAGCACTTCCTCGATCAGGCCAGGGTCACGGAGCCATACGACTCTGCCACCGGGCAGCCAGTCGGGGACGATCGCGCCGTGCCGGGCGAAGTGGCGTTCCAGGGAGCGGGGGCCCAGCACGAGACGGCCCACCAGGAGTGGCGTGGCGGCGGGGGCGGCCAGTGGCCTGGGCAGTGGCTTGTCGGTCATATGGATGCCAATCCACGAGTTCACGGGACGCGACTGCCGACGGAGGCTCCGTGGCGGCGCTGTCGGCGGGTGTATTCGCCGATGGCCTGCCACAGGTGGCGCCGGTCGGTTTCGGGCCAGTGGTCCGGGGTGAAGTACAGCTCGGCATAAGAGGTGTGCCAGGGCAGGAAGTTCGACATGCGCTGCTCGGCGCCGGTACGCCACAGCAGATCGACATCCGGCATGTCGGGCTGGGGAAGATGCCGCGCGACGTCTTCTTCACTGATCGTGTCAGGATCGAGCTCACCGCTGCGCACCCGCCGGGCCAGGGCGGCAGCGGTACGGGTGATCTCGTCCCGGCCGCCGTAGTTGATGCAGGTGGTCAGCGTCAGGCCCGTGCGGTCACGCGTGCCGCGCTCCCGCAGCCGCATGAGGTCGACCACGTCTTGCGGCAGCCTTTCCGGTCGGCCGTGCCAGCGCATCCGGACGTCAAGGTCCTGGAAGGGGTAGTCCTCCATCTCCTGTCGCACGATGTCGAGAATGGCGCCGATCTCCTCGCCATCGCGCTTCCAGTTCTCGGTGGAAAACGTGTAGAGAGTCAGGTGCCGCAGGCCGATCTCCAGGGCGCCGTAGACCATCTCGCGGGCGGCGGCGCGGCCGGCGCGGTGGCCTTCTTGCCGAGGCAGGCCGCGGTGCTGGGCCCACCGGCCGTTGCCGTCCATGATCACGGCGACGTGGGTGGGCATCCGGTCGACAGGGATCAGTGGTGGCCGCGCACCGCCGGGGTGTGGCGGCGGACGGTCGAACACCGAGCGCCGCACGGGCGGGTTCTGCGCGGGCACGGTGTGGTTCCGGGCGCGGCGTGGAGGTGGAACGGTCACCGGGGTCAGGCTCCAGGCCAGGGCGGACCGTGCCCTGGCCGGGACGAGGAGACGGGCGGTGGTGGCGGACGAGGGCCTGGGCGGGGTGCGCAGGAGGGCGGGACCGGCGGCGCTGACGGCATCGAGCTGTGTGCGCAGCAGTCCGGCCATGGTGTCGAGGACGACGGCGGGGCCGGGGTGCATGCCGTGGGCAAGTGAGGGCTGGGTCACCCATCGGCGGGCAAGCCGCGTCAGGTCAGCGATCAGGGCGGCGGTGGCGGGGCTCCAGCGCCGGTGCGCCAAGTCGTCCGTACACCCCGGGAAACGGTCCAGGAACTGACCGGGCAGGAGAAGGTCCCCTTGGGCGAGGTCGGCGGACAGGTCGGTGAGGATGTCGGTGAGCCGGACCCCGTCGAGAAACTCCTCGTAGACCTCCTGCCTGTCCAGGCGCAGTGCCACCCCCACACCGGCCTTGTCGAAGAGGTCACGGACCTGGTCGAACCAGGGCAGCAGCGTGCCGCGACCCCAGGCGCGCCAGCTGTTCCAGTCGGAGAACCGCTGCCCAAGGCCATCCCGCTGGACCAGCGTCATGGCGCTGTGCAGCCCTGAGGTATCCAGGTGCCATCGCCGGGCAGTGTCCACCAAAGCCCGGCGGACCGGGTCTGTGCTTGATCCGGTCGCCACGTCACGATCCAACGCGGCGATCCATTCTCCGACCCGCTCGGCACGTTGCTCCGCGCCGACCGTGCGGTCGTCGGCGAGATCGTCGATGGCGTTGGCCGCTGCCCACAGCGCCCAGCACGCCGGACGCATCACCGCAGGCACGAGTTGGATCAGGGCGTATTCCGCCGGGTCCTGTCGCCTGGTTTTGGTTCGGCAGAGCCGGTATGCCGCCCGTAGCGCCGGGTCGTCACCGACCGCTTCCCACAGCGACCTCGTCGTGCGGCGGTCGGCCCGCAGGACGGCAGGTCGCCGTGGGCCTGATGAGGTGGAAAACACAATGATCACAACGAGATCCGGGCGACGAGGTTGCGCCGGTGATCAAAAGTGCTGGTCAGTGGTCCGGCAGCGGCTGCCGTTCGGCGGGCCGCGGGCCGCGTCCCCGTGCATGCCGGGTGGAGGACAGGGTGCTGCGGGTGCGCCACTGGAAGGTCAGCAGACCCAGGAGCGCTGCCGCGGCGAACCAGGACAGTTCGACGAGCAGGTACCCGGGGACGGCGGTGCGGGAGTAGGCCGCCGCGGTGGCCGCCTGCATGGCCCCGTAGGAAGGCAGATAGCGTGTGATGGCGCTGTCCGCACTGGAACTGATGACGGGGTTCTGCAGCGCGAGGTCGACGACACTCGTCATCACGATGGCGAACATACCCTCCACTTCTTTGCGCAGCAGGGCACCGAAGCCGATCCCGAGAATGCCGTAGGTCAGCCCGGCGCTGAACAGCGCCCCGGCGAGCAGCAGGGGTTGATGCGGCGCCCAAGCCAGGCAGATGACGCCTGTCGCGTAGGCAGCCACCAGGGCCGACGCGAGGGTGAGGCCGGCCAGCTTCGCCGCGATCAGATGAGGCCGGGGAAAGCCGGCCATGGCGAGGCGCCGGTCGAACATGCCGCCGCTGAAGGTCGCGGCGAACATCAGGAACGCAGTGATCAAGGTGACCGCGTTGAGCGCACCGCTGACCGCGGTGAGCTCGTTGCCGCGGGGCACCAGCAGTTCCCCGGTGGCCCGAAGGCGCAGCTGTACCGGCTTGTCCGGCATCGACACGTACGCCAGTAGCGTCCACAGGGGAAGGAAGACCGCGATGAGCACCGCGGCGAATCGGTTCCGGGTGTGTTCGACCAGCGTGTACCGGGTGGCCGTGACGAGCAGCACCACCTGCTCCCTCATGCGCCTTCCCTCTCCTGCGTGCGGAGGTGGCCGCCGTCCAGGCGCCACAGTGCGTCCAGGCGCTCGGCGTCGTAGGCGAGATGAGAGACGACCAGAACCGAACGCCCCCGCTCGCGCAGCCGGGCGGCAAGATCCCAGAACCGCAGGTAGGTCTCCCAGTCGAAGCCCTGGTAGGGCTCATCCAGCAGCAGCACCTGCGGGTCGTGCATCAACGCGAGTGTCACGTTCAGCTTCTGCCGCGTCCCCCCGCTGAGCACGCCGGCCCGCTCGTCCATGTAGTCGGCGAAGCCGAGCACGTCCATGACCTCCCTCGCGTGGGCGAGGTCGTCGAGACGGAATGCCGCCTGGAAGTACGTCAAATGCTGGCGCACCGTCAATGCGTCGTTGAGCACCACCTGCTGCGGGCAGTAGCCGAAGCGGCCACCGTGACGCACGCTGCCCCGCGTGGGGCGCAACTCCCCGGCGAGGATCTTCAGCAAAGTGGACTTGCCCGTGCCGTTCTCCCCCACCACCCCGGTCAACGAGCCGGTGGGCAAGGTGAAGTCGACACCCCGCAGCACCAGCCTCTTGCCGTACTGATGATGCACATCCACAACTTCCACGCTGCGACACTCCCACGCTGCTTGCCCAGGCGACCGAAGGCTTCAACGAACCCAACCGGCCACAGGCACGCAGCCATACGTTGTCGCCATCTGCTACTGGGAACTGGTCGAGCCGGTTCTGGCGGCCTGGCGATCCGAGCGCCACCGTCGAGCCCCGGCGTTCGGCGTCACCAAGGTCAGGCCGGAGACGGCCATGGCGGTGAGGACGGGGCCGAGGACGAGAACGAACGGGCCGCCGCCGACGAGGGCAGTGCGCTCGTCCTGCTCCACCCCCACGCGCCAGGAGGCTCCCACGGCATGCTGCGCGGCCAAGGCGGGGTACGGCCCCCTGCTGCCAGCCGCATCCCGGACGGCGTTCGGTGACCTCCCGCATGATGCCGGGCTGCGCCCGAACCAGGCGCCTCAACGGATGCGAGATCGAAACGAGCCTCCGGCTGCTCGGGCGGGCGGTGAGCGCAGTGCTTATTCGCTTTTCGACGGGATCAGCCACAGGGCGGTCACGGCGGAGACCGTGGCGATGCCCGCGGCGACGAGGAACGCGTCGTCGAAACCGGCCGCCGAGGTGGTGCCGGTGTGGGCGGCGATGCCGGTGGCTGCGGCGCTCGAGACGGCTGCGGCGCCGACCGAGGCACCGAACTCGTGGAAGGTGCTGACGATTCCGGAAGTCACGCCGGCTTCGTGCGGGGCGACGCTGCCCAGTGCGGTGGCCGAGGCGACCACGAACAGGGCACCCAGACCGGCCGCGGCGATGGACACGCCGGTGACCATGGCGGCGGTGCCGGACCAGAGCACGGGGACGAGGAACCCAGCGGCCGCCACGCCCAGGGCCACCACGGCCGGCACCCGGGCCCCGAGACGGCCGATCACGCGGCCGGCTCCCGTGGCGGCGGCCATGGTCACCAGCGCCACCGGAAGGAACAGCACCCCGGTCATCAGGGCACCGTGGTTCTGGTGGTTCTGGAGGTAGAAGGAGCCGAGGAAGAACACGCCCACCATCAGGGCAGTGGCTACCGCGATGACGAAGATGCCCGCCACCACCGGGCGCCGGCCGAGCAGGCGCAGGTCCATCAGGGGAGCGGAGGTCCGGCGCTGCCAGGCGGCGAAGGCGGCGTAGGCGGCTGCCGCGACGGCGAGCAGGACGAGGGAGGCGGTGCTGAGCCAGCCGTGGTCGCCGGCGCGGATCAACGCATAGATGAGGGCGGCGGTTGCCGCGGCGACCAGGGCGGCGCCCGGCACGTCCAGGGAGCCGGTGGTCGCCCGTGGCAGGTCGGGCAGCATCCGGGCGAGCGCGACGAGGACGATCAGGCCGACGGGGACGTTGACGAAGAAGACCCAGGCCCAGCCCGGTCCGGCCGTGATCAGCCCGCCCAGCAGCACGCCGAGGGCGGCACCGCCGCCGCCGAGCGCCGACCAGATGCCCAGTGCCTTGTTGCGTTCGTCGCCGTCGAACAGCCTCACCACCACCGACAGGGCGGCCGGCGAGAGCATCGCGGCGCCCGCGCCTTGGGCGATCCGTGCGGCCAGCAGCAGGGGGGCGTCGGTGGCGAGCCCGCCGGCCAGGGAGGCGGCGGTGAAGACGGCGAGCCCTGCCAGGACGATGCGCTTGGCGCCGAACAGGTCGGTGGCCCGGCCGCCGAGCAGCATCAGGCTGCCGAAGGTGAGGGCATAGCCGCTGACCACCCAGGTCAGGGCGGCGCGGTCCAGATCTAGTTCGGCACCCATGTGGGGGAGCGCGATGGCGACCACGGTGATGTCGAGGATCAGCATCAGCTGGGCCAGCCCCAGCAGGCCGAGGACCGGCCAGCGCTGCGAGTGGGGTGTTTCCGGCGCATGTGTGCTCGTGGTTTCCGTGTCGCTCATGACACTCACCTCTCCGTAGCTAATCCGTACAGTGCTGTTCAGGTTAGATCCGAGGGTCTCATAAGCCAAACAGTACTGTTCGACTTATTCGGGTAGGGTGGGATGCATGGGCAGTAAAAGCACCGCCAAACGCGCCGACGCCCTGCGGAGCATCGACGCGATCGTCAAGGCCGCGGCCGAGTGCCTGGGGGAGAACCCGGAGGCGAGCCTCAGCGAGATCGCGCGCGCCGCGGGCGTGGGCCGGGTGACGCTGTACGCGCACTTCGCCTCCCGGGCGGAAGTCGTCGATGCGGCGATGAGCCGCGCCGTCGACCGGGGCAATCAAGCGCTGGACGCGGTCGATCTGACCGGGGACCCGCTGCTCGCACTGGCGCGCTACGTCGAGGCCGGCTGGCATCTGGTGGACCAGGCGCGTGCACTGCTGGTCGCCGCCCAGAGGGAACTGTCCCCCGGGCGCATCCGCGAACTGCACAACGGCCCGGCCGCCCGGGTCGAGACGCTGGTCGCCCGCGGCCGTGCCGAGGGGGTCTTCCGCACCGACCTGCCGATCACATGGCTGGTCAACGTCCTGCACTCGGTCATGCACAGCGCCGCCGACGAGATCCGCGCGGGCCGTCTCACCTCCGAGCATGCCGCCGGCCACATCACCGCCACGGTGCTGGCCGCCTTCGCCCCTCCGGGAAAGCCGGTCCCGGAACCCGGCGCGGGCGCGTGGCGCGCGTCAGACGGCAACCACCGGCAGGCGTAACAGCAGGCATGCGCGTCGGGGGAGGGCGAGGTGGTACGGCAACTGGCGGGTGCACCCGCTCGACGCAGAGCTCCCCGTACTATGAGTTCGTGACCGCAAGCACCCGTTCAAGCAGCCGCCCGGCCGGGCGGCTGTTCGTGTTGCTGGTGCTGGCGGTGCTGGCCGGTGTGCTGGGCATGCACGGCCTGGCCCCGGGCGGGGTGCCGACGGCGCAGACAGCGGCGGGCCACGGGATGGTGATGGCCGCGGCGGACGGCGTGCCGCACGCGGACGGGGGATGCGCGCACACGGACGGCGGATCAGGCCATCTCGATCACGCCGACGGAACGTGCGCGGCCACCGGCACCGCTTCGGCATACACGCCGCCGGCGCTGACCGGCACGGTGCTTCACGCGCCCGCCGCCCTTCCCCCCACCATGGCGGCCACCGGCTCGCCCCATGACGGACGAGCCCCGCCCGACCTGTCTGAGCTGCAACTCCTGCGGATATAGAGCGGCCCGCCCGGCACCTCTTGCGCCCCGTGATGACCGGTGGCGGGTGCCGTGCTCTCATACGCCCCATATTCGATCCACCGCGCGCCGTGACCGGCGCGTGCGAAGGAGTTGCACCACCATGAACCGCAAGCGTTCCCTCGTCCGCCGTGCCGCCGCCGTCGCTGCCTCAGGTGTGGCAGCGCTCGTCCTGGCCGCCTGCGGCGGCAACGGCGACGACACCGGCTCGGCCGGACACGGCGGCCACAACGCCGCCGCTTCCCCGTCCGCCTCGGCACCGACCTCGCAAGGACAGCACAACGCGGCCGACGTGGCCTTCGCCAAGGGAATGATTCCCCACCACCGCCAGGCCGTGGAGATGGCCGACCTCGCGCCCGAGCGAGCTGAGTCGGCCGAGGTGAAGAAGCTCGCCGCCGACATCAAGCAGGCCCAGGACCCGGAGATCAAGACCCTGTCCGGCTGGCTCTCCTCCTGGGGCGAGGAGGTTCCCGCCGAGGGCGCCATGGACCACTCCATGCACGGCGGCATGGAGGGCATGATGACGGAGCGGGAGATGACCGAGCTCGAGGGCACCTCGGGCAAGGCGTTCGACACCGCCTTCATGGAGATGATGATCAAGCACCACGAGGGTGCGGTCGAGATGGCGAAGACCGAGCAGGCCGACGGCGTCCACGCCCCGGCCCGGGGAATGGCCGCGGACATCATCGCCTCGCAGAGCGCGGAGATCGAGCAGATGAACAAGCTGCTCGGCAAGGACTGATCCCCACCACGCGAGTGTGGGGCGGGCACCGCTCGGTGCCCGCCCCACACCGGCATGCCCGCCTGCCGTCCTCCTCCTGCCTGGACTTCACACCATGACTCGCATACCGCGGCGCCGCCCGCGTGCCCTGATCCTGCTCGCCGCGGTCGGCCTGCTGCCGGCCGCCTGCTCCGCCACCGACATCACGGCCGGGACCGGCCAGGACGGCACAGTCCCTGACCCGGGGACCGGCCACCTGCACGGCCTGGGCGTCGACCCGGCCGACGGCGCCGTCTACGCCGCCGGCCACCACGGCGTCTTCCGCCTGGACGGCGGCGAAGCGCCCCGGGTGGCCGGCCGCTACCAGGACACCATGGGCTTCACCGTCACCGGGCCCTCCACATTCCTGGCCGGCGGCCACCCCGCCCCGGCCGACCCCGATGCCCGCTCACCGCACCTGGGGCTGATCCGCAGCACGGACGCGGGCCGGACCTGGCAGACGCTCTCCGCCGAGGGCGAGGCCGACTTCCACTCCCTCGTACAAGCCGGGGATGTGCTCTACGGGTTCGACAGCCAAAGCGGCAGGGTATGGGCCAGCACCGACGACGGCCGCAGCTGGGACAGGCGCGCAAAGGCCGAAGCGTTCGACCTGGCCTCCCACCCCGGCAGCACCAAAACCGTGTGGGCCGCCACCGGCACGGGCCTTCAGCGCAGCACCGACGGCGGACGCACCTTCCGTCCCGTCCCTTCCGCGCCCGCCGTGGTCGCGGTGGAGGAGCCGCAACCCGGCCGGCTCGTTGCGCTCACGGCCGACGGCCGCACACTCACCGCCGAAGGTGGCCGGCGGTGGACGCAGGCGGGCCGCCTGCCCGGGGGCGGTGAGGCCATCGTGCTGACCGCGGTGAGCGCCCGGCGGCTGCTGGCCGCGGACAGTACCGACGCCGTCTACGAGTCCGCCGACGGCGGCCGTACCTGGAAGGTCCTCCACCGTCCGGCGATCGGTCAGGAACACCCCTAGTTATATACCCCCTGGGGGTATATGGTTCCGGGTGTGGGGCCGCCACCGGCCCATGTGGGGAAGTCGAACAGGGGATGACAGGTCATGGACCACAGCACGCACCGCACCGGTACCGCGCACGGCCGCACCGCCCCTGAAGGCGGCCACGGCCACCATGGCCATCAGGAACACGCCGGCCACTCGGCACACGGTGGCCACGGCGAGGGCGCGTCCTGGCCGACGGCGGTGAAGGCGACGCTGCACTGCCTGACCGGGTGCGCCATCGGTGAAATCCTCGGCATGGTCATCGGCACTGCCCTGATGTGGGGCAACGTGCCCACCATGATCCTGGCGATCACCCTGGCCTTCGTCTTCGGTTACTCCTTCACCCTCTTCGCCGTGGTGCGCGCCGGGGTGTCCCTGAAGGCCGCCGTCAAGGTGGCGCTGGCCGCCGACACGGTCTCCATCGCGGTGATGGAACTGGTGGACAACGCGATCATCGCGCTGACCCCGGGAGCGATGGACGCGCATCTGTCGGACGGACTGTTCTGGTCGGCGCTGCTCGGCGGCTTCGCCGTCGCCTTCGTGATCACCACGCCGGTCAACAAGTGGATGATCGGCCGCGGCAAGGGCCACGCCGTCGTCCACGCCCACCACTGACGCACTCGCCGCCAGCACACACGCGGGCCGGGCGGTTCCCTCGACAACCAGAGGGAACCGCCCGGCCCGCGCGGTTGCGTCCCTCAGCCCAGGGAGGCGAGCAGGCCGTTGCACGCCTGCTCGCAGCGCCGGCAGGCCTCGGCGCAGATGCGGCAGTGCTCGTGCATGTCCGCGTGGGCGGCGCACTCGTCCGCGCACGCCTTGCAGACGGTGGCGCAGGCCTGAAGCACCGCCCGGGTGATGTTGGCGTCGTAGCCGGTGTGCCGGGACAGAACGGCCGCGGTCGCCGTACAGACATCGGCGCAGTCCATGTCCGTGCGGATGCACTTGGTCAGCTCGCCGACCATGCCCTCCGACAGGCACGCGTCCGCGCACGCGGTACACGCCTGCGCGCAGGCCAGGCATTCCTCGATGCACCGGGCCATGGCCTCCCGGTCCACGCCGCCCAGGTCGGCCGGGTAGGTGCGGAGCATGTCGTTGACGGAAGTGGTCACAGGGTCGCTCCTGTTCTGCCGCGGGGCAGGGTGTGAGAACACCCGCCGGTGGATGCCCCTCGGGTATCACCGCGCCAAGCGCCGCAAACAGCTCCCGCTCCAGGACCTCCCACCTACGGCCTCAGTGATTCGAGGAATTCCGTCGGCGCTGACGGCAAGGCTGCGGTCGGAGCTTGTTCCCGGATGCCGCGGGAGTTGCGGCGGCCGACGCAGGAGGTACGAAGGGGTTGTGAGATGCCCTGACACGAGGCGCTCTCACCGGTGGTGCGTGAGCTAGCCGTATCGCCGTTTGCTTCACCGGCTCGCTCGAGAGGACGTGGGGTCGTGTGCCCAACGCTGCCGGGGCCATCTGAGAACGGTGGCGGTGCGGCGGAAGAGGACGGCTGCGGCGAGGGTGAGGCCGGTCAGCCAGGCGAGGGCGATGAGCGGGGGGCCGGTTCCGTCGAAAGCGGGGGTGAGGGCTGCGTCGATGAGAACGCGGGTGGCGCCATAGCCGGGCAGGGCGTGCGCCCAGCCGGGTGGGTCGGGGCGGAGCATGGGGCTTTGCTCGAGGCCCAGGTCGATGAAGGGCACCAGGAAGGCGATGAGCACTCCGCCGACACGGCCGAACAGCGGGCCGAGCATGACGCCGATGAGGCCGCAGGCGAGGGCGATCAGGACGCTCGCGGCGATGTAGAGGCCCCATTGGCGGGCGCCGAAGACGGCGGCGGTCACCACGAGGGAGGCGGCGGTGGCCAGCAGCGCACCGAGGGCCACCACGGTCAGGCGGGAGGCGAGCAGGGCGGCGGGGCGGAACCCGGCGAGGGACAGGCGCTGGTCACCCGCGCGGGCATTCAGGACGGTGAACAGCCCGGCGAGCGTGACCAGGGATGCGATAGCGATCGGTGCCATGGTGCCGCCGTGGATGTCGGGCAGCCACGCCTGCTGAAGGAGGGTACGGCCGCCCTCGCGTACGGTCAGCGATGTGGATTTCTCTGGGGTGGTGGCCACGGTGAGGAGGATGAAGACCACGGGCACCGCGATGAGCAACATCCACAGCACCCGGTTGCGGCTGGCCTCCCGCAGTACTACTGGTGGCGCTTGTGCAGCAGGTCGTCGTCCCGCTCGTCGCGGCTGTGACCGCCGTGCATGCCCTTCACCATGAAGAACATCATCGGCGGGCAGGCGGCCACGAGGACGAGCCAGATGAGGCTCTCCAACGAGGCGCCGACAATCAGGGCTCCGACGACGACAATCGCGGCGGCAAGCGCGTACATGCCGTAGTTGCGCTGGTTCCTCACGAGCCTCCTTCAGCGGAGGTGCCGTAGCCGGTGCGGCCGGCTTTCAGGGTTTGGCGAGAGGGCCGGCGCGCAGGGCGTTCAGGCGGCGCCGGTACTCCTCTTCGCCGATCTCCCCGCGGGCGAACCGGTCCCCGAGGACTTGCTCGGGTGTCTGCGGCGCGGCGGGGGTGCGGGTGTGTTCGTGAGGCCGGTTCACAGCGCGGAAGAGCAGCACGCCCACTGTGATGATCAACGCCCAGAACAGGATCATGCTGGCGGACATCGCGAACCAGCCCCATCCGCTGACGTCGTGGCCGTACCAGAACATCGCCATTCACCTGCTTCGGATCGTTCGGCGATCGGGTGCGGGCCCGAAGACCCGGCGCCCTTGGGGATCCTGTGTCCTCATATGCATCGTCCCTCCGCCGGGGGCGGCGCGCGGGGGCCGGATGGCCCCGACCGGGTGGGCCGTTCAGCCCCTACCAGGTAGGAGTAGCCGGGCGGAGGCTGGAAGCAGCGAGCCGGAGGGAGGCGGACCGCCGTGGGTGCCATCGACGTCGTCGTTGTCATCGCTGCCGCAGGTCTGATCGCCGCGCTGTGCTGGTTCTTTTTCGGCCCTCGCCGTGCGGGTGCCGCCCGGGTGGAAGGCGGAGTGCAGCGAGTGGAGATCACGGTGCGGGGCGGCTACAGTCCCAGCCTGGTCAAGGTCCGCCAGGGCACGCCCGTGGAGCTGGTCTTCGACCGGCAGGAATCCGGGGAGTGCACCTCCCGGGTGGTCTTCCCCGAGCTCAAGGTCGGCGCCGGACTGCCTGCCCACACGCGTACCGCCGTGCGGCTGACTCCGGACCGGGCGGGGTCCTTCGGCTTCGCCTGCGGCATGAACATGATCCACGGAACACTGCTGGTCGAACCCGCCGACGGCCCCCCGGCAGCCCTTCCGACCTCACGCGACGGCCATGACACCGACGCTGCGCACCCAGCTTCGGCGGGCGGCGAGGAAACGGAGGCCGCCGATGCGGAGGCCGCGGATGCCGCCGAGCGGCAGACGGAGATCAAGGATCTGACCCGCAGGGTGGCCGTGGGTGCGGTGCTCACCGCCCCGGTGCTGTTCGCCGTGATGGCGCACGAGCTCTTCGGCGCCGACTGGGTGCCGGGCTGGATGCTGAACCACTGGCTGCAGCTGGCGCTGATCACGCCGGTGATGTTCTACACGGGCCGGCCGATCCATGTGACGGGCTGGCTGACCCTGCGCCACCGCGCCGCCGACATGAACAGCCTCATCACTCTCGGCACCACTGCCGCGTACGGCTACAGCCTGCTGGTCACCCTCGCCCCCTCCCTGCTGCCGGAAGACGTGCGCGAGGTCTACTACGAAGCCGTCGGCGTCATCCTCACCCTCATCCTCCTCGGGCGACTGCTGGAGGCCCGCGCGAAGGCCGGCACCGGCGAGGCCATCCGCGCCCTGATGGGCCTGCAGGCCCACACCGCCCGCGTCGTGCGCGACGGAACCGAGACCGAGATTCCCGTCGAGGACGTGGCCGTCGGCGACGAGGTGGTCATCCGGCCCGGCGAGAAGATCCCCGTCGACGCCGAGGTCCTCTCCGGTTCCTCCGCGGTGGACGAGTCCATGGTGACCGGCGAGCCCATTCCGGTCACCAAGCACACCGGCGACATCGTCATCGGGGCCACCGTCAACGGCACCGGGTCCCTGCGCGTGAGGGCGGCCAAGGTCGGCGCCGACACCATGCTGGCCCAGATCATCCGGCTCGTGCAGCAGGCCCAGGCGTCCAAGGCTCCCATCCAGCGGCTCGCCGACGCGGTTTCGGCGTACTTCGTGCCCGCAGTGATCGCCATCGCGATCGGCACCTTCGCGGTCTGGTTCACCACCGGTCCCTCGCCCGCGCTGACCCTCGCCCTGGTCTCCGCGGTCGCGGTCCTGATCATCGCCTGCCCGTGCGCGCTGGGGCTTGCCACTCCGCTGTCGGTGATGGTGGGCACCGGCAAAGGCGCCCAGGCCGGCATCCTGATCCGCTCCGCCGAGGCCCTGGAGACCGCGCACAAGCTGGACACCGTGGTGCTGGACAAGACCGGCACCGTCACCGAGGGCAAACCCGTCCTGACCGATGTCCACCCGGCCGACGGTGTCGAGGAAAGCGACCTGCTGCGTCTGGTGGCGGCGGCTGAGGCAGACAGCGAGCATCCGCTGGCACAGGCCATCGTCACCGGCGCCCGTGACCGCGGCCTGCCATGGCCGGCCGCGACCGGCTTCGACTCGGTCACCGGCAAAGGTGTCCAGGCCACCGTGGACGGGCGTGCCGTCCTGGTCGGTACCGCCCGGCTGCTGGGAGCCGTCGGCATCGACACCACCCTGCCGGCGTCCGTCGCCTCCGCCTTGTCGGCCCAGGGCAAGACGCCTGTCCTGGCCGCCATCGACGGGCGGCCCGCCGGGGTGCTCGCAGTCGCCGACACCATCAAGGACGACTCCGCCGCCGCCATCACCACCCTGCAGCGCATGGGCGTCGATGTCGTGATGCTCACCGGCGACAACGCCCGCACCGCCGCCGCCATCGCCGCCCAGGTGGGCATCACCCGAGTGCTGGCCGAGGTGCTGCCCGAGCACAAGGCCGACGAGATCCGCCGCCTGCAGGGCGAGGGCCGCACCGTCGGCATGGTCGGCGACGGCATCAACGACGCCCCCGCCCTGGCCGCCGCCGACGTCGGCCTGGCCATCGGCACCGGCACCGACGTGGCCATCGAGGCCGCCGACATCACCCTCATCTCCGGCTCCCTCAGCGGGGTCGTTACCGCCATCCGACTGTCCCGGGCGACGATGCGCAACATCCGGCAGAACCTGTTCTTCGCCCTGATCTACAACGCCGTCGGTATCCCGCTCGCCGCCGGCGCCCTCTACCCGCTGTGGGGCATCCGGCTCAGCCCGATCATCGCCGCCGCCGCGATGGCCCTGTCCTCCCTGTCCGTCGTCACCAACTCCTCCCGCCTGCGCCGCTGGCACACCAGCCCGCTGCCACCCGCCACACCTCGAGTGGAGTCCGCGGCCAACCGCGTCACGGCCCAGCCCGCTGCTGCCGACGTCGAAGGACAGCCCCACCACTCGCCCGGGTCCGGCACCGGCCACGAGCACCCGCCAGGCGGGGAAGCGATGGCCGTGGACCCGGTGTGCGGGATGCATCTGGACCCGGCAACCGCCGCCGAGCGACGCGACACTGCATCGGGCAGCTACTTCTTCTGCTCCACGCCCTGCGCGGCCGCATTCGAGGCCGACCCGGGCCGATACCCCACACCGGCAGCAGGCGGAACACGCGAGGGAGGACACAACCGATGACCACCATCCCCGCCCACACCCCCATCGCGGATCCGACAGCGAACACCGTCACGCGCGGCTACGCCGACCACAAGGACGACCACCTGTCCCGGCTGCACAAGGTCGAGGGCCAGGTACGAGGTGTCACCCGCATGGTGAACCAGGACCGGTACCGCATCGACATCCTCACTCAGGTCAGCGCCGTCACCCACGCCCTGCAAGAAGTCGCCCTCGGCCTGCTCGACGACCACATCCGGCACTGCGTCCACGACACGGTGAGCGCCGATAACTGGCCCTGACAAATCCCGAGGAACGGGGGAACCTCAGACTTGCACTCCTCCAGGCTCGCGACGCTGGCCGGAAGGCGGGTGCGGATCTGCTCAACTGTCCCGTGGATCCGCAAGGTCACCTCATACTGGTACTCGGCCGTGGCGAACCCCGACAACACGCGCTGTGCCGGACCGGGGCCCACGGGCGCTTCGAATGAACCGGGCAGGGTCCGCGCGTCCGCGATGCGATCGAGCCGGAAGGTCCGGTCCTCGCTGATCCGGGCGTCCTTGCCCGTGACGTACCACCGGCCCGCATGGGCGACGACCCCGTACGTGTGCAGCGTGCGTTCGCTGCGCCGTCCGTCACGGTCGGTATAGCGGATCGAGACCGGTCGGTGGTGGCGCACCGCATCGGCGATCGTGAGCAGGACCCCGGCGTCCGGGGTGTCGAACTCGCCGGGCTGATCCGTGAAGGCGAGAGCGTCCAGGAGTGTGTCGAGCCGACGGGCGAGGTGCTTGGGCAGCACCCGTCGGATCTTCGCCGATGCCGTCTCGCTTGCCGTGTGCTGCGTCGTCGTCAGCCCTGTTCGGCGGCCGGCGACCAGGCCGAGCAGCACGGCCAGCGCCTCGTCGTCGCTGAGCATGAGCGGAGGCAAGCGGTACCCGGGGCCAAGCCGGTACCCGCCGTAGCGGCCGCGCACCGATTCCACGGGCACGTCCAGGTCGATCAGCTGGTCCACGTACCGCCGCACGGTGCGCCCTTCGACGCCGAGCCGGTCGGCCAGTTCTGCCACCGTCCGGGTGCCGCCCGACTGCAGCAGCTCCAGGAGTGTCAGCACGCGGGCGGTGGGTCGAGGCATGTCCGCAGCCTAACGTGAATACAGGACCGATTCTGTCCACTATTTCTCCTAGCCTGCGCGGTGCACGCCCCCAGCACAGCCAAGGAGATCCCCATGGACTTCGTCTCGATCCGCATCATCACCAGCGACGTAGCGCGCCTCGTCGACTTCTACGAGCGAGCCACAGGGACGCGGGCGACGTGGGCCACCGAAGACTTCGCCGAACTCAGGACCGCGGGCGCCACCCTCGCGATCGCCGGCACCCGCACCGTCCCGCTGTTCGCCCCGGGCTCCGCCCGCCCGGCGGACAACCACAGCGTGATCACCGAGTTCCTCGTCGACGACGTGGACCGCGTCCACCGGAACCTGACCGGCTTCGTCACCGACTTCGTCAACGGGCCCGTCACGATGCCCTGGGGCAACCGGTCGCTGCTGTTCCGTGACCCCGACGGCAACCTCGTCAACTTCTTCACCCCCGTCACCCCGGCGGCCGTCGAAAAGTTCTCACGCTGACGCCACGCACGGCCGCTCACGCGGGAGCCCTAAGATCCCAGGGCTCCCGGTGAACGCGTCCGCCGAGTCCAGGAGCGCCACCAGCAGGGCATGTCGGAACGCACCACTGACCCCCGGAGGACGTCTGCGCGGATCCACCGTCCTGGTCTGCGCAGTGTCTGCGCATGGCGTTGACCTGCTGTGGTGGGGGCTGTGGTCGGGTCTGCGTAACGCCTGGCCACGATCCCGACCACGGCCCTGACCATGGTGGTGGTCGGGGGTGGCGGGTGTGCATCCAGCCGACCCGCTGGTCGGGGTGGGCGACGGGCCGTCATGCGGACGCGGTGGGGCCGTGCTGGAGCAGGCAGGTCAATGGGAGCCGCCAGGATGATGGCGCTCCTTGAAATCGGCTCTGGCCGCGATTCTGTGAATGATCTTGGTGTTGCGGCAGGCTGCCACCGAATCGGTCGGGCCGCTCGACCGCACTGTCGAAGCGGCGCGTCGTCCGCCCGGCCGTCGGCCCGATGTTTCCCCCGTCACGGTGTGCGGTGCGAGGGACTGACGCGTTGCGGTTTCGAAGCGGCAGGGCGGGCGAGCGCCGGATTACCGATGTGGTGCCTGCGTTCGGCAGGATGGGCGCATGACCGAGATCCGCACACCCCGTCTTCTCCTCCGTAGCTGGCACGACGACGACCTCGCGCCGATGGCGGACATCAACGCGGACCCACGGGTTATGCGCTGGATTGACGACGGCTCGGTGCGCGACCTGGACCACACGGCCGAGGACATCGAACGGTGGGAGGAGGAGTGGGACGAGGAGGGCTTCGGACTCTTCGCCGTCGAACTGCTGGCTTCGGGCGAACTGATCGGCTTCACGGGACTGTCCGTGCCCGAGTTCCTGCCGGAGGTGATGCCCGCCGTGGCGATCAGCTGGCGGCTCGGCTCACCGTTCTGGGGCCAGGGATACGCGTCCGAAGCCGCGCACGCCACACTGGAGTTCGCACTCCAGGACCGCGGCCTGGACCGTGTCATCAGCATCAACCGGGTGGGGGACAACGCCTCCGAGAACGTCATCCGCAAGCTCGGCATGACGCCCGAGCGGGAGACGGCCCACCCGGTGTACGGCTACCCACTGCGCGTTCACGCCATCGACCTCACCGAGTTCCAGGCATGAACCGGCCCAACCGTCGATCATCACAAGACAGCCGACCACTGTCCCTACGTCCCTGAACGCATTGAACGCGGCGGCACGGACACCCAGGAAGGGACGGCCCCTCCCTGTCACTGACCCGCATCTTCACGGAACTGGGGCCAGAGCCTTGAGAATGGCTCTGGCCCCGGTTCCGCGAACGGACATATGGCAGGGAGCGCACGTGCCGCATGTGGCACTCTGGCCGGATGACAGAGAGCGACCGGGAACGCGCGGTAGAGGGCTGGATCTGGAGCGGGAACGTCCAGCCCTTCTTGGCTCTCCTGGCGCGTTACGCCGGCTATGACTTCGATGGCACCGACTGGCAGGCGGTCGAACTCGGCCTTGCCGCCACCGATGATGAGCACCTGGGTCGCTGGTACAGCTGTCCACTCGTCGGATCGGACCATCACCTTGAAGCGCACCTTGTCCAGGCCGTGGGTGGCGATGAGGTTTCTGTCCGTGTGGCGGGAACTTCCAGCCCTGAGCTGCTGCTGAGGGCGGACACCCTGGTATCGGCCTTTGCCGCCGGATTCGTCCCTTGAGGCGAGCGTGAGTTGCACGCAGCCTTCATGACTGAGTGAGGGTTTTCCATCTTGATCAGTTGGCCCTCGAACTCGCCAACTGATCAAGATGGAAAACCCTCAGTGTCCTGATCAGCTGCGGCATCCGGGTCGGGGGAGTCCGGCGCGTCGGAGGAGTCGGCGGAGAGTCTCGCCAGCATGTCCCTGGCGTGGGCCGCCGACTCCTCCCAGGCTCCGTTGGCGGCCCACTTGAAGGCCTCGACGGCGCCGTCGATGTCATCGGCTCTGCCCAGGCTCATGCCGAGGTTCATGGCTGCCATGCCGCCCTGGACCGGGTGCCCGCTGGTCATGAGGTGGCGGTACGTGCTGCGGGACTCCTCCTCACGACCGGCCTCGCCGAGCATGACCGCCATGTAGAAGGCGGCGGCGAGGGAGAGCTGGGGGTGACCGGCGCGGATCGCCCGCTGGTAGGCGTCGTGGGCGTCGTCGAAGTCCTTGCGACGGTGGTGGTGTGAGGCCTGTGTCAGGGCAGCGACGGTGGCGAGTTCCGCGTCTCCCTGGGTGACGGCGGCGCTGTAGGCGTCGTCGAGGATGCTGATGGCGCCCTCCTGGTCTCCGCGGAGCTCGCGCAAGCGAGATCTGGCGATGAGGGCCAAGGGCGTACCGGTGCCGGGGGACAGGGCGAGCACACGGTGGAGACATTCCGTGCTCCACTGCGGCTCGGGGTTCCCGTGAAGTCTGGTGACGTCGCAGAGGTAGTAGTGGACGCGGGGATCAGCGCACCCTGCCCCGATGGCTTGGTTCAGGGCGGTGAGGGCCTCCTCCATGGGGCGGCGGTGGGCCAGCCAGTAACCGTAGTCGAACGCAAGAGGGGTCTCCTGGGCGTCGGAGGGCTCGTCGGGGGAGGGGACGGAGAGGGCCGCGAGGCGGGCGCGGGCCTCGTCGGCCAAACCAGGGAAGTCCAGGGCGCGGGCATAGGCTGAGCGGGCCTCGTCGAGCGTGTACTCGCAGGTCAGGAGATCACCGAGACGCAGGGCGGCGTACGCGGCGACCTCGGGATCCTCGGCGCTGAGAGCGAGTTCCCAGGCGCTGCGGGCCCCCGGTACGTCACCGGTCCGCTGGCGGACCAGGGCCAGGGACGAGGCCATCGCGGGATGGCCCTCGAACGGGATGCGCGGGAAGGCACGCTCCAGGAAGAGGCGGCACTCGGAGAACTGCCCTTGCTGCAGCAGATGACCTGCCATGGCGAGGAGCTCCGGGACGTCACCGAGAACCAGGAGGCGGGCCGGACCGGGGGCGAGCCGGGTCTCAGCGGCTTCGATCTCGTCGAGCCGCCCCAGCCTCGCGGCCGCCGAAACGGACTCCTCCTGGTCGTCCGAGTCGCGGGCCCGTTCGTAGGCGGCCCGGGCGCCCGCGTAGTCATGGGTCGCCAGCAGCAGGTTGCCCAGCGTGTTGGCTGCGGCGGCGGCGAAGGGGCTGTCGTGTTCGGAGGCACGGACGAGTGCCTCACGGGCGGCTTCCGGTTCCCCGCGGTCGATGAGGGCAAGGCCCCGGCCGAACTCCGCGTAACCGGCGACACGGGGATCGTCGGCACTGGTCAACGGGCCGAGGTGGTCGTACAGGCTGTCCCTGTCGCCGCTCACCGAGATTCGTTGTGCCTCCTGGATCCTCGCGCTCCAGTCGGGGTCGACGGGGGTCGGGGGAACCTGTCCCAAGGGTTCGGTCACCGACGGAAGGTCCGCTGCCTCGCCGTCCGCCGCGGGAGAATCCAGGGCCTCGCGGACCGCGGCGAGCCTGGCGGCGAGCTCAGGGTCCGCCTCCTCGATCTCGGCGAGGTCGGTACGCAGGTTGAGGCTCTGGGACCAGAGGACACTTCTCCCCAGTTCCAGGAACTCCACCGCCTCGGCGGGCCGGCCCGCCTCAAGGGCGGCCAGGGCCGCCATGGGCGTCAGGACCGACTCGTCCTCGAGGACCGCCTCCCGAACGGTCCGGGGGGCTCCCACCCAGGCGACCAGCGGCATCAGCTCCATCAACTGCCGGCAGGCGGCCAGGGTCTCCTCGTCCGGGCGGCCGGTGACCGTGGCCCATCTGCGGGCGGCCTGGAAACGCGTCCTGGAGGGGGCGGAGACGCAGGTAGCCAGGGAACGGAAGGCAGCGGCGGCCTCCCGCCGTGCCTCCGGGACGGAAACCGACGAATCAAGGGCGCACACCATGTCGTCGGTCCGTGAGTGGTGGAGCAGCGTCACTCCCAACACCAGAGCCGACAGCGGGGAGCGTTCGAGGCCTGCCCGGTGGAGCACCTGCCGGAGGAGGGAGATGGAGCGGTCCAGATCCTTGTGGTCTCCGGAGGCACGCCACCGCATGTAGAGCGTGATGGCGGTGTTGTGCGTCAGGGGGATCCAGCTCCTGAGGGGCAGCCCCTCCTCCGACTCGGCCTGCCGGAGACCGAACTCGATGGCCTGGTCGAGCGACTCGGTGTGACCGCCGAGGAGGTCGTCGCCGGGCGCCTCGGCGTCGGGCTCGGTGCCGCCGTTGTCCGCAGAGACGCCGCCATGGGTGTCCCAGCCATGGGCATGGACGGCGAGCAGGGCGGCGACAGCGTTGAAGTGGGCGTGTGATCCCGGATTCGCGGTGGCCGCGGCCTGTTCCGCGTAGGGCAGGGCCTGGCTGAGGTCGTCGGGCGAGTCGTCGCGTGAGCAGCGGCTATAGAGCATGTTCGCCGCGGCGGTCAACCGGTCCGGCCACAGCGAGTGGTTCTCGGGCGTGTGGCGGAGAACGATCGCCATCGTGTCCAGCGCCTCGTCGAGGTCCGAGGGAATGCGGTGGAGGTTGTAGCGCTGGGCGAGTGCGGTCGCCAGGTTGTAGGCGATGGAGAGAGCGTAGTCGCCGTAGCGGGCGGGCGGATCGCCGTCCTCCCCACCGAGCCTCGTGCGGATGGACGACCAGGTCGCACGCCAGATCTCCAGTGCCCGGTCCAAGTGCTCCACCACGCCGCTCTGCTGGTACTTCTGGCTGAGGCAGGTGGCCAGCTGATTACGGGTGGCCGACTCCGGTCCCGTCGGGACGGGAGCGGCGACCGCCTGCTGGGCGTAGTTCAGCGCCTCGTCGAGGTCGGAGGGCCGACCGAAGACGTTGAAGCGGTCGTGATGGGTGGCGGACCGGACGGTCAGGAAGTCTCGCCGCATGCGTGGGGGGACGTCCGGACGCTCCAAAGCCTCGGTCACCCATGAGAGAGCGCGTTCGAAGTCGGCGGGGTCGTGGCCGGCCAGTGCGCGCAGACGGTAGGCCTCGGCGACGGCGTAGACGGTGAGCTGCCCTACTTCGCTCGTCAGGCCCGGCTGTCGGTCGCGCAGCGCGTGTTCGCCGTGGTCGATGGCGCGTGCGAGGTCCCCCACATCCGTCCCGTGGTCGTAGCGACGCCAGTAGTTGATCGCCAGGAGCGCCCGGCACAGAATGGCCGGTCCGGGAAGGGAGCAGGACGTGGCCCGGGCGAGGATGCGTTCCCATGCGGCGAGAGCCGTGTCGTGGGCCGCCGCACTGTCGTCGTGCATCGTCAGCGTGAGCACGTTGACCGCGTAGGCGTGGAGGAACCCGCCCAGTTGCGGTTCGCCGTCCGGCAGGAGGGAGAGAGCTTCGGCCATGGCCTGGTTGGCCTGGTGGAGCTCAGCGGCCGGACGGTCGTCGTGCTCGGCCAGCTGGGCCAGTGTGGACCCGTAATTGATGAGCAGCATGGCGCGAGTTTGTGGCGACAGGGGAAGCGCTAACGCTTCACGGTATGCGTCAAGGGCTTCGGTCTTCAGGTCCCGGTCGTCGGTCACCATGCCCAGCCGCAGTCGCACCATCGCCAGGTTCGGGAGGAAGTTCCGCAGCAGTTGGAAGTTTCCTGTGCGCCTCCCGTGCTCGACGACCTCTGTGGTCTGATCCAGAGCGGCGCGGAGGTTGTCCTCCTGGTCCCGGAATTCGCTCAGGTGGGTGAGGGCGGCGGCCAGATCGCCACGCATCGACACATGGTCGTCGGAGTCCTCGGGAGTGAACTCCAGAGCTGTGAGACCGAAGCCGACGGCCTCCTCGAGGAGTTCCGGGTCCCCGTCGAGTGCGCCGGCTTCCCTGAGGGCGAGACCCAGGTTGGCCACCGACGTGCCCTCGGTGGGGCGCAGCGCCGCAGCCTGGCGGTACGCCTCGATCGACCGTGTCAACAGGCTTCGGTCCCCGGTCCGGTCCCAGACGTGGTTCAACAGTTGCCCCAGCCGGTGGTACCGAAGCCCGCGGACGCTGTCGGACGCGGGCCGGTGGGCGAGCGTCTCCGCCTTGGTGATCAAGGCGAGATGCAGGTCCGGCATGACCGCTTGTGCGTGGACGCAATCGATCAGCGTGTTCCAGACGCAACTTTCCGAAACGGGGTTGGTGGCGGCCTCGTCCAGGAACCGGAAGGCGAGGCCCTGGGCCTCCTCGCGCGGCTCGGGACGATCCGAGCGCTCGGCGACGGCCAGCAGCTCCGGCAGCATGTTGGACACACAGGCGAGGCGCTCCTCGCCGGTCAGCAACTCGAGTGCCTGCCGGTAGGCGCCGACCCCCTCGCTCAGATTGCCGAACGACTCGGCGAGCTCCCCCTTGGTGAGCAGGTTGCCGAGGTTGAAGAGAAGAGTGCCACGGAGACCGGGTGGGGTTTGCGGGTTGGCTGTCGCCGCCCTCAGCAGCTCCACGGCCCTGACCAGGTCCTCCCGGCTCTCCGTCCGCTTGCCGCGGGCGGCGCGGAGGTTGCCTGTCACGGCCTGGTAGAGGCATCGAAGGGGGCAGTCGGGGTGGGCGGCGAGGTGTGCCTCGTTGGACTCGATCGCGGCGTCGAGGTCCGACAGCCGGGCCTCGTCCGCGTTCTCCACGAAGTAGACCCTCTCCTCGTGCGCGTCCGCGTCGTCCTGGTCACCGGATCGTGGCGTCACGGGCATTTCTCCACCGTCTCGACAACCAGGATGTCCGAGAGCGGGACACCGACCCGCCCCGGCTTGGTCTTCAGGGTGAGGCGACGTCCGTCGCCGGTCGCCCCGTCACCGCACAGCACGGCGCCTGTCGTGGTGCGCACCAGCAGCTTCGGCTTCGCCTTCTCCGGCCCGTACCAGGTGGTGCCCACGGCAGCCACCAGGAACATCGTGCAGAGAAATGTCGCGGTGATCCCGTGACGCAGGTCCTTCAAGGCCGTCAATGCCAGCAGGTGATTCTGGGTGGACGCGGAGGTCCGGCGGTCGACCGGACGAGGCCGGGGCCTGCCGTTGTGGGCGCTCAGCAGGCGGTACGCGCCGTACGCACCCGTGGCCAGGGAGACGAGCAGCAGGCAGCCGATGACGACGTTCCAGGGCGGCTCCACCTTGTCGACCTCACTCGGGCCCCGGATCAGGCTGAAGGCGACAAGCGCGAGGAGCAGGCCGCCCAGACCGATCCGCCAGGAGTGGGCGGCCTCGCGCACGAGGGGGAGCTCGGCCCGCAGGGCTTGGTGGTGCTCCCGAGCACGGGCGGCGTCGGACGCGTCCATGGGGCGGCCCGGACGAATGGAGACGCTCATGACGTGGTGATCTCCAGTGACCAGCAGGCGCCGCAACCGAACTGGCCTTCCCGCCGACCGGGATGCTCCTCCTCGCAGGTGCAGATGACGTCTTCCTCGCGGACGTTTCCAGGGAGCGGAATCGGCCCGGCGTTGTTCCGGCGCCGCGGCCAGAAACTTTTGTAGACCCCGTCGACCACGGGAACCCGGATGGCGTGACCGCAGCGCGGGCACGGTCCGTGAAGTTCGGCAGTGCCGCTTCCGATCTGGATGAAGGTGAACTGCTGTGCCGCTTCCTCCGCGTACTCGTCCTTGTGGATCTCTTCGTACGGTACGAGTGACATGAAGGGCCTCCTGAGATGTGACGTCGGGCGGACGGGCGGGGCGTCTCAAGGGCCGATGTGGGTGAACGCCGCCCACCGGCTGGGGTGTTCGGCGTTCTCGTTCCTCAGCCCGATCACGGCCTCCGTGAGGGCGGTCGCGGAATCCCGCGGGCGGAACAGTCCGCTCCGTGTCAGTGATCCGAACACCTCACGCGTGAGCCGAGTGGCCATGTCCGCGTCGATCGACCACAGGGTGGCCACCACACGCCGGAAGCCGGAGTAGTGCAGCGCGGCCCCGATGGTGATGCCCTCGTCGCTCAGCGAGAGTCCGCCGGAAGCCGTCATGCAGGCGGAGAGGAAGGCGAAGTCGCCGCTGTAGGAGCGGCCGTCGAGTTCCCTGATGCCCAAGGTCCCGTCGGTGAGGAGGAGTCCGCCGTTGGACGGGGCGAGCGGGTCCTGCCGACCGTGGCAGCTGAAGTGTGCCCAGCGGTGCTTCGGCAGTTGGCCGAGGACCGCTTCCCGAGTGGCGTCCGGACCCTTGAGCACAGTCAGCCGGTCGGACCCGAACGCGTCTTTCAGCGCCTGGAGTTCGTTCTCGACTTGCGGAAGGGGAGGCATGCCGTCTGCCTCCTGGACGGCGACCACCAGCAACTTGTCGTTCTCCGTCGGCTCCGGTTCCGGCGAACGGGTCGCCCGGGCCAGCGCCCGGAGGGTCGGAACGTAGGAGGAGACGGTGCGGTCCAGGACCGTACGGCCGCTCCCGTCGTGGTGCCCGGCGGCGTGGAGCGGGAGGAAGGACAGCAGTCCGGTCGGACACCACCAGATCCTGTGCCTGGCGTCGGCGCCGGCTGTCGTGGAAGCGTCCATTGCCCGGAGGACCGGCTCGGCGACGGTGTCCCAGAGCCAGGTGAGCTGCGGTACCAAGGTCCCGTCCAGCTCGGTCTGGGCCTTGCCCATCTCGATCTTGGCGGCGTGGTGGGCCTGGTAGGTGGCGGGCACCCTGCGCGCCCGGACCCGCTGCTGTGTGTGGTGCAGCCGCTGAGCGGCCAGGTCTGTCCGGCGGAGTCCCGTCAGGTGCCTCGCGGTGCGGTCGGCGACCTCCTCGGCGGACAGGCCGGGCAGAGGCACGGCCGTCACTCCGGCTGCCGTCACCAGGAGCGCGTGGCATTCGCTGGCCACGTTGACCAGCACACCGGTACCGTCACCGACCGCCGACACGAGGTCCTGTGCGCGCGGCGGTGCCAGGAACGAGGCGAACTGAGGTCCTAACCGGCGCACGCGGGCCACCAGTTCGTCCCACTCATGGGCCAAGGCGATCCGCTGGTCCGTTGCGCTTGCCGACTGTGGATCCGTCCCCCGTAACATCCTCAGAATCTAAGGCAAGGGATGAACCGTGCTCAACCCGTTGGTCCCTGTCCGCGATGTCCGCTTGGGTCCGCCCGGTACGGCGAGCGGTGACGCAGGCAGGCGAGGACAAAGTCTCAGATGGCCGGGTCGGCGTCGCTCGATGGCGTACAGACGACGCCAGCCTGTCTCGGGCTGACCCCGGTGACGGGGCGACAGATACGCCAGAGCGCTGGTAGAGGCAGACGGTCGCCTCGGGGATGACGCCATAGCCGTTGGCCGTCAACCACAAAGGGCTGTCCCGTAAACGATCTTTGCCGCAGCCCGGGCTTGGGTGGTCGGCGTGCTGGCTGCTCGGTTAACCGCCGAAGGTAAGGTTGTGCAGTCGGGCGATGCCGAGCAAGGCATGGTGCACGCCGTCGCCTTTGAGGCGGCAGTCGCGGAGGATCTTCCAGCCCTTCATCCGGGCGAAGGTGTGCTCGACGCGGGCACGGACCTGTTTATGGGAGCGGTCGTGCTTCTCCTTCCAGGCCGGGAGGTCCTGGCCCTTGCGGCGACGGTGCGGGAGGACCAGACCGGTGCCCTGGCAGCCGCCGTCGGCGATGGTCGTTGTGGTGCCGACGGCAGCCTTGGCCCCGGACTCCTCCCAGCCGCGGGAGTCGTGCCGGTTTCCCGGCAAGGGCCGACCGACCACGACGACCAGCCGGGTGTCAGCGTCGATGACGACCTGGTGGGCAGTGGAGTAGCGGTAATTCTTCGGCTGCTCGGCCACCGAGTGATCGCGGGTGGGCACTAGGGTGCCGTCGACGATAAGCACGGTGTCCTTGCGAAACTGCTTCCGCTGCCGGAGCGCCGGCAACGGACCGATGTGGTCGATGATCCGGTCAGCGGCCGACCTGGAGATCCCGAACAACAGAGCAAGCTGTCGCATCGTCAAGTTCGTGCGCCAATACGCCGTCACCAGCAGGATACGGTCCTCCAGCGGCAGGCCCCAGGGCCGGCCGCGCTGCTGATCCGAGGCTTGCTCGCGTCGCACCGAGGTCACCAACTTGCCGAAGCAGCGCGAGCTCAGCCCGGTGAAGGGCTCTATCCAGGACGGCACCGACGCCGTGATCACACCAGCCACAACATGATCGTTTCACTCGGCGGAAAGCAACCAGCGCTCCGTGCCTTCCCGACCCGAGCCGGTCCAGAATGCCGCCATGGCCGACGAAGAGCACAACAAGCCAGATGCACACTCCTTTCTGTCATGCGTCACCGAGGTGGCGCGGCTGATGGATCTCGGGAACGCGGCCGACGTGCCGGAAGCACGCCGCGCACGGCACCTGGCCCATGCGGTGCGCAAGCCATTACTCAAACGCACCCACCTGCCCGAAGAGTTCTTCGCCCCGTTGCTGGCCGCAGCCGTCTACGACCCGGACCCCAGCTTCTGCCGCTGGTTCGTCGAACCAGCGGTCCACGCCTTCGGGCGCCGCCGAGTCATGACCGCACTGCTCGACTGTCTGCGGACCGGCACAGAGGCGGAGCAAGCAGGCGCCGAGCGGGCCTGGTACTGCGCCCATGTGCCGCTCCGCGCAGACCGGTCTCCGGCCTACGCGCCCGACGGAAGTCGCGATCCCGCCATGGCTGAGTCCCACGATGTAGTGGCCGAGTGGCGGGAAACCGTTCGGCGATCAGCCATGTGACCGGGACGCCACGAAACCTGAGCCGGCCCCGTTGCCATGAGATTGTTGGTCACTCTGACCAGTTACGGGACAGGTCTTAGTGGAAGGCCCTGCGAGAATGACCATGCACGATGACCAAGTGGACGTGACCACCGAAATCGTTGCGACCTTGATCCAAGAGCAATTCCCTCAGTGGAGCGGCAAGGCGATCCACCGCGTGTCGTCGACCGGGACGGTCCACGCCATCTTCCGTATCGGGCACGACCTCTCCGCGCGTTTCCCACTACGCCTGACCGATACCGCGGAGGCGCTGACGGTTCTGGAGCAGGAAGCCCAGGCGAGCGCGGAGCTGGCACAGGTGTCTCGGTTCCCCGTCCCGGAACCCGTCGCCCTGGGAAAACCTGGAGCGGGTTACCCCATGCCGTGGTCGGTCCAGACATGGCTGCCGGGAACGGTCGCCTTCGATGCCGACCCCAGCGGGTCGGACCCTTTTGCCGAGGACCTCGCGGCGTTCATCGCAGCCCTGCGGGACGCCGAGACGCGGGGGCGGCGTTTCAGCGGCGACAATCGTGGCGGCGTTCTCACCGACCACGACGATTGGATGGCGGAGTGCTTCGAGGAGAGTGAGGGGCTGCTCGACGTGCCCCGGCTGCGCGAGTTGTGGAGCCACTTTCGGGAGTTACCGCGCACGGGTGCCGACGTGATGAGCCACGGTGACCTGATTCCCGGCAATGTACTGGTCGCGGGAGACCGGCTCAGCGGCGTACTCGACACCGGCGGCTTCGGCCCGGCCGACCCGGCGCTGGATCTGGTCAGCGCCTGGCACCTGTTGCAGTCAGGCCCGCGGGAAGCGCTCCGGCGGACACTGGCCTGCGACGATCTGGAGTGGGAGCGCGGCAAGGCATGGGCCTTCGAACAGGCGATGGGCCTTGTCTGGTACTACGTCGAGAGCAACCCGACGATGAGCAGGATGGGGCGTCGGACACTCAATCGCATTCTGGAGTCGATGGAGTGACGCCCAACGGGAACAGCTCGGCCGCATCGCCCAGCCGGAAGCGGCACAGCCACACCCCGCCTGAAGCGGATGTACCCCCGGTTCGTGGCCCTGCGGATCAGGTCCGCCGGATGCGAGATCCGCAAGCACGCCGACGGCCCGGGGCTGCCAGTTCTGGCTGCTCCAAGTGGGGTAGACGCGGAGGATGGTGACAGAGGGGCAGACGGTGCTCATGAGAGGGCACAGGCCACGGCTGCCCCCAGGCAGTACTCGTGGGGTTGCGTGAGCTCGCTGTCGACCTCGGAGTGCACGCCGAGGTCGACAGCGAGCTCATCGACGAGGAGTCGAGAGGGTGCCCCGGGGAGCTGAACGCCCCCTCCTTCACCTACTACCGCTGGCGCCGAGCGCGAGACGGGGACACGTGCGCCGGGACGCCGAGTCGGACGTGGGCGCAGGCGCCGGCGGTGACGCCGATGTGGGTGCCGAGGAGTTCCTTGATCATGGACGAGGCCGATGCCTTGTCCGGGTGTGCCGATTGCCGGGACGGCTCGGGCCGCCTGCGCCGAGGCGGTCCGCCGGGTCCTGCCCGACGCGGTGCAGGTCAGCGACCGCTGGCATCTGTGGCGGAACCTGTGCGACAAGGTCCTGGCCGAGGTCCGCGCCCACGCCCCCTGCCGGGCCGCCGTCAACCCTCCCCGGCCCGGCGGCGTCCGCGAGCAGACCACCCGCGAGCGCCGGCACAAAGGTCCACGCCCTCCTCGACTCCGGCGTCGGCCTGCTCGACTGCTCCCGCAGACCGAACCTCGCCCTGAACACCGTCAAGCGCTACGCCCGCATCCCCGAACCGCCCGCTACCGGCCCACCCCTACCGCGACCACCTGCGCCGGCGCCGGTCCGGCAACCCGGCCGTTCCCGTCACGCACCTCCTGCACGAGACCGGGGAACCGGGCTATACCGGCAGTGCCGACCTGCTGGTCCACTACGTCGATCCTCCGCCGATCCGGATGGGGAGTTCGGCCGCGCGGAGCCGAGCGTGCGGACTCGGATTGAATTGGTGATGTCCGGTTTGTTGATCAGTCCGTCGAGGTCCAGACCGGTGGTCGGCAGGCAACCGGTGATCAGGTGCGGACGGTACTGGATCTTCTTCGGCTTCCGCTTGATGACCCGGGTCAAGTGCGTGAGGTCGGCAGCAGCAAAGCCGGCGCGGGATCGCTTGAGCAGGCTCCAGATGCCTTCCCGCGGGGTGATCTCCGGTGCGTAGGGCGGCAGGTGGAAGATGACCAGCCAGTCCCTGTGTTCCGCTTCGGAGTCGAAGAGTTCCTGCTGGAGATGCACGCTCAAGTTGTCCCGGATCCACACCACCGGCGTGCCGAGTTGCAGGTGCACCATGTGGATGGACCCGATGGCCGCCTCGTCCCGCTCCAGCGCCCGGCGGACCGGCACCTGGCAGCTCCAGCCGTGGTGCCGCTTGAGCAGCCGCCACACGCCCTGGACCGTGTAACCGACGTGGAACAGCCGCCCGATCAGCAGCTTCACGCGCTTGAGCGTCCAACCCTGATCCTCGTCATCGAAGCCATGGGCCAGCGGGCCCCGTTCAGCTCCGCCTCCAGCCGCTGCCACTGCGCCGGCGACAGCCGTTCGACGGCCATCGGCCCCGCCGGTTCCAGCGCCGCAGCACCCTCTCGCCGCCAGGCCGCCCGCCACCGGCGCACCGACCGGTCCGTCACCCGCAACTCGGTCGCGATCCGCGCCGTGCCCGCCCCGGCCTCGAACCACCTGGCCGCCTCCAGCCGCACGGCCTCCCGCTTTCCCTGCTCCGCAGGCGCCAGCCCGCCCCCTTGCGCATACCGCATGAGACCGTCGTACCGCAGGGATCATCACTCGTCACGACCGCCGGGCATCGCCAATTCAACCTGAATAACCAGCGGGGACGAGTCCCCTTGTTCAGCTTGTTGCGGTTTCGACGAACCTCTGAACCCACTTGCGGCGATAAACACGATAGCCGCTGATGACGGCCTTCACTATTTCCTCGCTGTTGATGGCGACAAAGACAAGCGGGAACGGGAGATCCCATACGAGCGCAGCCATGAATGTCAGCGGAATGGCGATCAGCCACTGGCAGGTAAGATCCGCCCTCAAAATGTAGACCGTATCTCCCCCGGCCCTCAGGAGACCGTTCTGGAGAGTCATGCATGTCATCCGGAAAATGAACACGAATGCCAAGACTGCGGCGGTGTCCCGGGCGACGCCGATCGTCTCGCCGTCGATTTCCCCGTAGATCTTCCCCACCCAGAAGCTGGTCAACAGCAGGAGCAGACTGCATACGGCCGCGACAGCCGTGCTCCAGATCAGCAGGGCCTTGCTCATGCACCATGTGCGCTCTTCGTCGGCGCCTTCCCCGATGCTGTTCCCGATGAGCACCGCCGCCGCCGTGGCCACACCGTTCGCGAAGCACACGGCGGTGTCCTCGATCGGGTTGATCATCGACAGAACCGCGAGCTCCTGTGTGCCGGCCCGGCCGACGATGGCGCTGTAGCAGAAGATTCCGATCGCCCACGACATCGAACCCAGGGATACCGGAAGGCCGACACGCCAGATCTTCTGCAGGATTCCGTTGCCGGCGCCGTCGCGGAGGTCCCGGATGCGGAAGGCCATGGGATGGCGCCTTCCGTACAGGTACACGATGAACAGAAGGCATTCCGCGTAGGTGCTGATGACGGTTGCCCAGGCCGCCCCGGCCAGTCGCAGTTCGGGCATTCCCCAGTTACCGAAGACAAGACCGTATGCCAGAGCCACATGGAGGAACAGGCTGATCAGGGCGAGATGCATAGCCGTCTTCGCCTGCCCCAGGCTTCGCAGGCTGGCGGCCAGCACCGATATCACAGCGAAGGGAATGATCATCGGAATCACAGTTCTGATGTACTCGGTACCCAGCGATATCACGCGGGAATTCTCCGTGCCCACTGCCATGATCTCCCTCGCCCAGACGAAGCAGGCGGTGCAGACGACCACGGCGATCGCTCCGGCGATCACAACGGTCAACGTCGTGGCCTGGCGGGCTTTCTGCGCACTGCCACTGCCCCAGAACTGAGCGACGATGACCGCGCCGCCATTGGCCGTTCCCAGCATGGCCATGATGACGATGAAAATGACGCGGGTGGAATAGCCGATGGCGGCTATCTCATCGGTACCCAGGTGCGATACGAAAAGCGCGTCAATGATTGTCCTGGACGAGGACATGAGCGACTGCAGCGTCACGGGAACCGCCGTGGCGCACACCAACGCCATGAACCTCCGGTCGAGCGCCAACCTCAAACCGCTGTGCACCGCCCCTCCCGCGCCGTCCACCGTCTGCGTCACGGTCATGCCGCCTCATCTTCCCGAGTGCGTTGTTGGAGTTCACGACCGCCAGCCCGAGCGGGCGGGCCGGGGATGACGGTCTCGTGCCTCCCCGGCCCGCGACGTTCCGGCGCGGTCGCCGGTGGGGCGGTCTCAGCGCGGCGCTGCGGCTTCCGGAGCCACGACCTTCACAGCGACACGCTCGGCTTCCCGAAGGACGGTGTCGCGGAACTGCGTGCTCAGCTCGAGGACAGGGGCCAGAACGCGGCATTCGTCGATGCTCTGGTCGGTGTAGGGCAGGGCGAGCCCCGCCAGCGGGAGAACCTCGCGAGAGGTGTGCTCGTCGAACATCGTGCTGATCCAGGGGGCGGGAGTGTGCGACTCGGTGTCGATGGCGGCGCCCACCACGAGGACACTGCGGCCGTTGGTCGTGCCACGCACGACACCCATCTGCTGCCCGTCTGCGGGCACGGCGGCGGCCACTTCACGCGCGGCGTCCGGATAGAGCCGGTCCGCATCGAGCTGGTCGTACGCGATGGCCATCTCCACGTCCAGGACCGGCCACTTGGAGAGGTAGAACCGCCAGTTGATGATCTCCGTCTCGGACTGGTCCACCTGGTTGCGTGGATGCGGCAGGTGCACGCCGTAGACCCCTTCACCCAGCACGATGGGCGTGCCCGTGAGTGAGACACGGCGGGCCCACTCCTGGTCCTCGGGCCCCCAGCCGCGGAAGCCCTCCTCGTAGGTGAGGCCGTGCTCCTCGACGATCGCCGCGGGGACGGCGACGAGGGCACCGCAGGCGTAGACCCAGGGGAAACGAGCGAAAGCCGACGCGTACTCAGGAGTCCAGCGGTAGTCGAGCTGGACGTTTCCCTCTGTTTCCAGCTCCGCGAGCACCTTTCGGTAGTCGCTGAACGGGCGGACGTCGACGGCCTCCACGTCACGCCTGACGACGTCGTTGTAGCCGATCATCTGCCCCACCACGCAGATCTTCTGCCCGTGCTGGAAGTACCGGGTGTAGAGGTTCTCCAGGAATCGCGAGGGCACGACCATGTCCGCGTCCAGAACGACGAGGACCTGCCCGGACACGTGCCGCAGTGCCAGGTTCCTGGCGTGGCAGAGGTTCCAGTCGACGCCCGACATCACCGTGACGATGTTGAGCCGGTCCGAGAACTCCTCGCACACGGAGGCGAATTCCGGCGAGTTCTCCAGCGCACCGATGATGACTTCGAACTCCGAACGGTCCATGGTCTGTTCGGCGAGGGCGGCGAAGGCGAGCTTGATGTTGTCCAGGCGCTGCTTGTACGGAATCACGATGCTGAACTTCGGGGCACCCATACTTGCTCCTCCTGCGAAGTCGTCTGCCTTCCCGGTGGCCCGTCGAGGGACCGGGAATCTTCAGGCAAGAGTCTGGCGCAAGGTTGCCAAAATTGGCAAGTGCCTGGAAACCCGCTCTCGGTGGAAGGAAGGGAGCTCCCTGTGCGTGGATGTCCCGCACACGGGGAGCTCTGTCGTAGGGGAGTTGGATGAGGGCAGCGGACAGGGCCGCCCCGACACCGCGCCCTCCGGGCACCGGCGGGAGGCGGGGTGGTGCCGTCGAGCCGACGGATGACCGACCATCCGCAGGTCTCGGGCAGCCGGTGATGTTCGCCCGCCACTTCCCGCCGCGGACTCGATACCCGGCTCACTCGACAGAACGGCCCACCGCGGAAACCGGGCTGCGATCGGCCGGCGGACGAGCGGGACGTCGATGTCGGCCTCAACCTGTGGATTCGGCTGTCGCAGAGACGGCATCCCGAGACGGCTTCCGAGCAGTGCCCGGTCACCCGGCGGGAATAGCCGTCGGTGCGGACTCGTCTGCGCGAGCCGCCACCTCGTCCACCGTCCGGGTGCGGTCGCCTCCGCCGTCGTGCAGCAGTACACGCACACAGATGGCCGATCAGCTCCCGCCGGGCACCATGGCCGACGCCCAGCCTCTGTGTGCACCGCACCATGGGCCGCCGGTACGGCTTCACCGGTGACCGGGCGGGGCCGATCTGACAGTACGAGGCATCGACGACGTGACGACCTCACCGGACAGCTGCTCGGTGTCCACATGCGTGCCGGCGTCGATGCTGTCCAAGTGGTGCAGCGGGTGGATCACCGCATGGGCGGTCGGTCTGTGGCCCGTTGCGCCGTAGTCGTGGTGCCAGGGCGTCCAGGCGCTGCCGGTCGCTGTGCAGGTGGTGGAAGACGAAGTCGGGTCCCATCAGCCTGCTGAGCGCCCGGAGGAGCGACTCGTAGCCGATGGGTTCGGCGCGCTCCAAGACTTTCGAGCTCCATCACGGGCGGAGCCGCGGGGACGTCCGGGTCGAGGCGAGAGGCGATCGACCGCGTGCGCAACCCTTCGGCTACCCGGTGGTCGACCTCGCCGCGCGCCCCGACACCAGGTCGGCGGGGAGGAAGCACGGCAGGATCAGGTGTCCGTGCTGCTCGGGGCTCGGACGCGGGGCCGGCTCGGTGGTGAGCGATGCGAAGTCATGGCGAAGCGTCCGGGTGGGGGGGTGAGGGTGGGGGTGAGGGGGCCGGTGGACGGCGTGCCTCAGCGGAACGAGTACGGAAGGGGGTGCGAGGGCCAGGTCGCTCGGCAGAACATGAGAAGCCCGCCGTCACAGGAACGGGACGCCGCGGCGCATGTGTCGCGCCGACGGGAGGGGCGGTACCACCGCTCCAGCCCGTGTTACGGCCAGTCAATCGTGTCGTCGGAAGCTAAGGCAACGATCGACGTCTGCTGCTTGGGCCAGTCTATGCCCTGTTGCCAAGAGGCGATCGAGGCGCTCAGAACCAGGACGGAGAGAGCTGCTGCGGATGCCGTACGAAATCGCCTGAGCATGTTCGAATCCATTCATGAAGTCGCAGGTGGGGGACTTTCGAGGACGCAGCCCCAGCAGGGCGAGACCAACCTAGCCCACTCCGGTCGCGAATGGCAATGTCTTGCCAAGAGTGGCAAGTAAGCGATTGTCATCGATGGGGTTGCTAAAATTGGTTGACAATCGAATCTGGCAAGTTACTTGCCTGATCAGTCGGCGTTTCCCTACACTGAGACCAAGCAGCACCTTCAGTTCGCTGACTGCTCGCCGAGCGTCGGGGGGAGGGTGAGCGGTGTACTGTCGCTGCATCCGTGCATCTGAATAGTGAGACTCATATGCTTGAACAGCCAGCTTTCGGACAACGCCTCAAGGAACTGCGCCTTGAGCGCGATCTTTCGCAGGCCGCGCTGGCCGGCAAGGAGATCTCCACCGGATACTTGTCCCGTCTCGAGTCGGGCGCGAGGCAACCCACGGAACGCGTGGTCAACTACCTCGTCCAGGCACTCGGGGTCGAGCGCTCGGCGTTTGACACCCCGCCAAGTGGAGGCTCCCTGACCCAGGCGCTCTCCCTCGCCATCTCCACGGAGAGCGACGAGAGCAGCGAGAACCTCATCGCCGTACTCGCCCAGGTGCGGGAGGAGAACCTGTTCCTGCGCTGGCAAGCCTTGTGGCACATCTCGCGGTACCGACAGCGTCGCGGCGAGCGGGCCGAGGAGCTGGCGTGCCTGGAGGAACTGGTCCAGGTTGCCGACAAACTCGCCCTGCCCGAACTCCAGTGCAGGGCCCGATTTCAGCTCGCCCGTGCCCTAAGGTCGACGGGTGAGGTGTCACGGGCACTGGAGCTGGCACTCCATGCCTACCAACTGGCCAAGGGCGCCGCACTCGCCGTCCCGGACACCGGGGGCGCGCTGCTGACGCTCGTCTCCGTGGAAGCCGAGACGAGTCGGCTGCCCGATGCCCGGGCGCACGTCGACGAACTGGTCGACCTGGTGGCGGGGCGGTCCGACACGCTGGCCATCAAGGCACTGTGGTCGGCCGCCACCGTGCGGTTCCGGCAGGGCGACCACGAGGGCGCCCGGGGCTTCCTCGAGCGGGCCATGAAGGAACTGGACAGCGGCGTCGACCTGACGTTGTGGGCGCGGCTGCGGCTGGCCGCCGCCTCCCTGCACCTACAGAGCACGCCGCCGCAAACCGAGCGTGGCCGGGAGTGTCTCCAGGAGGCGGCCGGCGCCCTCGCACTCATCGGTACGGCCGTGCTCCGCCAGGAGTTGCTCACCCTCCAGACCCACCTCGCCTTCCACGAGGGCCGGTACACGGACGCACGGCAGCTGTACGACGAGCTGAACCGCGAAGAGCTGCTGGTGACCTACCGGGACCAGGTACGGCTGCGCATCCTCGACAGCCGGCTGATGATCCTGGAGGGCCGCGAGCAGGAGGGCATCCGCCACCTGAAGGAACTCGGTGAGCAGGCCCAGCAGCAGTCCAACATCGACCTGGCCGCCGAAATCTGGCGGATCCTCGCCGAATGCCTGGAGGACGTGAGCCAGTTGCGCAGGACGGAAGCGGAAGAGGCGTAAGACGACAACAGCACACGCCCTGACGGCCCGTCGGAAATCCGACGGGCCGTTTTTGCCATGGTTACCGGGATTGTTGGAACCGGGTCAGCGACCGGCCGTGGCCAGTCCGGCGTCGGCCCAGTTCGCCGGCCGCCTCCGGCGTGGGGCTGCCGCCAGGTGCGACGGTCGGCTCGGCGCGCAGGACGGACTGGTGGGCCCAGATCCCCCGGGCAGAAGTGTCGCGCGCCCTCGACGGGCCGCTCTGCGAGCTGACCCCGGCGTGCGGGCGCCGCTCGATGTCGATGCCGGAGGGCAGGGGGTTCCCCTCCCTCGGCGAACAGCAGCGATTGAGATGGAGGCCGGAGTCAGCGGGTGTTCCGTCCCTCCGGCGCCAGTATGCGTCGTAGCCAGGACACCCGGGCCCCGTGGGCCGCGCGGGAGATCGCGGCCTTCGGGACCCACTCGTCGAAGCTGTGGAAGGCACCTGACCAGACGTGAAGTTCGGCCTGTCCGCCCGCCCGCCAGATGCGGTCGGCGTATGCGACGCCCTCGTCCCGCAGCGCCTCCACCGAGCCGACCTCGATGAACGCCGGCGGCAGCCCCGACAGGTCCCGGGCCCGTGCCGGGGCCGCGTGGTACGAGACGTCCTCGGTGCCGCGCCGTGCGCCGAGCAGTGCCGTCCAGCCCACCCGGTTGGACGCGCCGTCCCAGAGCCCGACGTGTTCCATCTGGATGTGCGAGAACGTCTCGCACCGGTCGTCCAGCATCGGGAACTGGAGCAACTGACCCCGCGGCCGGGGGCCTCGGCGGTCCCGGGCGAGCAGCGCGAGCCCTGCCGCGAGCGCGCCACCGGCGCTGTTTCCGCTCAGGACGATCCGGTCCGGGTCCAGCCCGAGGTCCGTGGCGTTACGGGCGAGCCAGATGAGGCCGGCGTAGCAGTCCTCCACCGGGTGGGGGTCGGGGTGTTCCGGGGCGAGCCGGTAGTCGACGGATACCACGGCCAGGTCCAGTTCCTGGGCCCGGTCCAGCTCACCGGCCAGCTCCGTACTGCGGTGGCTACCGGCGACCATGCCGCCGCCGTGGGTGTGGTAGATCACCGGGTGCGGCCCCGTCGCGGCCGTCGGACGGCAGATGAGCAGGGGCAGGTCGGGCGCGCCGGGCGGCCCGGGGACCGTACGCTCCTCGATCTCGAACCGTCCGCCGCGCCGGATGTCGGCATCGGCCAATCGGCCGGCGGCCGACCTGCGCCGCCGGTCGGCGACGAGTTCGGGCGTCAACGGCATCGGCAGGTCGTCGAGGACGGCATGCAGAGGTGCCGCCAGCTCGGGATCGAAGGGCGGCGGACCGCCCACTCCTCCATCTGCCGCATCTGGGCGTGGATGTGCGGGAGTGATGGTCATGGTGCTCCTGAGGTACGCGGTGGAAGAGCGCTGAGGGGAGGGGAACCGTCAGCCGACCGTGTCCGCGCCGGTCAGCGCCAGGGCGTCGACTTCGAGCAGCAGGTCAGGGCGATAGAGCGCCACCACCTGGACCACGGTGCTCGCCGGTGGCCGCGTGGTGTCGATGAACTCGTCGCGCGCGGCGAGGACGGCCGGTACGTGGGCGATGTCCGTCACGTAGTAGGTGAGCTTGATGACGTCGTCGAAGGTGAGTCCGGCGGCGGCCAGACAGCCGCGCATGTTCTCGAAGATCTGCCGGGTCTGCGCGGCCGGGTCGCCCTCGCCGACCAGCTCGCCGTCCTCGTCGAACGGCATCTGGCCGGCCACGGCGGCCACGCGGCCCGGCCCGGTCACCACATGGGTGTAGCCGTCGCTCGGGTGGACGCCCGGCGGGTGTGAGATGTGGGTGATGGTGGTGCGCCTGGTGGTCATGGGAATCCTCCGTCTCCCGGCGTCGTTCTTGGAGTCAGGCGTACGGGCAGTGCCGCGGGTCCGTTGACGGCGTTCGACCGCACGCGAGTGACGGGACCTGCCTGTTCGATCACGCCCGTCGAGTCGAGGAGCTCCGTGAACAGAGCCCGCATCTCGGCGCGGGCCAGTGTGCTGCCGATGCAGAAGTGCTCGCCGGAGGCCAGGGCGATGTGCCGGTTGGGACGGCGGTCGATGTCGAAGCGGTACGGGTCCTCGAAGATGTCCTCGTCCCGGTTGGCCGAGGGTAACCACAGCACGACCCGGTCGCCGGCCTCGATCCGCTCGCCCCGGATGACGCGGGGCCGGGTGGCGGTCCGCATGCTGTGCGTCGCGCTGGAGGTCCAGCGCACGATCTCCTCCACCGCGCCGGGCAGCAGCGCGCGGTCCTGGCGCAGCCGGTGCCACTGGTCGGGATGCTGGAGGAAGGCGAGCATGCCGCCGATCAGGGCGAGCCGGCCGTTCTCCGTGGCGCCGATGAGGTTCTCGCAGTTGAGCAGCACCTCGTGCTCGCTCAGCAGCTCGCCGTGGACGGTCCCGTTGACCAGGGCGCTCACCAGGTCGTCGGCGGGTTCGGCCATGCGGTCGTAGAGCAGCTCCATGAAGTACTCCATGAGCTGCGGGTGCGCGGCCAGCGAGGTGTGTGCGGAGAACGCCTCCTCACACCACCGGTAGACGTCCTCGTGGTCCCGCTCGGGGATACCGATGATCCCGCATATGACGGAGTGTGAGAACCGTCCGGCGAGGTGGACGAAGTCGCAGCCGCCCTCGACGAGGGCGGCTGCGACGGCCGTACGCGCCGCTGTCCGGATGGAGACCTCCAGCACGCGCACGGCACGGGTGCTGAACCAGTCCGCCATGAGCGACCGCAACTCCTTGTGGCGCGGCGGGTCGGACAGGGCGAGGGTCAGTCCGCCACCGGGGTCGTCGCCGAGCCGGGCCGGGCGCAGCAGCACCCCGCGGGCCGAGCTGAAGTCGCCCGGGTCGCGGTAGACGGACCGGATGTCCTCGTACTTGGTGAGCGACCAGAAAGCGGGCAGTTCCCCGGCCTCGTGCCGGTATATGGGGGAGAACTCCCGCATCCAGCGCCACAGCGCGTGCGGGTCGCCGCTGACGTGCAGTTCGGGGTCGGCCACACGGGAGAGGAGGTGTTCGGGCGACACGGCGGTTGCCGTCATGACAGTGCCCTTCCGGAAGTGAGCCGGTCCGGTCGGTCCAGCCGGTCCAGTTGGTCGGAGAGGTGTTCGGTGATCTCGCGGGCCACGGCGGGCGGTACGGCCTCCGGGCGGAACGTCGTCTCCACACGCAGCCCGTCCGTGCCGTCCGGCCAGCACTCGGTGTGCAGTTCGAGGGGCAGATCCGGGTAGGGCTGGCGCAGGAACGTGCTGCGCAGACCGGGGAGTTCGAGGTCCGGGGTGGGGTTGTCCTGGAACGCGAAGAGGGCCTGGTAGAGCGGGGGCCGGCCGGTGCGGGGCGGGTCGACGAGAGTGAGGACCTCCCCCAAGGGAACCTCCTGCGCGGCGAAGGCACGGGTGACGATCCCGCCGGTCTCGCGCACGGCGGCCGCGCCGCCGTCGAGGGCTGTACCGCGCAGTCGCAGGCACAGCATGGTGATGTGACACCCGACGACGTCCTCCAGCCCCGCCGCGTCGCGCTGCGCGACCGGGACACCGACCGCGAAGTCCCGCTGTCCGGTCACCTCCGCGACGCTTCGCGCCCACAGGGCGAGCAACACGACGAACCGGCTCACACCGCACTCGGCGGCCAGCGCGTCGACCGCGCCGACTCCGGGCACCGGGACCTTTGCCACCACCAGCGCGGGCTCGCTGTCGGTCGTGGTCTCGGGCAGGCCCGGTGGCCAGCACAGCTCCGGCACGGCGGTCAGTTCATCCACCAGGTATGCGCGGTGGGCGTCGGGGGTGGCGAGGGCCCGGCGCAGGACGCGTTCCGTGTGCAGCTGACGCAGCGACGGGGGAGCCGGGCGCGGGCCGGCGCCGGACAGCGCGGCGGCATAGGCCGTGCTCAGGTCGCGGGCGAGCACCGACTCCGACCAGCCGTCGAAGGCGATGTGGTGCACCACGCAGCCGAACACCACCGTCCGCGACCCGGCCACCGGCACCAGGGCCGTGCGCCACACCTCTCCCGCGGCCAGGTCGAGTTCGTCGGTCAGCTCGGCGCGCAGCGCCCGGACTGCGGCGTCGACGGACGGCTCCTCGTCCAGTTCCTCGACGTCGGGGGGTGGGATGTCCACGAGCACGGCCGACGGGCCCGGGTCCGCGAGATAGGCGGCGCGCAGCGCCTCGTGCCGGCCGTGCACCTCGTCGACGGCGGCGCCCAGAGCCGCCCGGTCCAGCTCGCCCTCGACGGTCCAGGTGAGCAGACAGTGCGAGGCCAGATCGGTGGGGGCGACGAGCCGGCGGGTGAGGTACACGATCTGCATGGGCGTGAGCGGAGTGGTGCCGTCCGGGGCGGGCGGCTCGGGAGCCACTGTCACGTCGGCCGTGTCCCGCAGCCACCGCGCGAGCGCCGAGACGGTCGTACGGCCGTAGAACCGCGCGACCGGAACGGGGCGGCCGAACCGGGCCGCGAGCCGGGCACACACCCGCCCCGCCCCGAGCGAGGTCCCGCCGAGCTCGGCGAACGGCACGTCGAGCGGTACGGAGTCCTGACCGAGCACGGCGGCGAAGGTCTCCGCGACGGCCCGTACGACGGGGTCGGGCACGACGGGGTCGGGCACGGTCTCGGTCCGGTCCGGTCCGGGCGTGGACGGCGGCCGGGCCGGCTCCGGTGCCAACGCGAGCAGGGCCCGCTCGTCGAGTTTTCCCCGGTCGGTGGTCGGGAAGCCGTCGACGACGACCAGCAGTACGGGACGCTGGTAGGGGACGAGCGCCGCGTGGAGCGTGGCGAGGGCGTCGGGCAGCGGGTCGTCCGGCCGGAGCGGCACGCAGAACGCGATCAGTTCCAGGCTCGTGCCGGAGGCGTCCTGGCGGGCCAGCACCCGGCAGGACCGTACGCCCGGCAGCAGCTCCTCCACCTGCCGCTCGACCTCGGCGGGTTCCACACGATGGCCCCGGATCTTCACCTGCCGGTCGGCCCGGCCCCGGTAGTGCAGCAGTCCGTCCGGGTCCCACTCGACCAGGTCGCCGGTGCGGTAGACCCGTACGCCCTCGCCGGCACCGTCACCGGATCCGTCGGCGTCGCCCGGATCGAGCGGGATCCGGGTGAACTTCCGCTCGGTCAGGCCGGGATCGCCGAGGTAACCCAGCGCCAGCCCGTCCCCCGCGACACACAGTTCGCCCGTCTCGCCCACCGCGCACGGGCGGATGCCGTCCGGCTCCAGGACGTACACCCGGGTACCGGGGACCGGACGGCCGAGGGGGATGCCGCCGGGGCGGTCGCAGTCGGCCTCGGTGACGCGGTGCGTGGTGGTGAACACGGTGGACTCGACCGGACCGTACCCGTTGGTCAGGGCGATGCCGGGATGCCGGCGCAGAAAGCGGCGCACGTGGGGAACGGAGAGCCGCTCACCGCCGATGAGTACCTGGCGCAGGCCGCGGAACGCGTCCGGGTCCTCGTCCACGACCATGTTGAACAGGCTGCTGGTGAGCCACACGGTGTTCATGCTGTGCCGCAGTACACCGGAGCGCAGCGCGGTGGGTGACAGATAGGGCTCCTCGACGATCACGGAGGTGCCACCGTTGAGGAATACCGACCACAGCTCCAGGGAGAACGCGTCCCAGGACACGGCCGCCGCCAGCGGCATCACGGTGTCGGCGGTGAACGACGCGAAACCGTCCGGGGGGAAGAGCCGGGCCGTAGCCCGGTGCGAGGTCACGGCCCCCTTGGGGCGGCCGGTCGTGCCCGAGGTGAAGAAGACGCAGGCAGGGGCGGAGCCGTCGACACGGGCGGGCCGGAAGTCTGGTGGTGCCGGTTCGGGAACGGGACCCTGCGGCGGTGACCAGGTCCGCAACGGCGTTCCGCTCAGGAGGAGTTCGGTGCCGTGCTCGGCCACCGCGAGGGGTGGGTCGAGTTGCGCGCGGATGTCGCGCAGTCGCTGCTCGGGCCAGGCGGGGTCCAGCAGCGCGTAGGCCGCGCCGGTCTTGAGGACCGCGAGCAGGGCGACGACCAGACGGGCGCCGCGCGGCAGCAGGACCGGGACCAGGTCGCCGGGGCCGGTGCCTGCGGTGGCGAGCCGGGCGGCCCAGGAGTCGGCGGTACGGTCCAACTCCTCGTAGGTGATGGCGTGTTCAACGTCGAGGAGGGCCACCGCGTCCGGCCGGGCGCGGGCGTGGCGGGCGAACGTCTCGTGCAGGCCCTCGTCGGGCGCGGCGCATGGGCGTCCCGCGCTCCAGGCGGCGTTCGGTCGCAAGCGCACCCTCTCCTCTCGACTGCGACGTGTCGGCACGAACCAAATGATTGCCAGGCTTGACAAGACATTGTCATAGTATTGCCATTGCTGGCAACCTATCCAGGTGCCTCGATGCGGAAGGTGGTTTCGATGACTCGCGACCGATCCCTGGACATAGCCGTCACCGGCATCTCCGCGCGGTTCCCCGGCGCCGCCGACCTCGACGCGTGGTGGACGGCCCTGACCGAGGGCAGGGTCCTGACCAGTCGCTACGAGAAGTCCGACCTGCTTGCCGCGGGCGTGCCCAAGGACCTGCTGGACGACCCCGACTACGTACCCGTCCACGGTCATCTCCCGGACGCCGACCGCTTCGACAACGTGCTGTTCGGGGTCAGCCCGCGCGAGGCCGAGATGATGGACCCACAGCACCGGCTGATGCTGGAGGCCGCGTGGGCGGCCCTGGAGGACGCGGGCGTCACCCCGCGCGGCCGGGGCGCGGAGCGGGCGGCGGGGGCGCGGAGAACGGCCGTGTTCGCCTCCGCCAGCGGCAGCGGCTATCTGCGCGCCATGGTCGCGAGCGGGGAGCTGGACGCGCTGACCATCGAGGACGCGATCCACGGTACCGAGCCCGACTTCATGGCCAGCCTCCTGTCGTACAAGCTGGACCTGAACGGGCCCGCGATGGCCGTCCAGACCGCCTGCTCCTCCTCCCTGGTCGCCCTGCACATCGCCGTCCAGTCGCTGCTGAACGGCGACTGCGACCAGGCCCTCGTCGTCGCCGCCGGGATCCCGTACCCGCAGGCCGGACACCTCGCCGTGGCCGGCGGCATCCACTCTGCCTCTGGGGAGTGCCGGCCCTTCGACGAGAGCGCCGACGGTGTCGTCGCCGGGGCGGGGGTGGCGTGCGTGGTGCTGCGCCGGCTCGCCGACGCGGAGGCGGACGGCGGCGACCCCTACGGTGTGGTGCTCGGTACGGCGATCAACAACGACGGTGCGGCGAAAGCGGGCTACTACGCCCCGTCCGTCGGCGGCCAGGAGGCCGTCATCCGCGCCGCCCTGTCCACGGCGGACGTCGGCGGCGACACCATCGGGTACCTGGAGACACACGGCACCGGCACCCGGGTGGGCGACCCCATCGAGTGGTCGGCGGCCTCGGCCGCGCTGAGCGGGGCGGGCGCCCCCGAGGGCTCCATCCCGGTGGGGGCGGTCAAGGCCAACGTCGGCCATCTCGACAACGCCGCGGGGCTGGCCGCCCTGATCAAGGCACTGCTGGTGGTGAAGACAGGCGTGGTGCCGCCGGTGGCCGGGTTCACCCGCCTCAACCCGCTGCTGGAGACGGACGGTTCACCGCTGTACGTCCCCACCGAGTGCGGTCCGTGGACGGGGCCCGAGCCGCGCCGGGCCGGGGTCAGCTCCTTCGGCATCGGCGGCACCAACGTGCACGTGGTCGTCGAGGAGCCGCCCGTCGCACCGGCCGGGCCCGAGCCCGACGACCGTGCGCGGCTGGTGCTGCTGTCCGCCGCCGACACCGAGGCACTGGAGCGCTCGGCCGCCCGGCTGGGCACCCGGCTGGCCGACGGCGCGGACCTGACGGACGTCGCCGCCACCCTCGCCACGGGACGGGCCGAACTGCCGGAGCGGCTCGCCGTGACCGGGCGCACCACCGCCGAGGTGGCGCGGCGGCTGACGCGGAACACGGCCGTCGTACGCGGCAGCCGTCCCGCGGGCGGGCCCGGGCCCGTCGTGTTCGCCTTCCCCGGGCAGGGCACCCAGTACCCGGGCATGGCACTGCCGGCCGCCGAGGCCCTGCCGGGCTTCCCGGCCGCGCTGGAGCAGTGCCTCGCCGCCTTCGGGCCGGCGCTCGCCGAACGGATGCGCCGCGCGCTCCACGACCCCGGCTTCCCCGCCCCGGACCTGGCGGCGACCGAGCTGGCCCAGCCCGCCCTGTTCGCCCTCGAGTACGCGGCCGCCACCGCCCTCGTCGCCCTCGGCGTCACCCCCGCCGCGGTGGCCGGGCACAGCCTCGGCGAGATCACCGCGGCCTGTGTCGCCGGGGTCTTCGACCTCGCCGACGCCGCCCGCCTGGTGACCGTCCGGGGGCAGGCCATGCAGGAGTGCACCCAGGGCGCCATGCTCGCGCTCGGTTGCGAGGAGGAACGCGTCCGCGAACTCATCGCCGTCTCCGGCCTCCCCGGTCTGGAGCCGGCCGCGGTGAATTCCCCCGATGGCTGTGTGGTGGCCGGCCCCGTCGGGGCCGTCACCGAGTTCGAGGCACGCCTCGCGGGCCGGATCCCCGTACGCCGTCTCGCCGCGGACCGCGCCTTCCACAGCGCGCTCGTCGAACCCGCGCTGCCCCGGCTGACCGACGCGCTCGCCACCCTCACGGTCCACAGGCCCTCCGTGCCCTTCGCGGCCAATGTGACCGGGCGCCTGTTCCCGCCGGACAGCGACATCCGACCGCAGCTCTTCGTCGAACAGGCGCGGCGCACCGTGCGGTTCGGGGACGCCCTGGCGTCGATCGCCGACCACCTTCCCGACGCGCTGGTCGTGGAGGTGGGGCCCGGCCGGGTGCTGTCCGCCCTCGCGGAGGCGGCCGGCCTGCCCTCCGTCCCGCTCTCGCCCTCCCGTACGGCCCACCCCGCCGACGAGGTCCTCATCGCCCTCGGCACCCTGTGGACCCGGGGCCAGCCGCTCTCCCCACGCGCCCTGTGCGCCCCCGGCCACCGCCGTGTCCATCTGCCGACCTACCCGTTCGCGGGCCCGCGCTGGATCGCCCCGGAGGCGGCGCCGTCGACGGACGTGTCACGGTTCGTCAAGGCCGGCGAAGTCGTCGAGGAGGCCGCCCCGGTCCAGGAGTCCCCGCCCGCCGCGCCGGAGGACCCCACCGCCCTCCTCACCCGCCTGTGGACGGAACTCCTCGGCCACTGCGACCTCGCCGCCCACTCCGACTTCTTCGATCTGGGCGGCGACTCCCTGCTGGCCACCCGCCTCGCCCGCCGGGCCACCCTCGAACTCGGCGTCCCGATCCCCGTCCGGGACCTGATGACCGCCCGCTCCCTGAGCGGCCAGGCGGAACTCCTGACCGCCCTCACGACGGCCCGCTAACCGACAGTCCGCCCGACCGACCACACGGAGACCGACAGACCGACAGACCGACAGACCGACAGACCGACACACCGACACACCGACACACCGAGAGAGGCACACATCGTGACCATCACCCCCGCCAGGACGGCCCGGCCGACCGTCACCCCGCTCGCCGGAAGTATCGGTGCGCTGATCAGCGGTGTCGATACCGGCACCACGCTCGACGCGGACACCGTCGCGGAACTGCGCCGGGCCCTGCTCCGGTACAAGGTCGTCTTTCTCCGGGACCAGAGTCTGGACTACGACAGTCAGGCCGCCCTCGCCCGCGCCTTCGGCGAACTGACCCTAGGGCACCCCATCTACGCCGCCCCCGAGAACCGGCCCGAGGTCAGGGAGATCGACTCCCGGCAGGGCACTCGCGCCAACCACTGGCACACCGACCTCACCTTCGTCGACCGCCCGCCGGCGATCGCCTTCCTCCACAACAAGATCGCGCCCGAGTACGGCGGCGACACCATGTGGGCCAACACCGTGGCCGCGTACGAGGCGCTGCCCGAGCCGCTGCGGGCCCTCGCCGACCGGCTGCGGGTCGTGCACAGCAACGACTCCGACTACACCGACGCCACGGTGGCCGCGCGCCGCGAGTACGTCTCCACCCTGTTCGAGACCGAGCACCCGGCGGTGCACGTCCACCCCGAGACCGGTGAACGTGCCCTGCTGCTCGGCGGGTTCGCGCGCCGGGCGGTCGGCCTCGGACCGCAGGCGTCACGCGACGTGCTGCGCATCCTGCAGGAGCACGTGACCACCCCGGAGCACACCGTCCGCTGGCGCTGGCGCGCGGGGGACCTGGCGATCTGGGACAACCGGGCGACACAGCACTACGCCGTGTTCGACTACGGCACCCGGGACCGGCGCGCGGAACGCTGCACCGTGACCGGAACGGTCCCGGTGGGCGTCGACGGGCGGCTCAGCACGGTGGTCAGCGGCGACACGACGGCCTACAGCGACGGCGTGTCCTGACAGACGGGTCCTGACCGGGCGGGTCCTGACAACGATCAACAGGGAGGGGAGGCCCTGGCCTCCCCTCCCTGTTCGTCTGCGTTCCGTGAGCGGATCAGCCCGACACGTCCGTCACCGCCTCCGTAAGGCCCTGCGCGACGGCCGCCGCCCCCTCGTCGTCGATCACCAGCGGCGGCACCGCCATGACCGCCGCGCCGACCTGCCGCAACAGCAGCCCCCGTTCCCTGGCTCGGGTCAGCACACGGCTCGCGAGGTCGGGCGAGGTGGTCTCGACGATCAGGATCAGGCCCAGCCCGCGTACGTCCACCACCTCCTCGGCATCCGTCAGCGGTGTCAGCCGGCCGAGGAGGTCGGTGCCTATGCGCTCGGCCCGCTCGGGCAGGCCCTGTTTCTCCAGGACGTCGAGGGTCGCGAGCGCCGCCGCGCAGGCCACCGCGTGACCGGAGGTGGTGTGCCCGTAACGCAGGCCGCCGATGACGGGGTCCCGGTCGAACGTGTCGTGGACGCGCTGCCGTACGGTGACCGCCGCGATCGGCACATAGCCGCCGCTCAGTCCCTTGCTGCTGACGAGGATGTCCGGCGTGACGTCCTCGCGGCGAGCGGCGAACATCGCTCCGCAGCGGCCGTACGCGGTGAAGACCTCGTCGAGGACCAGCAGGGTGCCTGTGACGTCGCACAGCGCGCGCAGCTCCCGCAGGAAGCCGGGTGGCAGGACGACGCCGCCGCCGACGTTGAGGAACGGTTCGACGACGACGGCGGCCGGGAGATCGTCGGGGTCGTCGCCGATGGCCCGTTCGAAGGCGGCGAGCAGGGCGGGCAGCGCCTCCTCCTGGCGTGACAGCCGTGGTTCGATGGGTAGTTCGACCCGGGTGACGGGCAGCGGCGAGTCGAGTAGATGCCTGTTGCGCGGCAGGGTGGACAGGCTGCGGCTGAGGAGCGTGGCGCCGTGGTAGGAGCGGGCGAAGGTGACCACCCGGGACCGGGGCCGGCCGAGGTGGGTCCAGTAGGAGACGGCCATCATGACGGCGGCGTCGAAGCCCTCGGAGCCGCTGTTGACGAACAGCGTCTTGTCCATGCCGGGCGGCAGCTGGCCGGCGAGGCGCTCCGCGAGCAGCCCCGCGGGCTCGTGGCCGGCCACGGAGAGGTCGAAGTGGTGGAGTCGGGACGCCTGCTCGACGATGGCCCGCAGGACGTCGGGATGGGCGTATCCGCAGGTGGAGTTGAGCGCGGAGGCGTCGAGGTAGACGCGGCCGTCGATGTCCCACACGTGGTGGCCCGAGCCGTGCGAGAGGGTCAGCGCGGAGCGGTCGGCTGCCAGCGGCGTCCAAGTGTGCCAGACATGCCGCCGGTCGCGGGCCCGCACGGCCTCGGTGTCGGGGCCGGGGATCGCCGGCCGAGGGGATGCTGTGGTGCTCCAGGATGCGTTCATGGGCGCTCTCTTCTGACTGCGTCGGGGTCGGTGAGCTGCCTTCTCGGTGACACGGGGCCCGCACCGGCGGGCCGGGGCCTACCAGGCCAGGGCGCCGTGCTCGTCGAAGAAGCCGCCGCTCGGGCCGTCGTCGGCGAGGGTGGCGAGGGTGACGAGGGCCCGGGCGCCCTCCTGTGCGGTGCGAGGAGCGCTGAAGCCGTTCATGGCGGTGGCCGTCCAGCCCGGTGACGCCGAGTTGATCTTCATGTGCCGCAGATCGGGGTCCTGCCGGAACGCCAGCGCGTACTGGACCGTCAGCATGTTCAGGGCGGCCTTCGAGGCGGTGTAGGCGAGGCGTACCGAGGCGTCGCCCGGCAGGTCGGCGCCCGAGGCGGTCAGCCCGAACGAGGCCGTCGTACTGGAGACGTTGACGATGCGGGGCGCCGGGGAGCGGCTCAGCAGCGGCAACAGGGCGTGGATCATGGCGACCGCGCCGGTCACGTTGACGTCGAGGAGGCCGCGGGTGAGGCCGGCGGTGGTGTCGGCGGCGGTGGCGCCGGCGAACACGCCCGCGTTGTTGACGAGGATGTCGAGCCGTCCGTGGTCCTGTTCCAGACGGCCCGTGAGCGCGGCGACACTGCCGGTGTCGGTCACGTCGACCGCCACGGGCGTCACCCGGACGCCGTCCTTCTCCAGCGAGCGGGCGGCGGCCGCGCCGCGTTCGGCGTCGCGGCTGCCGAGCAGGACGACGGCGCCGCGCAGCGCCAGTTGCCGGGCGGTCTCCAGGCCGATGCCCCGGTTGGCCCCGGTGACCAGGGCGAGCGCACCGGGCCTCATCGGGCGCGCCGGTACACCGACACGTGTCCGGTGCTGTCGGGGCCGAAGGGATGGCCGGACCAGTCGGCGACCCGCCGTTCGAGGCGGAGACCGGCGCGGTCTGCCATCAGGTCGAGTTCGGCGGGCCAGCAGTAGCGCTCGGCGTGCGGGCGCATATGGATGCCGTCGGCGTCGAAGGTGATCTTCTGGCTGTGGAAGCGCTGTGCCGCCAGGTCGAAGCGGTACACCTCGATGGCGGCGGAGTCCTCCGTGACGGACAGGGTGTGGACGCGCTGACCCCGGTCGAAGAAGGCCGGGTCGGGGACGTACGCCTCGATCACGAAGGCGGCCTCCTCGTCGAGGACGCGGGCGACGTTGTCGAAGCAGGCCTGCTGCCGCTCGGCCTCCAGCAGATTGAAGATCGTGTTGTAGACGAGATAGACGAGGGTGAAGGGGCCGTCCACCCGGACCTCGGCCATGTCCCCGACGGTCACCGGGACGGCGTCGCCGCCGGGCTTCTCGCGCAGCCGCGCGGCCATCCTCGCGGATCCCTCGACTCCTTCGACCCTGATGCCCCGGGCAGCCAGCGGCAGGGCCACCCGGCCGGTGCCGACGGCGAGTTCGAGGACGCGTCCACCGCCGGCGAGCCCGGCGAGGAAGTCCACGGCGGGCGTCGGGTCGAGGGTCGTCCTGTCGTCGTAGTCGTCGGCCCACACCTCGCCGAAGAGCGCCGGATCGCCGAACTTCCTGTGGGTGGCCATGAGAAACCCTTCACTCGATGTCATCCGCCCCTCATATTGCCTCGCTTGGCAATATGAGGGCAACATATTGCCTGTGGATCGGCTGAACTTCCGGCCGGAGGCGCCGTCCGGAGCCCTGCGCTGCCCTCACCGGCGATCGTCGCCGTACGGTTTCCCCGCCCCGACCGCCGCGTCGATATCGATGCCGCGCTGGTCACTGGGCTGATCGGCGCGATCTGGTGATCGCGTGGACGCTGTTCTCCGGCGAGAGTCCGGGGGCATTCCGGCGCACGACCGTCTGGCGGCGGATCTACGGAGCGGGTGCCGCGTCCCGGCCAGGGGCGCGGCACTCGCTCCGGCTATCCGGCCACTGTGACCTCCCCGCCCCGCAGTTCGCCCGACCGCGAGCGAAACCACTCGATGGTGTGCCCGAGCCCCTCCGTCAGGTCGACGAGCGGCCGCCAGCCGAGGGTACGGACGGCGCGTTCGATGGCCGGGCGGCGGCGCGGCGGGTCGTCCTGCGGCAGCTCCCGGTAGTGGACCGGCGCCGATATCTCCGTCATCTCCCGTACCATGACGGCCAGTTGGCCCACGGTGAACTCCGCGGGATTACCCAGGTTGACCGGCCCGTTGTGATCGGAGTCGAGCATGGCCATCAGGCCGCGGACCAGGTCGTCGACATAACAGAAACTCCGGGTCTGCTCGCCGTCGCCGTAGACGGTGATCGGATCCCCGCCCAGCGCCTGAGAGATGAAGTTGCTGACCACCCGCCCGTCGTCCGCGCGCATCCGCGGGCCGTACGTGTTGAAGATGCGGACGATGCCCGTGTTCACCCCGAGGGCGCCCCGGTACGCGGTGGTGAGGGCCTCCGCGAACCGCTTGCTCTCGTCGTAGACACTGCGTGGCCCGACCGGGTTCACATGCCCCCAGTACTCCTCCGTCTGCGGGTGCACCTGCGGGCTGCCGTAGACCTCGCTCGTGGACGCGAGGAGGAAGCGCGCGCGATGCCGCCGGGCGAGGTCGAGGGCGTGCTCGGTGCCACGGCTGCCGGCCGCCAGGGTCTGCAAAGGGCGCCGCAGATAGTCGGGTGGGGAGGCGGGGCTGGCCAGATGGGCCACGGCGTCCACCGGGCCCGGCACGCCCAGCCCCCGGGTGACGTCCGCCTCGACGAACCAGAAGGCCGGGCTGCGCCGCGCGTTCTCAAGGTTCTCCAGTCGTCCGGTCGACAGGTCGTCGACGCAGACGACGCTGTCGCCCCGGCGCAGCAGCGCGTCGCACAGGTGCGATCCGAGGAAGCCGGCCCCGCCGGTGATGACGACTCGCATGATCCTCCTCAATCGATCAGTCGAACGTTTGCCAAAAGCATTGCCTTACCTGTGCCAACTTGGCAATATTGGTGCGCCCAGATTTGCCAAAGAAAGGGTTGTTGTGACCAGTACCGGCTTCACGGCGGCCTTGTGGGGCCGTGCCCGCGTGCTGCACGGCTCGGCGGTGGGACTGGTCAGGGACGGTGCCCTCACCGGGCTGGTCGCGAACACGGGCCTGATCGGCGTCTCCGGCGCCATGATGAGCACCTCCGGCAGCCTGTTCCTGGCCGAGGAAATCGGCGTCGGCCCGATGTTGATCGGCCTGTTCTTCCTCGGCAGGGGCGTCCTCGGGGTCCTGTCGGGACTCGCCCTGGGCGCGCTGTCCGACCGGATCGGCAACCGGCGCCTGCTGCTCGCCCTGTGCACTCTGCTGTCCGCGGTCGGCACCTTCGCCTACGTCGTCGTCCGCGACTACTACCTGCTCTTCGCGTTCGGCGCGGTCTTCTTCGCGCTCGGCAGCGCCTGCTTCCCGCAACTGCTCGCCTACACCAGGGAGTTCGCCGAGACCCGTTCGCTGGACACCACGTTCTTCAACTCCCTGCTGCGCGCCCTTACCTCCTTGGCCTGGGTCGTCGGCCCCCCGATCGGCTTCCTGCTGATCGACACCCAGGGCTTCGGCGTCATGTACCTCGCCGTCACGGTGATGTACGTCCTGGCCTGCGTCCTGTGCCTGTGGCTGCTGCCGAACCGGCCCGCACCCGCCGCCGCCCAGCTGCCCTCGGCCGAGGGCAGCCTGTTCGCCGGCCTCCGGCGGTCCTCCTGGACGCTGCTCGCCGCCACCGTGCTGCTGCTGGCGGTCAACAGCGTCTACCAGATCGACATCGCGCTGTTCGTCACGGAGCAGCTCGCCTATGGCACGAGCTTCACGGGACTGCTGCTCGGACTCACCTCGGCGTTGGAGATCCCGGTGATGATATACCTGGGTGCCCGAGCGGAACGGATCGGCAAACGGCGGCTCGTGACATACGCCGCCGGCTGCGCGACCGTGTTCTTCGCCGCCCTGCCGCTGGCCGAGTCCCGGCTCGCCCTACTCGCGCTCCAGGTACTCAACGCCTTCTTCATGGCGGTGATGCTGAGCATCCCCGTGACCATCCTCCAGGAGACCATGCCCGACCGGGTGGGGGTGGCCTCGTCGCTGTTCACGGGCGCGTTCCAGGTCGGCGTGATGCTGGGCGGCGCCACCGCGGGCGCCGTCATCGCCTGGATCGGCTACGGCCGTGTCTTCTGGGTGTGCGCGCTGCTCGCTGCCCTGGCGACGGCGCTGCTCATGCTGGGGCGCGAGTCCGGACCCGACGGTGCCCAGGTGCCGTGAGCGGCGCGCCCGCCGCCGGTCAGCCGGTGGGTGCCGTGAGCGGTACGCTCACCGTCGGTTGCTCGGCGGGCGCCGCCGCAGTCGCCCGCGGCCGGCTGATCCGGTTCGAGACACCGCCGAGGTAGTACCGCACGGTCGGTTGCCCCGTCGACACCATCGCGACGCCGTTGTCCTGCAGGGTGCGCAGTAGCTTGTCGTCGGGAGCGGTGTTGGCCTCGTGCTCCGCGTCGGTGAACGTCTCCGGGATGGGCAGCTCCAGCAGCAGCTCCCGGCGCACCAGCCACACGCTCTGGTCCACCAGGGAGACCGGGTCCTCGGCTCGTATCGTGCTGCTGGTGCGGAAGGGGTCGCCCGGACCCCGGGGATCGGCGCGGTCCAGCAGGATGTTGGTGCCCCGGACACGGACGCCCTTGTCGCACATGACCTCGTAGATGCGCGCCGCCTCGGCCGGTTCGGTGACGGTGTGCCAGGCCTCGTCGAGATACGGGGCGCCGTCGGCGTACCACATGGTCCGCCCGGAGTGGGCGACCCGCACCCCGTGCTCCAGCGCGCAGTCCAGGAGGCCGCTGAGGTGGTGGGGCTCGTACTCGTTGTCGTCGTCCAGGAACGCGATCCAGTTCGCCGAGGAGACCCGGACACCGGTGTTGAACAGCCGCGAGAGCCGGGGGTAGACGCGGCGCTTGTCGCCCGGCGGCTCGTCGCGCTCGGCCGGCGGGCGTGGCTCCTGGTGCACGGTCACCCGCAGTCCCGGGCGGACGGGGGCGGCGGAGGCGGCCGCCACCGTCTCGGGGTCCTCGTCGTCGATGACGATCACATGCTCGATCAGACCGTCGAAGTCCTGTGCGTACACGGAGTCCATGGCGCGCCTGAGCAGCCGCGGCCGCCCTCGCGTCGCCGTCACGACGCCGATCGTGTCCTCGCTCATATGTTCTCCCCTTGCTCAACGGGGTACGGGGCTTCACTCCTCGCGGTACGGGAGCCGGCTACGATCCAACCAAGCATTGCCAAGTTAGGCAAGTATCTGGCAATATGTTGTCACCGGGGTGGCCGTGGAGTGATCCTCAAGGAGGGCGTGCGGTGGGTGGTCCCAGAGTCAGCGTCGTGATCCCGTACAAACAACGCCTGCGCAACTTCCGCGTCGCGCTCGCGGCGCTCGCCGAACAGACCTTGCCCAGCTCCGAGTTCGAGATCGTCGTCGGGGCGCTGGAGTACTCGCCGGAATACCTTGAGGCGTGCCGGGAGTACGCCGGCCGGCTGACCATCGTCTCCGTACTGGTCGACGAGGAGTGGAATCTGTGCCGCTCACGGAACCTCGCGCTGCGCCAGGTCTCCGGCGAGGTGGTGGTCTTCCTCGACGCCGACCTCGCCCTGCCCCCGCGCTGTCTCGAGACCCTCTACGGCCGGTACTACGCGGACGGGCAGGACGTGTGCGTGGTCGGTCAGATCGTCGGGCTCGACGGGCGCTCGGACCGGGAGGCGGAGACCGCGGACCTGCCGGAACACCGGCGGTTTCGGGAACTGCTCGCGGAGCTGGAGGCGGCTCCGGGCGAGCGCCACGACAAGCGGTGGCGGTTCGACCCGTTCGTGCTGCCCTGGACCCTGGTCTGGGGCGCGTTCATCGTGGTGCCGACCGCGTCGGTCCGCCGGCACGGGCTGTTGTTCGACGAGGGTTTCCACGGCTGGGGCGGCGAGGACCAGGAGTGGGGCTACCGCGTGCACACGGCGGGCATCCCGATCGTGCGCGGGGAGGACGTGTACGGGCTGCATCTGCCGCACATCCGTGATGTCTCGTCCAACTTCCGTGAGTTCGACGTCAACATGGACTACTTCCTCACCAAGTGGCCCGTCCTGGACGTCGAGCTCTTCCGCGCCTTCGACATGTGGGGCGCCAACCGCTCCTACGAAGAGGTCCGGCGCGAGATCGCGGCGATCGTGCCCGGCCCGGACGGCGCGCTCGGCGTCGCGCGCGGCACCGTTGACGGCAGGGACACCCTCGTCGTCGGCGTTCCACTGAGCGTCCCGGCCGGAGGACCCCCCGAGATCGTCGATCCCGCGGTCCGTGGGAGGTTCGAGACCCCGGCGAGCGTGCTCCCGCTGGTCGGCCTGGCGCTTCCGTTCGCCGGGGAGAGCGTCGAGGAGTGCCGGGTGCTCCCTGCCGTGACGCGGCTGAGCGAGCGGTACCGGAAGACCGTGCTGGACGAGGTCTCCCGGGTCGCGCGGCATGTCGTGACGGAGGCGGAGACCGCCGACCCGGCCGTCTGACGCCCGTCCGGCACCCCGGACAGGTGCGAGCCGGCCGGTGCCCCGTCGGGAACACCGGCCGGCTCCCGGCGCTCACGCCGACAGCTCCAGGCGCGGCACCCCGGGCGGCTCGAAGCCGAACATTTGGCCGTAGACGGACAGTTCCGCATGCAGACAGGCCATGACCGTCTCCGCCCTGTGGAACCCGTGCTGCTCACCCTCGAATGTGAGGTAGGCGTGCGGGACCGCGCCACCCAGCCGCTCCAGGAACCGCTCCGCCTGCACGGGCGGGGTGACCGTGTCGTCGAGGCCCTGCATGATGACGAACGGCGCCCGCACCCGGTCGGCCCGCCGCAGCGGCGACGCCCGTGCGTAGCGCTCCGCGGCCTGCGGCCAGGGACCCAGCAGGCTCTCCAGGTACCTCGACTCGAAGTCGTGCGTGCCGCGGTCGCGCCACTCCTCGGGGTCGAGCAGCGGGTAGTAGATGCCGGCGACGCGGTACAGGGACGGCTCGGCCGCCAGCGAGGCCGCCGCCGTCCACCCGCCCGCACTGCCGCCCCGGATGCCGATCCGCTCGGGGTCGGCGAGGCCCCGGGCCACCAGACCCCGGGCCACGGCGGCGCAGTCCTGCACGTCGACCACGCCCCAGTTGCCGCGCAGCCGCTCCCGGTAGGGCCTGCCGAAGCCGGTCGAGCCGCCGTACTGCACGTCGACCACGCCGATGCCCCGGCTGGTGAAGTAGGCGGTCTCCCGGTTCGCGACCAGCTGACCCCGGGTGGTGGGGCCGCCGTGCGCCTGCACCAGGAACGGCGGCAACTCGCCCTCGGGAGCGGTGAATCCGGGGTTGTGCGGCAGGTGGACGAACGCGTGGACGTCCTCTCCGTCCTCGTTGCGGAAGACCTCGTGACGGCCGTACGGCAGCCAGTCGGCGTGCCGGAAGGCCTCCTGCCCCGGGCCGGTGCCGCGCAGCACCTCCAGGCACGGCCCCTCGGAGGCGTGGCAGTGCTCGGGGGAGTCCAAGTCGACCAGGACGACGGAGGACCGCAGCCGTGGCCCCGCCGCCGTGCCCGCGACCCGACGGCCGTCGGTCGCCAACTGTGCCCACTCGGTGTACGGCGACGGCACGTCGACCAGTGAGCCGTCCGGGTGCAGCACGGCCAGTCGGCGCTCGCTCGTCCCGTGCACCACGAACAGCCGCCCGTCGTCCGCCGGCAGGAACCAGCGCGCGCCGATCCGCCACAGCGGCTCACCGAACTCCTCCGCGCGCGGGCACAGACAGCGGCTGTCCCCCTCCGGACCGATCTCGTGGAGGTTCCACCAGCCGTCCGGATCGCTCAGCGCATAGAGCACTCCGGGCCGGTCCGGCGCCCACTCCACCTGGCCGACCGAGACGCCCGGCCCGCCCGCGATCCGCTGGGCGGACCCCAGCGTGCCGTCGGGCCGCACCGGGGCGCACATCAGATCCGTGGTCTCCCACGGCATGTCCGGGTGGTTCCAGCCGATCCAGGCCACCTGCCGGCCGTCCGGCGAGACCTTGGGACCGGTCATCAGGTGATGGCCGGCGCCGAGCACCCGCACCGCCCCCGGGTCGCCGGCCGCGCGGCCGTCCAGCGGCAGCGCCACCAGCGCCCGGCGGACCTCCGTGCCGGCCGCGTCGAGCAGGGTCTCGCGCAGGCACCACACCTCTTCGCCGACCCGCGCGAAGTCGGCGTAACGGAGCCCGGCGGGCAGCTCAGGCTCCGGGCTGAGCGGCACCGGGTCGGCGCCCGGCACCCAGCGGTAGACCCGCTGGTCGTCGGCGTGCGTGAAGACGAACCCGGCGGAGATGTCCGTGCCGAGGGCGAGCCAGGGGCGTCCGCCGTACTCGATGACCCGGGAGCGCACGCTCCAGCCCGCGCCGAGCAGATCAGCGACGGTACCGTCCGGGGCCCGGCCGACCAGTGCCGAGCGGCCGCCCTCCTGAGGCCTGAGCTCGGTCCACCACACGTGCTCGCCGACGAAACCGACCCACTCGACGCGGGTGCCGGCGGCCGCCTCGGCAGCGGTGATCGGCGACGCCCAGGTGCCGTACGGGGCGGTCCGTGCCGTTGCCTCGGCCACCTCTGCTCTTGTCATTATTTGCCTCCCGGCATTGACCATGCTTCACATAAAGGTTGCCTCTTTGTGCCAAGGATGGCAGCATATTGTCAGAAGTCGAGGCGGGGGAATGAAGAGGGGTTGCCTGTGAACGGGACCGCACCGGAGGCAACACTGGAGAAGCTCCTGGGCGCTCTGGGCCTCCGCAGCGTCATCCCCGTCCCGGGAAAGCCGCTCGCGGCCCACTCCCCGGGCTCCGGCGCCGCGGCCGTGGGGATCGGGCTGTTGTGCCGCACCGTGTCCGCGGGGCAGTGCCAGGTGGCCGCCGCCGCCGTCATGCTGCCCCGGCCGCCCGCGCGGGATCCGGCCGCCCGCGCCCTCAGTCCGATGGCCGGTCGGCCGACGCGTGCTGCGCCGGGTCGCCGCCGTGCCCCGCATCCGCCGCGTCATCCTGGTCGGCGTCCTCGGCACGTTCGTGTGCGCCCAGTTCTCCTCAGTCTTCGTCTTCCACGTCGCCCAGGACTTCGAGTCGGCCGCGCTGCGCTCGTTCCTCGTGGCGGGACCGGTGATCCGGATCGTGCTCCTGCGGGCCGGGGGCACCGCGGTCTTCAGCAGGCCGATGACCCGCGACATGACGCCCTTCGCCGTGCTCGGCGGTGCCGGCCTGCTCTTCGGCGTCTCCCTGACGGCCCTGGGCCCGGGTCCGGCCCCCGCTGTCGGCGCGGTCCTCGCCGGCCGGGTGGTCTCCGTGGCCGAGACGGCGTTCGGCCCCATGGCGAGTGCCGCGTACGCCGCACTGCCCATCGACTCCGGCCCGGAGGCGTTCAATCTGCGTCAGGTGCGCTGGTCCTTCGGCGAGGTGCTCGGCGCGCTGTCGGGCGGCGCCCTGTCCGTCGCGCCGCACAGCCAGGGCCACGGCCGGCTCCACCGGGTCGTTCTCGACGCCCTCACGCTGACCGGCCGCGGGCCCGCTCCAGTGCCTCGCGCACCGTGACACGGGCGCCACCGACAACGCCACCGACGCCCCGCAGCCGGCGACCGTGACGGCGGGACGCACCCCCGCACCGCACAACCACCCCACACCCACCAGAGGAGTCCCGATGACCAGGTCACTCCAGACCGAGGTGCCGCCCGGCCGGCCGGTATCCGAGGGGATCCGGGGCGATGAACCGGAAGCGCTCGGCAGTGGTCTGCTCCTGCCCAGGGCCGAGCCGGCACTGGTGCACGAACTCGTGGCGCGGTTCGCCCGGGTGACCCCCACCGCCACGGCCGTCAGCAGCGGCGAGGGCGCCATCGGCTACCGGGCGCTGGACGTCTGGGCCGGCCGGATCGCGTCCCGGCTCACGCGGGCGGGCGTGCGCCGGGGCAGCCGCGTCGGCGTCCTGGTGGAGCCGTCCACCGCGATGGTGGCGACGGTGCTCGGCGTCCTGCGCGCCAAGGCGGCGTACGTCCCCGTGGACCTCGCCCACCCCGGCCGCCGTATCGTCGACGTACTGGGTGACGCCCGTGTCGACGCCGTCGTGGTCACCCGGGCCGCCGCGGACCGGGTGAGCGGCCTCGGCCTGCCGGTGGTGCCGGTGGAGGAGACGGACGGGACGGAGCCCGGTGCCGAGGCGGTGCCCGCAGGCACCGCCGACGACGAGGACGACCCGGAGGCCGATCCGCTCACCGGCGACGACCCCGCCTACCTCATCTACACCTCCGGCAGCACCGGCGAGCCCAAGGGTGTCGAGGTCGGGCACCGGGAGCTGGCCGCCTCGACCCTGGCCCGGCGCATGGTCTACGCCGGCAAGCCCGTTTTCCTGCTCGTCTCGCCGCTCGCCTTCGACTCCTCCGTCGCCGGTCTGTGGGGCACGCTCACGGCCGGCGGACACCTGGTCGTGGCCGGAGCCGACGAGGTATGCGACCCCGAGCGGTTGTCCCGTCTCGTCGAACGCCACGGGGTGACCCGACTGCTGTGCGTGCCCTCCCTGTACAGCGTGCTGCTCGACGCCGCCGAACGGTACGGGATGGAGCGACTGCGCACCCTGGAGATCGTGATCACGGCCGGCGAACCACTTCCCACGGAGCTGATGGACCGTCACTTCGCCCTGCATGAGGACCCGGTAGCCCTGGTCAACGAGTACGGCCCCACCGAGGCGACGGTCTGGGCGAGCTACCGCCGTTACGACGCCCCGGGGCCGGTCTCCATCGGAGGGCCCGTCCCCGGTGTCCGGCTGTACGTGCTCGACGAGCGGCTGCGCCCGGTGCCGCGCGGCACCGATGGCGAGCTGTACATCGGCGGCGCCGGGGTGAGCCGCGGTTACTTCGGGCGCCCGGACGCCACCGCCCGTGTCTTCCTCGACGACCCCTTCGCCCCTGTGCCCGGCGCGCGGATGTACCGCACCGGCGACCTCGTCCGCTGGACCGCTGAGGGCACCCTCGACTTCCTGGGCCGTCGCGACCACCAGGTCAAGATCCGTGGTCACCGGATCGAACTCGGCGCTGTGGAGGCCGCGTTGGGCTCCCTTCCCGGAGTACGCGAGGCGGTCGTCGTGCCGGACACGGCGGGGACCTCCCTCACCGGGTTCGCGCTGACACCCTCACTGCCTGACGCCCAGGACCTGCGCGAGCGGCTCGCCCGCGTGCTGCCGGCCGCGATGGTGCCCGCCCGGATCGAGGTGCTCGACTCCTTCCCCCGCACGGTCAACGGCAAGGCCGACCGCGCCCGCCTGCGCGACCGGGCCCGGCAGCCGGACCCCGACGCCGAGTCCGCCGCCGCGGGCACCGCCGACCCGACCATGCCCCCCGCCCCACCGCAGCCCGGCGCTGCCGGTGCCGACGCCGACCCGACCGAAGCGGTCCGGGCGGCCTGGGCCGAGATCCTGAAGGCGCGAGCGGTACCTGTCGACGTCAACTTCTTCGACCTGGGCGGCCATTCGCTCGCGATGTTCCAGCTCCAGGACGCGCTGGAGCGCCACACCGGCAGGCGCCCTCCGATCGTCGCCCTCTTCCGCCATACGACGGTGATGGCGCAGGCCGAGCTGATCAAGGGCGGCGGCGCTCAGGCACACGACGCCGAGGCCGAGGCCCGACGCTCGGCAGCCCGCCGCGCCCGCGCCCTGCGCGCCCGCCGCCACGCGAACCAGGAGCAGCCGAAGTGACCCCCGCGACGCCCGCCCCGGTATCCCTTCCGCCGCACACTCCCCGGGCCCGCTGGCTGCACTGCCCCGTCCCGCTGCCCGACCCGGACCGGCGGCTGGTCTGCTTCCCTCACGCGGGGGGATCCGCCGCGTTCTTCCGGGACTGGAGTGGCCGGCTGCCCGGAACCGAGGTGCACACCGTGCGCTACCCGGGCCGTGCCGAGCGCATCGACGAACCGCCGGCCAGGGACCTGCGCGTCCTCGCCCACGCCGTCGCGAGCGCCGTGGAGCCTCTGGCCGACCGGCCCCTGCTGTTGTTCGGGCACAGCATGGGCGCCGCGGTAGCCCTGGAGACGGCCCGCGCGCTGGAGCGGCGCGGCATCCTCCCCGCCCACCTCGTCGCGTCCGGCTCCCGGGACGCCCCCTACCCCGGCCCCGAGGACCCCGCCGCCGCGCGGGAAGAGGACGACGAAACCGTCGTCGCGCGCCTGCTCGCACTCGGCGGCACCGACCCGGAACTCGCGGCCGACCCGGAGTTCCGGTCCCTGGTCCTGCCCTACGTCCGCGACGACGGCCGCATGTTCCACGCCTACCTGCCCCGCCCCGACGACCCGCCCCTGAGCTGCCCCGTGACCACGATCGTCGGGGAGGCCGACCCCGACGCCGACCTCCGCCCCTGGTCCACGCTGACCACCGCCTCCCACCGCGAGCACGTGGTCGAAGGAGACCACTTCTACCTGGTGCCGAAGCCCCCCTTCGCCCTCATCCAAGCCCTCTGACCGACAGGCCTGCACGGGCGCGGGCGCCTGCGGCATCTCGACCTCCAGCCAGGCACCGCCGTGCACGCGAACCGAACACCCGACCACCGCGATCCACGACCGCACAGCGCATGCCGACAACTCCGCACCGCACCGCAGGAGGGGTTCCCATCGCTAACGACCAGCCGAGCGCAGCACCCCCGCGCTCGTTCCTCATCAGCGTCGTCCTGCCCTGTTACAACGAGGACCAGGTACTGCGACGCACCCATGACCGCCTCGCCCGTGCCCTGCACGACCTCCGGCACGAGATCGTCTACGTCGACGACGGCAGCACCGACGGCACGTGGTCGCTCATCCAGCAATTCGCCGACTCCCCCGACCACTTGGTGCGCGGAGTGCGCTTCAGCCGCAACTTCGGGCACCAGGCGGCCGCTCTGGCCGGCCTCGCCGAGGCCACCGGGGACGCCGTCGTCCTGATGGACGCCGACCTCCAAGACCCTCCCGAGCTCATCCCGAGCATGACGGAGCAGTGGTTCAAAGGCTGGTCGATCGTCTCCGCGCGCCGCGCCACCCGCCACGGCGAGACCCAGCTCAAGAAGTCCACCGCGTATCTCTACTACCGCCTCCTGGCCCGGCTCAGTGACCAGCCCGTCGCCCTCGACACCGGCGACTTCCGGCTCCTCGACCGCAAGGTCGTCGACTTCGTGACCTCGCTCGGGGAGAAGGAGCTGTTCCTGCGCGGCGCGATCAGTTGGACAGGTTTCCCCGAGACGAGCATCACCTACGAGCGGGACGCCCGTGGCGCCGGCACCACCAAGTACACCCTGCGCAAGATGCTGGCGCTCTCGCGCACCGGCATCCTCGCCGGAGCGGCCACCCTGCCGCTGCGTATCCCCACCTGTCTCGGCGCCGTCTCGCTGCTCGGCGCGGGCGCCGCGCTGGCCCGCGGCAGCGTCCGGCAGGCCGCCCCGCTCGGTGCGTTCGGAGCGCAGTCGCTGGCCTGCGGGGTGCTGGGGGAGTACCTGCTCGGCGTCTTCCGCCAGGTCCAGGGCCGCCCGCCCTACCTGGTCATGGAACGGACCGATTCGAGCCGCGGCACCGACGCGAAGGCATCCGCGGCCCGCGTGAAGGAGTTGGCATGAGCATGAACGCCGGAAACGTGAACCCCCGCGACACGAGCGCACCGGAAGCGGACGACCTGCGGGACGCCGTCGTCGTCGGCGGCGGCTTCACCGGCCTCACCGCCGCCCTGGAACTCGCCGAGCGAGGACACCGCGTGACGGTCGTGGAGCGCGAGCCCGAACTCGGTGGCCTGGCCGGAAGCTTCGACGTCGGCGACGGCCGGCGCATCGAGCGCTTCTACCACCACTGGTTCGACTCCGACCGCGAGATGTTCGACCTGTGCGAGCGGCTCGGTGTCCCGGACGCGCTCGAGTCCCACCTCACCCGCACCGGCATGTACTACGCCAACTCCATCTACCGCCTCTCCCGCCCGCTGGACCTGCTGCGCTTCGCCCCGCTCCCGCTCCTGGACCGCGTGCGGCTCGGCGTCCTCGCCCTGCGCGGCCGGCGCGTCACCGACTGGCGCACCCTGGAGCACCGTACGGCCGAGGAGTGGCTGGTCTCCCTCGGCGGACGCCGGGTCTACGACGTCGTGTGGCGGCCCCTGCTGGAGGGCAAGTTCGGCCAGTACGCGGACCAGGTCGGGGCCACCTGGATGTGGACGAAGCTCGCGCTGCGCGGGGGCAGCCGCACCAAGTCGGGCAGTGAGATCCTCTACTACCTGCGCGGCGGCAGCGAGATCCTGGTCAACGCCCTGCACAAGCGGCTGACCGAGCTCGGCGTGGAGGTACTCGCCGGCACCGCGGTCGATGCGGTGACCACCGACGACGCCGGTGTCACCGGCGTCCGCACCGAAGACGGAACGTTCCTGCCCGCCCGGCAGGTCCTGCTCACCGTCGCCCCGGAACTCGCCGCGAACCTGCTCTCCGCCGACGGGCCCGACGTTCCGGCCCACCCGGCGCTGCCCGCCCTCACGCGCCGACTGCGCGACATCCGCTACCTGGCGAACGTCTGCCTGGTCCTGGAGAACAACCGCAGGCTCTCCGACACGTACTGGCTCAACGTCAACGATCCGTCGTTCCCCTACGTCGGCGTCATCGAGCACACCAACATGGACTCCCCCAGCCGGTACGGCAACCGGCACGTCGTCTACCTCTCCAAGTACCTGCCGGCCGATGCCGAGCTGTACCGGATGAGCGACGAGGAGGTCTTCACGTACAGTCTCCCGTACCTGCGCCGGATGTTCCCCGGCTTCGACCGGAGCTGGGTCGAGGACTACCACGTCTGGCGCGCCGAGTACGCCCAACCCGTGATCACCCCCAACTACAGCCGGGACATGCCCCCGACGCGGACCGCCGTGCACGGCCTGTACCTGGCGAGCATGGCGCAGGTGTTCCCGGAGGACCGCGGCACCAATCACGCCGCGCGGGAGGGCCGCAGGAGCGGACAGCTGATGGCCGACCGACTGCGCACCGCCGGCGGGCCGGCCGCGCCGCGAGCGGAGGAGGAGGCCTCCCGTGCCTGAGCTGCTGACCCTCGACGATGCCGAGAACCTCGGCATCGACCAGGTCCACGACCTGTACGGAAAGTACATCAGCCGCAGCGAGGCCTCGCTCCTCGGCACCTTCGGGTTCGGCCGCGACCTCGTCGACAGCGCCGAGGGCGCGTGGATCCAGTTGCGGGACGGGCGCCGCCTCCTCGACTTCACCGGCGGGGTCGGCGTCCTCAGCCACGGACACAACCACCCCCGGATCCTCGCGGCCCGCGACCGGTTCCGGGAACGGCGGCGCATGGAGGTGCACAAGATCTACCTGTCGCCCTACGTCGCCGCGCTCGGCCACAACCTCGCCGCCCTGCTCCCGGGCGACCTGAACATCTCGTACTTCCCGAACTCGGGCGCCGAGGCCGTCGAGGGCGCCGTCAAACTGGCGTACAAGTACCACGGTGGCCGGCGCGGCACGATCCTGCACACCGACATCTCCTTCCACGGCAAGCTGCTCGGCGCCGGCAGCCTCACCGCGTCTTCCGAGATCCACTTCGAGTATCCGCGGCTGCCGGGCACGGACTCCTTCGCCTACGGCGACCTGGAGTCCTTCCGGCTCGCTCTGGAACGCCACACCGACGAGCGCGGCCGCAGCGACGTGTACGCGGTGGTGCTGGAGCCGTTCAGCGCCTCCAGCCTGCGCGAGTGCTCCGCGGAGTTCCTGTACGAGGCGCGTCGGCTGTGCACCGAGCAGGACATCCTGCTGATCTTCGACGAGGTGTACACGGGCTGGGGCAAGACGGGCCAGCTCTTCCACTTCATGCACCACCCCGGCCTGGTCCCCGACGTGGTGACGACGTCGAAGTCGTTCGGCGGCGGCAAGTCCTCGATCTCCGGCTACATCGCCCGCGAGCCGGTCTTCCGCAAGGCCTACGACAACCCGCGCGACGTCACGCTGCACAGCACCACGTACCACGGCTTCGGCGAGGAGACCGCGACGGCCCTGGAGGCGGTCGCGGTCGCCGTCGAGGAGGACTTCCCGGCGCGAGCCCGCGCTCTCGAGACAATCCTCGTGCCCGGCCTCGCCGACATCGCCGCCCGCCACCCCAAACTCGTGGCGGGCATCGCCGGCCGGGGTGCCCTGCACGGCGTCCGGCTGCGTCCCAGAGCCCAGCTGCCTACGGCCGTACGCGACCTGATTCCCGTCCAACTGGCCAAAGATCCGCAGGCGTTCGCCAAGCTGATCACCGGTGCCGTGATCGCGGCGCTCTACCGGGACCACGACATCCTCTCCTTCTTCGGCTCCACCCAGGACATCGCGCTGATCGTGTCGCCGCCGCTGGTGGCCGACGAGAAGGAGGCCCGGTTCTTCCTGGACGCACTCGACGCCGTGCTCGACCGGGGCGCGCCCCGGCTGCTGGCGGACTTCGTGAAGGAGACGGCGACGGCGGCGAGGAGGACACGATGAGGCGCGGCAGCGGGCCGATGCTCGCGGCCCTGCGCGCGAGCGGCCTGCGATCGTACTGGCGGCGCCAGTACCCCGTTCTGCGTGAGGCGCCCGCGATGGCGGCCGCCGAGGCGCACTTGCTGAACACCCTGCGGACGCTGCCGCTGACCCAGCGCGCCGGATACGCGGCCGTGCTGCGAATGCTGCCCCTGGCGTACCGGCTCACGACTGGCGGACGCTCCCTGCACCACGCGGCCGGCAGCGACGCGAACGGCGCCGGGGGAGGGCGGGGCCTGGGGGCGCTGACCGTGCTGCCGGGCTTCCGTGAGGTCGTCCGGTCGAGCACCGCGCTTGCCCTCCTCGGCGCCCTGGACGGCCGTACCGGACGGGAGGCGGCACGGTGAGACGGGGATTCGGACGGCAGCGGAGCGTCGACACGGACGTCCTCGTGATCGGCTCGGGCGCGGGCGGCTCGGTGGCGGCGCTCGAACTGGCGGCGGCCGGGCGGCAGGTGACGGTCCTGGAGGAGGGGCCCAGGGCCGATACCGCAGCCCTCGCCGCGGCGAGCCCGGCCGAGAACATGCGCAACCTGTACCGCAACGGCGGGCTCACGCCCGTCCTGGGCACCCCCACCATCGTCTACGGCGAGGGGCGCGCCGTGGGCGGCACGACCCTGGTCAACGGCGGGCTGCTGTGGGAGCCGCCGCCCGCGCTGCTCGCGCGCTGGGCGGCGGTGTCGGGCATCGACGGCTATCGCGCGGCGGACCTCGCGCCCCATCTGAAGACGGTCTCGGACCGGCTCGGCCCCATCGTGCAGCAGCACGGCGACGGCGGCGCCAACCGTGACTCGCGGCTCCTGGCAGTCGGCGCCGACCGCCTCGGCTGGCGCTGGCAGCACGCCCGCCGAGTCGTGCAGGGCTGTCTGCACCGCAACCGCTGCACCACCGGCTGCCCCAGCGGAGCCAAACAGAGCATGGCCGTCAGCTATCTCCCCCGGGCCGAGGCGCTGGGCGCGCGCGTCTACCCCGACACCCGTGTCCTGCGCCTCCTGCACGACGGCCGCACCGTGCACGGGGCCCTCGCCACCGGCCCCGACGGCGCCCGCACCGAGTACCGGGCCCGCTCGGTGTTCCTGGCGGCCGGCCCGCTCGGCACCCCCGGCCTGCTCCAGCGCAGCCGCATCCAGCAGCGCCGCGCGGGACGGGACCTGGCGCTCCACGTCAACCTGCGGACCGTAGCGCGCTTTCCCGAGCGGGTGGCCGCGCACGACGGCACCATTTTCACCGCGCAGCTGAAGGAGTTCGGCGACCGCGGCATCCTGGTGATGCCGTCCAACGTCTCGCGCGGGGCCCTCGCCGCCGCTCTGGCAGGCCGCAACCCCGCTGAGGTCACCCAGTATCTCGACGACTACGACAGGCTGGGCGTCTACACCACGCAGGTGCGGCTGCACGGCACGGCCACCGTGCGGGCCCTGCCTGGCGGCGGGCTGCTGCTGCGGCACAGCATGACGACCATGGACCACGGCGCCCTTGTCGAGGCCTTCCGTATCGGCTCCCGCCTGCTCCTCGCCGCCGGCGCCGACCAGCTGACGCCCCCGGTGTCCTCGGCACCGCCCCTGAGCACCATGGCCGAGGTCGAGGAGTTCTGTCGCCGGGTCCGGCCGGGCGACTGGGAACTGGTGTCGGTGCACGGCATGGCGTCCGCGCGGATGGCGCAGGCGGAGCGCGGCGGGGTCTGCGACGAGCGGGGCCGGCCGTACGGCTTCGAGGGCTTGCGCGTGTGCGACGCCAGCGTCCTCCCCGGCGTCACGGGCATCAGTCCCCAGGGCACGATCATGGCATTCGCCCACGAGATCACCGCCCGATTCATCGAGGACGGGGAGCCGACGGCATGAGGGACACGACGCGGGGGCGGCACCAGCGGCCGGACCGGAGGTCCGCCTGTCCACTACGGCCGCCCTGTCGCCTCCTGCGTGGGCTTCGCCCTGATCGGCGCCCTCCAGTCCTTCCACGGCCCCTCGATCCAGCCGTGGCCTGTTCCCTCATTCCTGTCGACATCGACCGCGCCGCGCATGTCGGGGATGCGCCTACCGACCCGGACGCTGCGCGCCGTGCCGGTGCGATGGGCGCTGCCGCGGGCTGGGGACACCTGTACGACGACACCGCACCAGCAGACCTGTTGCTGCGCAGCCCCGGCGAACTGCTCGTCTGCGTGTCGGCAGCAGAAGTGGCGACTGCGCCAGATCACTCGGACTAAGAAGGGCCTATGTCCAAGACCATTCGCAGGGCTGTCATCCCCGCCGCGGGGCTGGGATCCCGTCTTCTTCCCTTGACGAAGGCAACACCCAAGGAAATGCTGCCGGTCGGCGATAAGCCGGTCATCGAACACACGGTGCGGGAGCTCGTGGCGTCAGGCATTACCGACATCACCATTGTCGTTTCAGGCGGCAAGGGCTTGATTCAGGAGCATTTCCGCCCCAATCCGGCACTGGTATCGCAACTGCGCGAGGAGGGCAAGACCGTCTACGCAGACACCGTGGAGGAAGTCGGCGAGCTCTCCAGGAGAGGGCACATCACCTATCTTCACCAGCAGGGCCCGTATGGAAACGGCACCCCGGTCCTCAACGCGGCGCGGAACTTCGGCGACGAACCGATACTGGTCTTGTGGCCCGACGACGTGTTCGTCGCACAAGTACCTCGCGCACAGCAGCTGATCAGAGCCTACGAGGCGACGAGTTGTCCCGTGCTGGCCGTGATGCCCATGGCGGCGGACGACTCCCAGTGCTACGGCGTGCCGGTGGTCAAAGAGGACTTCGGAGACGGTCTTCTTCGTGTCACCGGCCTTGTGGAGAAGCCGAAGCCGCAGGACGCGCCGTCGGCGTACGCGGCCATCGGCGGTTATGTCGTCACCCCAGGAATCATCGACGAGCTTCGCGAGGAGACCAAGCGCTGGTACGAGCACCGCACCGGCGAGATCTACCTGACTGACGCAATCAACGCCTACGCCACCGCCCATGCTGTATACGGGCAGGTCATTCAGGGGAAGTGGTACGACACTGGTAATCCACTGGCGTATCTCACCGCCCAGTTCGCCGCAGCCCTTGCCGACCCGGAACACGGCCCCCTTCTGCGCAAGCTGACCGATGAACTCGACGGGCCCACGGTGCCTGCCTGACCTCGGTCTTTCGTGACGGTCCGTCGGATTCTCCGGCGGGCCTTGGTCTGAACCGCGCGGACATGGGTGAGGGCGTCTGAGGAGCGAGTCGATGGTCTGTTTCATGTACCGCCAGGCTCGATCTCGGTGGTGAGCTGGGCGACGAGCTGTTCGCGATGTGCTGGTCACGTTCGGCAGCTTCGGGGTTGTGGCAGATCACGAACCGTTCGGTGCCGGAGATCCGCACCTCCTCGACCCGCGTGTTCTGGACGATCTCGCTGGGGCGTACCCGCCGGGACAGGGCGGCCTTGACCTCCGGACTGCCGGAGCGAAGTTCCTCACCGACGATCCAGGCGATCCCGCCCTGGCGGAGGTAGCGGCGGTTGCGTTAGCTGGAGAAGCCGCGGTCGGTGACCCGCACGCTCTCGTCCCGCGCGGCCGGTGAGCCGATGGTGTCTGGACAAGGAATGACTGATACCGCCGCCGGAATTACCCGCCACGTTGGGCAGCGCTTCCATGCCGGAATTCGAGTGGAGGTGCTTAATGATCTGGCGAATCGAGAGCGGGACATTCTGATGCATCAAGGGCTAATTCCTCCCGGTGAGGGGAGAATCTCTGGAAGGAAATCCTGGAAGGGTCGGTTCAATGGCGATCAGAATGGTCTGCATGGTGGGCGGGGATACTTCACTGCTCGGTCCAGCCATCGAGCACTACCGGCGCCTTGGCGTTGACCGATTCCACATGGTGCGCCACGCGGACAGTCTGGACGATCCAGCTGTCGCAGCGTCGGAGGAGGTCATGCGGCGGGCCGGACTGGCGTTCTCCCGGGTCGTGGTCGGGCCCTGGCACGAGCACCTGAACCCGGCGGTCATCCGGGAGACGATGAGCGAACACCCTGACGATTGGTGGGTGGTGGCCGATCTCGACGAGTTCCAGCTCTACCCCGACGGACTCACCGCCGTTATCGCCTACTGCGAGCGGAACGGCTACGACTTCGTGCAGGGTGCCTTCCTCGACCGGGTCGCGTCTGACGGCACCCTGCCGGAGCCCGACAGGTCGGCACCGGAGGCGCTGTGGCGCCAGTACGGGCTGGCCGGGCTTCTCACCCTGCGACTGCTCCATGCCCGGCCCACCAAGGTCACGCTGGCCCGAGGGCGGACCGAGCTGTCCTACGGACAGCACAACAGTTGGTCCGGCCGGAGTGTGCCGCCTGGCGACATCTACGCCCAGGTGCACCACTTCAAGTGGACCGGTTCGGCCTGTACGCGACTGGCCCGCCGGGCGGAGTCCTATGCCTCCGGCGCCTGGGAGATCAACAATTCGGTGATCATCGAGGAGTCTCTGGCTTTCCTCGAGCACGTCGACGCCCACGGGGGCCGGATCGATGTCAGCGACTCCTCCTTTGGGTTCCTGCCTTGCGGCGAGGCGTACACGGACTACGTGAACTGGCCTGAGGTAGCAGCCGAACTCGCCGGCAGATACACGGAGTTCGACGCCGGGCGGGCCCGTAGGCGGCGGGCCGACCCGACGCTGCGCCTCTGACGGGACCTGCGGTGGCCGTGCTGCGGTGGGTGCCGCGCGCTCCTCACGAAGCCGGCGGACAGCCGCGCCGCAAGGCCGGACGCCCCGGCCCCCCATGGCCATGTCACGGTTCAGTCCTCTGTTGGGCTGTCCGGTGGTACGGGCCGCCGCGGGCGCCGGCCAACGGTCGCAGCGGATGGGCCCGACCGCCCCGCCATGTCCGGCGTTTGCCAATCCTGGCAACCTATTAGCTATCAAACAACCAGGGACTTCGGGCATCCGGAGTCTGCCAGCGCATTCCAAAGCCGCCTCGTGACCTCCCTTCTATTGCCAAGAGTTGCCAACTCCTCCTAGGTTGAGGGTCGAGCCACACGTCGGCCGCATGCCCGGACGGCGGCGCCCAGCCCGGATCACGAACCCGAGGAGCGAGGATGGGGCAGCAGGACATCCATGTGGTGTTCGCGGTAGACGACAACTACGCCACAGCCGCGACGGTCGTCGCCAGGTCGATCCGCGACGGCCTGCGCGACCGAACGCGCGGACTTGTCTTCCACGTCATCGACTCCGGACTCGGCGAGGGCAGCACCCGGATGCTCGGCGACGCGGGCGACGTCCGGATCCACGAGGTGCCCGACCGTCTGGAGATGGCGGTGCCCCGCAAGCACTGGACGGCAGCGACACTGCACCGCCTGCACATCGGCGAGATCGTTCCCGAGGACGTACACCGGGTGATCTACCTCGACGTCGACACGATCGTCCTGGACAACCTCGCGGAGCTGTATGACACCGACCTCGCCGGCGCGCCGATCGGCGCGGTCATCAATGAAGTGGCCCCGGCCCGTCTGCTGACACTCGGCACGACACGGGCGAGCCTCAGTGAGACCGGCGCCAAGGCGCCGGGCTACTTCAACGCCGGTGTCCTGCTCATCGACATGGATCAGTGGCGTGCCGAGGACATCACCACGCGGGCGGTGCACATCTACCGCACATACGGAAAAGACATTCCGACCCTGGACCAGGACATCCTGAACCACCTGTTCGCGGAACGCTGGGCCCCCATTCCCTCGAAATGGAACAAGTTCATCGAGCACCCGGTGCACGGACGATTCGGCCAAGGCCGGATGGAATATCTCACCCGCCGCGAAGGAATAATCCACTACATCGGCGGTGACAAGCCGTGGAGCGACGAATTCCCCGACAATCCGCTGCGGCGGATCTACCGCGAGTTCACCACCGTTCCCGCCTGACGACCCGACATCCAGGCGAGCACCCGTGAGCACCAACCACCTGCGCCCCGGCGAGGTGTACCCCCACTGCGGACCAGGTCCACCGGCTGGTGGCGGCGCAGTTCCCGCAGTGGGCCGACCTGCCGGTCACCCCCGTGGCGGCCTCAAGGGTGGACAACGCCGTCTTTCGGCTCGGGAACAGCAATGCGGGCCAGGACCGGTGCCCCGGAAGGGCTGGGCGCGAACCGATCGCGCGGTCACCACCGCCCCGGGGACGTGGACGTCGTCGATCGCGAACACACGTTCAACGCTTGCGCATGACACTCCTACCTATAGGCCTGCATCTGCGTCCGGTACAGCTCGGCATACTCGCCGTCGGTCGCAAACAGGTGCGCGTGCGTGCCTTGTTCGGTGATGCGACCGTCGCCGATGACGACGATGTGGTCGGCCGTGTGGACGGTGGAGAAGCGGTGGGAGACCAGCGCGGTGACGGCGCCGCGGCCGGCCGACTCCCGGGTCTGTTCCATGAAGAGTTCGTACAGCTCATGCTCGGCCTGCGGATCGAGGGCGGCTGTGGGCTCGTCGAGCACCAGAAGCAGCGGAGCCTGCCGCATCAGCCCTCGTGCGAGGGCAACCCGTTGCCACTGGCCGTGGGAGAGTTCGACTCCGCCGAAGGTCTTTCCCAACTGGGTTTCAAGGCCTTCGGGGAGTTCGTGGACGAGGCGTGTGGCGCGTGCGCGGTCCAGCGCCTCGGCGACCTGGGAGGCGTTCTGGACGGCGGGCAGGTCGCCGGCGCCCACGGATTCGCGCAGCGGCGTCTGGAGCTTGAGGAAGTCCTGCAGTACGCCGGTGCACACCGCCGCCCAGGCGGCGGGGTCGAGCTCCCGCAGGTCGACGCCGTCGACGGTGATCATTCCGGTGGTCGGCTGCTGCACGCCCAAGAGGAGTTTGACCAGGGTGCTCTTTCCGGCTCCGTTGGCTCCCGCGATACCCAGCGACGAGCCCGCCGGAATGGTCAGGTTGATCTCGCGCAGCGCGGGGGACACGGCGCCGGGGTAGGTGAAGGAGACGTTCCGTAGCTCGATGGCCCCCTTGAGACGGACAGGCGCCGGTGTTCCCGCGCGGGTGGTGACCGCAGCGTAGTCGAGGAGCCATCGGTGATGTTCCGCGATCCGGCCGCCGTTGGCGACCTGGATGATGGTGTCGACGGCCAGTTGCTGCTGTGCCCGCAGCTGGCCGGCGAGCGAGATGATGAACACGGCGTCCCCAGCGGTGGCGCCGCCCGTCCTCAGCAGATGTCCGACCACGACGAGGGCCCCGGCGAGGGCGGTGAAGTACAGCACCCATCCGCCGATCTCGTAGACCAGTCCGCGGAGCCGGACGCGCGCCTCGTGCTGCGCTCCCTCTGCCCACAGGTCGTTCGCACGTCTGTCCAGCCGCATGCCGTTGCCGCAGACCCACACCTCCTTCGCGGTCTGCGGGCGCAGGCAGAGATCGTGCAGTTCGGCCTCCTGCCGGAAGTGCTCCACGGCGGCGTCGGCCGCCTGCTGCTGCATCCGTTTGGCCCTATTGGTCAGGGGGAGGATCGGTACCGCGCAGGCGGCGAGGAGGGCGAGCAGCGGATGGATGTCCACGAGGAGCCAGAGGCTCATGGCGATGCCGGCCAGCGCAGAGAGCGCGTAGGCGGCGGCCCAGCCCGTGTTGGTGAGGGCCAGCGTGCCCCGTCGGAGCATCACGATGCGGTTGATGAACTCGCTGCGCTCCAAGTGGGCGATCGTGGGGATCTTCGCGGCGGCCTCGGTGACCTCCTGTTCCAGCGCCAGCTGGATGCGGTTACACAGGTCGTTGCGGTAGTTGACGGAGATCCGCTGACCGATCGTCTGGAGCACGTGGCAGACGATGCCCAGGGCCACCGCTCCCAGCAGACCAACCGCGATGTCGAGTTCGGCCGAGTCCACGAGCCACCGCTGGCTGAGCGCGGTCAGGGAGACGAGCCCGGCCTGCAGGCCAACGAGTACCCCGACGGCGATGGTCGTTCGCCGATCGGCCCTGAAGCTCAGCGACAGCGTGTGCCGGGTCATGCGCAGACTGTTCCGCATGCTCATCCGCGCTTCTCCTCAGGCTCTGCGGCGTTCGGCTCGGAACCTTCCCGCTCTGTGGCGTCAGGCTCGGCGGCGCCGTCCGAGAAGCGGGAGGCCTGGAGCCGGAACAAGCGCGCGTACTCGCCACCTCTCCTGAGGAGGTCGGTGTGGCTGCCATCCTCCGTGATCCGCCCGTTGTCCAGGATCACGATCCGGTCGGCGGACCTCACTGTGGAGAGCCGATGGGAGATCAGTACTACGGAGGCGTTGCGGACCGCGCCGACGACCTCGTCGTAGAACCGAGCCTCGGCCTTCACGTCGAGATGGGCGGTCGGCTCGTCCAGCACCACCAGTCGTCTGCCGTGGGACACGGCGTACAGCGTGCGCACGGCCGCCAGCCGCTGCCACTGCCCCCCTGACAGTCCGCGCCCTCCGCTGCCGGTGTTCCACAACACCGTGTCCAGCCCGGACTCCAGCGAGGCCAGCACCGGCTCCAGGGCACCGAGGCGCAGCAGTTCCTCAAGCTCGTCGTCCCAGGTATCCGCCTCGGGGGCGGCCAGGGTGATGTTCTCCCGAAGGGTCAGCGGGTATTGGACGAAGTCCTGGAACAAGGCCGTCATCCTGCTCCGCCACTTGGCGGGATCCAGGGTGCACAAGTCCTCCCCGTCGACGGTGATCCGGCCGGCTGTCGGCGTGTACAGTCCGGCGAGCAGCTTGATGAGCGTCGTCTTTCCAGCGCCGTTCACCCCCACGATCGCCAGCCGCTCTCCGGGCCGGATGGTGAGGTTCAGGCCGGAGAGGACGGGGCGTGACGCGCCGGGGTAGGTGAACGTCACGTCCTCGAAGCGGATCGTGGAGACCGTGGCGGCGGGTGTCCGTGTTCCCGTCACCGGCGGTGGCAGGCCCTCCAACTGGCGCAGGGCGTGATGGGCCGTCTTGCCGTACTCGATGTCGTACGACTCATTTCCCATGTTCGCGACGGCGAAGACGCCCCATGCCGCCACCAGGCAGAAGGCCAGGGTGCCCACGTCGATCTCGCCGTCGAGCGCCGCGGCACCGGGAACTCCGAGGGCCAGGGCGGCGCAGACAGCGGTGATCGCCATGGAGAGCTTCTGGCGGTGCAGGACGTTTCTGCGGATGCGCCAGTAATCGGCCAGCCAGGCGTAGTGTGCGGCCAGGCGGCGTTCGCTCACCCAGCCGGCCAGTCCGAACAGCCGCAGCTCCGTTGCCGCTTCCGGGCCGGCGGCCAGATCCGCCCAGAAGTCGACCTTGCGGCGCTCCGGCGTTGCGGCGTCCTTCACGTTCTCCAGGAACAGCCACTGCCGCAGCGTGATGGACCGGATCACGAAGCAGAGCACGACGAGCGCGCAGGCCAGGAGCGGGAAGTAGACGGCGAGAGCGACGCCCATGGCGAACGCCGAGAGCATGCGCCCGCCCGTCTGCACCTGGCCCACCGCGGCCATTCCGACGGAGCGTTCGCGCCAGGCGATGCCCTGGTCGGCCGCGCGCGAGGCGACGTCCTGGAACTCGGGGTCCTCCAGGTGCGAGATCCCGGCGGGGCGCAGGGCGATGAGCCGCATGCGGGAGCGGGCGGCGCCGTCGATGGTCTTGGCCATGGACTGCTTGAACGCCAGCCCCGCGATCTCGGCGGCCTGGCGCAGCAGCATGGCGGCGGCGAAGCCCGCCGCCGGCCAGAGGTAATCGCCCGTCTCATCGGTCAGGACGTGGACGAGCCTCTGGGCGCAGAGGGCGGTCAACGGTGCGATCGCGACCTCCACGAGCGTCGTCAGGACGATGGCGGCCAGGAGACGGCGGCTTCCGAATCGGAGCATCCCGAGAAGCTCACGGCGTTCTTCGTAGAGGCCTCCGAGGCGAGTCCAGCTGAGGTCGCGCAGGGAGAAGGCGGGATAAGGGACAGGACTCGTCATGCGTTCAGCTCCCCTCCGTCCCGTGTCCATGCGCGGAGGCGCGAGTCGCGGGATGCTGGATCAAGGGCACTTCCTGCCTTCCAGCCGGGCGAGGACGGAAGTGAACAGAGGCGCATAACGGCCGAAATTGTCAAGCGTGTGCGCCGTCCTGCCCGATGCCTTGCTGGAGGCGAAGTAATGGCACATGACGCGCCGATCCGCGTACGGCAGCCACTCCCACGGGCCAGAGCGGTAGGCCTCGCCCAGCGACCTGACGGCGCCGCCGAGTCTGCCTCCGAGCACGGAATAGAACATCTGGGTGACATGACGAGGACGGAAAAGGATGTCGCGCGGAGTGTCCTCCATCATCTTTTCAAGGTAATCCGCATCGAAGAATCGCTTGCGATCGGCGCACATGAATCCGCAGCACATCTCCGGCACGTAGGGCACGGACGGCAGGGCCTCGGGGATCCAGCTCACACCCATCGGGCCGCGCCCGTGGTCGAACTGCTCGTAGGAGTAGAGGAACGCGGTCCGGTCCGTGGAGTCGGCATTCCACCGCATCAGCTCGTCCGGGGTGTCGACGAACACGATGTCGCTGTCCATGCCGATAATCTTCTCGGTTTCCGCGAGCACGAAATAGTCGACCAGTTGCAGGATGCGCACGTTGCGCCGCCGGACCTCCAGCAACAACGGGCAGCGGGCCAGCGTCTCTTCGACGACGGCGTCGGCGGTGGCGCGGGGAATCACCCGAATTCCCTTGACGTGCCGCCGCAACGTATCGACGTCTTCCTTGGCGAGGCTGCCGTCGTCGTGCACGACAGCGCAGACACCGGGCCAGAAATGCCCCAGCGATTTGATGGCGAACAGATACAGGGGAACGTGTTCGCGGGAGACCAGCGAGTGGACCTCGACGGCAGCCGTGCCGTCCAGTCGTGCCTGCGGAGAGCCGAGGATTCCGCGGAGCAGTTCCTCGGGCTCCCGCGGCTGCCGAGGCGAATCCGCTGTGGACTGGCTCACGTGACCCTCACCCCTCAGGTGTTCACCTTCGCGTAATCGAAAAAGTCCTCGGATCGGGCACCACGCCACTCCGGCGCCGAGCATCCGCGTCGAGACTATGGGACAGTGCCAACGTTGGCAAGACATTGACAACATTAGGCAATGCGGGTCTGGTGGGAGGCGCACCCCGTACAGCCACCCCTTTGGGCCCTTCGCGCCCTTCAGGTTGCCTCTATAACTCCTGCCGAACGCCTGCGGCGGTTCGTTGTTTCCTGCATCGAGCATCTGGAAGCCACCCGTCTTCCTCGTTTCCGAATATGAGGTGAGCGTCGATGTGCGCACCGCCCTCGCCTTCACCCTCGGGTCCCTGAAGGCCGGCTACGCCCCTCCGCACTCCGGGGGATCGATGACCAGTGGGTTCACCGAGTTGGTCGTCGACTGCCACGATCCGGAGCGGCTCGCGGCCTTCTGGTGCGCGGTCCTGGGCTTCAGGGTGATCGACCGGAGCGAGGGCAAGGTCGAGATCGGCTGCCGGGAGCCGGCGTCCTGCTGGCCGGCGCCACCGCGGGCGTAGCCACCCGGTGGGCCGGTTACACAGCCGTGTTCTTCTTCTGCGCAGGGCCGTCGACGGCTGCCGTGTTTCTGGTCGCGGCGGGGTGGCGTGCCGTCACATGCCACGGCGCCCATCCGGATGCGGGCGACCGCCCGGAGCCGAGGTCCGGCAAGGACGCCGAATCCGGCACCGGACCGACACCGGACCGGTGAGGAGTCGGCTCCGGAGCGGCACCCCTCGCAGTCACCCGCGGCCGGCCCTACGGGAGCCGGAGAGCGCCGAGTTCGTCCCCGGTCACACGAGACTCAGAAGTCCAGCAGACTTCATCGTTTGCCGTGCCGAGCCTCCAACGACCGAGGGCGGCCGCCACCGCAAGTTGGTCGAGCGGAGTCGCCATGGCCACGGAGGAGGGACCTGTCGCCCGAATCGAATGGGCCGTTTCGACGTGACCCCGACCGTCATCGGCTCGGCGCGGGTCATGTCCCTTCTCGTGCGACACCGTTGCCTTTGGCGGGAGACGCCGATGTCAAGGGGCCCATCCGTCAGGGATCACTTGGGTGTGGATGGTGCATTTCTGGGCCTTCCGGGGGTGCCGTTTCCGGTTGAAGGGGTATTTGCTGTCCCTCTTCAACATCTGTGACTTCACTCGCCACCGTCGTTGCTGTGGGATCAGGTTCTCCAGAACGGCATGGCCGATCGCGCCGACCAGCGTCACCGGCTCCCTGCTGACGAGACGCTGGCAGACTTCGATGACAACGGGACCTCCGGGTTACCCGCCCTGGCTCGAAACCAAGGGACTTACCCGAGGTCCCGTCCTGCTGTTCGCCTCCTCGACGACCCGCCCGTCGGCCTAACGCAACGGTGTTGCACGACAAGGGACGCCATCACGGTGCGGGCACACGTTGGTGGGACAGCCGGCCCAAAGACCGTCCCACCCATGCCAAACCACCGCTACAATCGCCTCCGCCAAGTCGTTGACCAGGACTAATGCAGAAGTCCGGCTGGAGTATTGGCCCTGGCGCTGGAGTACGCGGCCGATCCCGCGACCTTGACGTGGCTGCGCTGCCTCGTCGAAGAGCAGGGGCAGTTGGCCGGTTCGTCGTGGAATAGTGCCGGCAGACTCTTGCGGCACCGGCCCGAGGGCCTCCGCTCACCGTCCGGGCTCTTGACCGGCGACTGCTCGTCGATGAGGGGAACGTCCCCCTGGGCCTTCGGATCCCACTGCGCTGACGTCCTCACTGCACCTGACCTGGATGCTCTCTCCGGGGCATCCGCTGGCCAGTCTCCGATGACGCATCACATGGAGTGCGTGTCCATCCTTGAGCTCGCCGTAAAGGGCGCCCGACCCGCTGGTCCTCACCGTTGCTCTGAGGTGCGGCGGTCCCAGTGCCTACTCGCCGAGCAGGGCCACGGTCTCCCGTAGGCGCTCGCACGCCCAGTCGTACTGCTCGGTGCCGGTGTGCGCGCGGAAGTTCGTCTCGATGATCTGGATCAAGGAGAGGTGGAGGTTGTACAGCCGCCGACGGGTCCGCTCGGTGGTGGTGAGCGGTCCGTGGCCGTAGCCGCGGATGAAGGCCGAGGCGTCCCCGAACGCACCCGACTCGGTCCCGGTGAAGCCGAACTCCATCAGCGGATCACCGTAGAACGCCCGCTCGTGGTCGACGATCGCCACGACCTGGCCGTCACGCACCATGCAATTGCCCGGCCACAGGTCCCACTCGACGAACCGGGGCTCGGTCACCTCGTCCAGCGAATCGGCGTGGGCGGCCACGATGTCGCGGATCGCGCCGTAGCCGTGGGGGAGGACGACATCGCGTCGCTCGCCGTCGGCCAGCAGGTCCTCGACCATCCGCAGGAAGGCCGCGCGCCACGTGCGCTCGCCCGGTCCGGCCAGCGGGCCGAAGACGGCGCCGGGGATGGTGTTGAGCTCGCGGGTGATCGCTCCGAGGGCCTCGTCGTACGCGTTGATCTGCGCTTGGGGCAGGGTGTCCCTGATGACCTGGAGGTTGTCCGCATCGATGTACGTCATGAAGAAGTAGTCGGCGTCGCACACCTCATGGGTCCGATCGGCGAAGTCGACCTCCGGCACGGGAACCTTCGTGTGCTCTCGGATCAGTCGCAGCGCCTCCAGTTCGGTGGCCATAGCGCCGCGCTCGTAGGTCATGACCTCGACATCCGGCGGCGGCGCGATCTTGAGGACGACGTGCGTGCCGGATCGCAGCCGGATCCGGTAGGCCACGTTGAACCAGCCGTTGCTCAGTTCATCGACCCAGTCCTCGCCCGCGACGCACACCTCTTCCGGGCCGTAGGCGCGGGCGACCATGGTGCGAAGCGCCTCAACGGGCTGCCGGTTCTTTGTGATGCTCTCCATCAGTAATCCTCCGCCCCAAGCATGATCGGACGGTAGCACCAGGACGGAGTTGTGCACTCGGGCCTCCTGGGACGCCTTGCCACCGCTGGTCTCTCGGCAACGTCGATTGCTAGCGTGGCGATTGTCCGGGCGCATGGTATGCGAGATGTGTCGGAGCCTTGGCGTCAGACAACTGACGGAGGAAACCGTGGATTTCAGCCTGTTCTATTTCGCGGACGACGGGGAAGCCGCGGGCGATCGCTATCGCCTGCTGATGGAGGGCGCCCGCTTCGCGGACGAGCACGGGCTCGCCGCCGTCTGGACACCCGAGCGGCACTTCCACCGCTTCGGCGGCCTGTTCCCGAACCCGTCCGTCACGGCCGCGGCGGTGGCGGCCGTGACCTCGCGGGTGCAGGTACGGGCGGGCAGTGTGGTGCTGCCGCTGCACCATCCGGTGCGGGTGGCCGAGGAGTGGGCCATGGTGGACAACCTCTCGCACGGCCGGGCCGGCGTGGCGCTCGCCTCCGGCTGGAACCCCCGGGACTTCCTCTTCAACCCGGACGCGTACGCCGACCGCCGGGAGCGCACGGTGGCCGCCGTCGAGACCCTTCGCCGGCTCTGGCGGGGCGAGACCTTCGACGCCGAGCCGGAGTACCGGGTCTACCCGCCGCCGGTGCAGGCGGAGATTCCGCTGTGGCTCACCAGCAGCGGCAACCCGGGCACGTTCGAGACCGCCGGGCACGTCGGCGCCGGTGTGCTGACGAACCTGCTCACGCAGAGCATGGAGGCGTTGGCGGAGAACGTCGCGGCATATCGGCGCGCCTACGCGGGCTCGGGGCGCGACGGCCGTGGACACGTCGTCCTGATGCTGCACACCTGCCTCGGCGAGGATCTCGAGTCGGTGGAGCACGTCGTGCGCGAGCCGCTGCGGCGCTATCTGATGTCCGCGCTGGATCTGAACCTGCGCTCGACCGGGTCGACCGCGGACAAGGGGACGGCCTCGGGCGAGGGGACTCCCACGGCGCGGCCGTCCGCGCAGGAGCGGGCCCGGGCCTGGGCCAGATCCACCTTCGCCCCGGCGGCCGTCGACGGCGCCTACCAGCGCTATCTCACCTCGGACGGCTTGTTCGGCGCGGTGTCGGACGTGCTGCCCGTCGTGGAGCGCGCGCGGGAGGCGGGCGTCGACGAGATCGCGTGTCTCATCGACTTCGGCGTGCCGGTCGAGGCGGCGCTCAGTGGGCTGACACGGCTGGACGAGTTGCGTGCCGTGGTGGACGGGGGGGAGGTTCAGCGGTCCGTGGAAGCGAGCAGACGGTAGTTGTCCTCCAGGCGTTCGATGTCCTCTTCGTCGAAGAAGCCGAGGGACAGTTCGAGGAACCTGCGCGGCTCACCGCCCGGGTTGTGGACGCGGTGGGCGAGGCCGCGCGGAATCCAGATGCGTTCGCCGGAGGCCGCCGACCACGCGCGATCATCGATCCGCACGTCGAGCGGGCCGTCCAGAACAGTCCACCACTCGTCGCGTTTGGCGTGCCGGTGCAGACTCACCCGCTGTCCCGGATCGATGGTGATGAACTTGACGGTCGATGCGGTGTTCAGCGTCAGCCGCTCCTGAACGCCGTAGGGCCGCGGATAGTAGTGGATCTCCGGCTCGGTGGCTTCCTCGCGCATGTCTCTCAGCTCCTAGCTCGTGCTCAACCGCTCGGTCGTGCTCGGTTCAGGCTTTCAACGACTCGGTGACGAGGACGTCCTCCAGCGTGGCGAGCGCCGAGGCGGCGGTGGCCGGCGCAATCCGTGTGTCGTCGCAGACCACTTGCAGGATCAGCTCCTCGCCGTCGCTGCCGAGATCGGCGAAGAGGGTGGCATCGCCCATGTCGCGCCGGCCGACGGTGGTGATGGATGACTCTTCGAGCAGGGCCTTCAGATCCGGCAGCCCGCTCTCCAGGCCCGCCCACACACCGCGATCGCTGCGCACGTCGTTGAAGTAGTACGAGAGGTCGGTCGCGAGCCCCTTCGCCGTGAGATCGGTGAGCGCGTCACGCCACTTGAGGCAGTCGTATCGCGAGCGGCTGTACGTGGTGATCGTCCGGGCGTAGAGGTTTTTCGTGTATTCGGCGAACCGGTCGCCGCCGCGATTCTCACTCGGCAGGACGAGCAGCCCGTTCCCGATGGTCTGGCCGACGAAATGCGTGAGCTTTGGATGCGACCGGTTGTTGCAGACGAGCAGAAGAGCGGAGAGCTCGCTGTCGACGTGTTGGCGGAGGGTTCTCGTCAGCGCGGAGACGACGACGCCGCTCGCGCTCACCCCGTGACGCAGGGCGAGTGCCTCGACGGCGACCGCGGCTGCCCGGGACCGGAGAATCGTCACCGAGAATGCGCCGGGAGCCATCGCCATCAGGCCGCGGCCGGACGGCAGTTTCGAGGACGAGGCCAGCCAGCCGTCGATCACGGCGTCGCTTCTGCGGACCTGGTCGGCCGACTGCTCGTAGCCGACGAGGTCCGCGGTCTGCATTCCGAGCGCGCGGGTTTCGCGCCCCTCGACCGCGTCGCGGAGCAGGCGATCCAGCGGACGGCAGGCGCTTCCGTCGAACGCGAGATGTGACATCGCAACGTTGATCTGTGTGACGATCCCGCCGACGTGCTGCAGTCCCAGCCGGATCTGGGGTTCGTCCATGCCGAACGCCCTGCTCGCCAGCTCCGCGCAGGCCGGATCCTTCCGCGTGTTGTACCCGTGCCGCACGGGAGCCGCGTCGGCCTGGGCCTCGGTCACGCGGACCTCGATACGGGCCTCGTCCTGGAAGGTCTGCCGCACGCGCTCCGTATCGAACGACGCGCGAAAGATGTCGAGGGAAGACAGCAGTCCCCGGAGGCGGTCGAGCGCCTCGGCCACGCTGATGCCGTCCTTCAACGAGGAGATGGGCCATGACACGTTGAGACGGTCCGACGACGGACCGAGTGCGGTCATGCTGTCCCACATGTTCCCCTGTCCCCATGTGAGGGGCATCGGGCCCTGCTCGGCCCCCCGGAGTGAGAGGCTGTGCGATTCACTGTCGACGACGGCCATCAATTCCCCTTGCTGGATCATCGATTCCTTGACCCGTATGGATCCTGTGAGATCTCAGCGCGCGATCGTCGCCGCGCCGCGAACCGTCAGTGCCTTCGCCGCCCGAATCCCTGGGCGACGATGCGGTCCGGATAGGAAGCGGCCCCGTCGAGGGCCGCACGAAGGCGCTCGTGCATGGCCTTGAGCAGGGCCGGATCACGCTGGTCCAGCCACTCCGACAGGCGCATCCCGAACCCGAGCGCACACCACACCCTTTCGTTGGCGAGCTCCCAGCCGCCCAGCGCCTCCGTGAACAGCACGGGCGTCGCGGCGTTGAGCGAGTCGATGAGGGTGCCCGCGCCCGGCTTGCTGACCACCGCGCGGCTGCGCCGGGTCAGCTCAAACGTGTCGGCCCAGTGCTCCCGGGCGTCGAACGAGGACACGCTCGCGCCCTGCCCCGCGACCAGTCGCGGAAAGGCCGTTCCCCGACCGGGCTCCCAGCTGGGGTCCTGGTGGTACGCGCTCAGCCCGGCCGGCGGATCGCTCCAGGGTTCCGGTAGGACCAGGCTCACCGATTCCCCCTGCTCGACGAGCCGCGCGGCGGCGGCCGCATGGGTCCCCATGCCCCAGCCGCCGCCATGGGCGAGGAAGCTGATCGACCGCGATTCCCAGGGGAGCCGCGCCCCGGACATCGTCACCGGGATCGTCTCGTTCAGCGTGTTCGTCCGCGCGTCGAGCAGCCACGTGTGCGTGCTGCCAGCGAGCTCCGCCGCGTGACGGTGCGACGGCGAGGGCACCGCGTCGACATGGCATACGTCGACGAGGACGTCCGGACGCCGGTCGACGTATGCCGCGACGACCTCCGTCCAGAATCCGGAGAAGACGGTGATCGAGCCCACGTCGGCCGCGTCCCACTCGTCGAAGAGCGCGGTGAGCGTCTCCGGCGCGATCAGCTCCGCGTGGTCGGTGGCCATCGCGTGGGCCGCCTTCGCCAGCCGGTAGTCGCGGCTGTATCGGCCCTTCGCGATCTGAATGCGCTGCCTGACCTCGTCGGGGAAGTACTTCTCCAGCACATACACACCGCTCGGCAACCCCCGGGCCGACAGGGCCCGATCGAGCAGCAGCCCGGGTATGTGGGTCCCCAGTGCGACTCCGGACGTCAAAGCGATGTTCATTGCCCTCGTTGCCCCGCCCTCGGTGATTCGCCCTTGTCGGTTCGCCCTGGTCAGACCGGGTGGGTCTCCAGCGAGTAGTACCGCGTGCAGGTGGGGCAGATGGGCCACAACGAGGAGCGCAGATGCTTACGGATCTTCGTGGCCTGCTCTCCCTGCCAGATGTCCAGCAGCGAGGACTCGTAGATGTTCCCGAGCGGTATGTCGTAGAACGTGTGACAGGTCGTGACGTCGCCGCGCGCCGAGATCTCCGCGTAGCGCCACGGGACGGCGCAGCGCTCGTGGAAGTCCTTCATCGCCGTCCAGTCGGCGCGCAGATAGGCCCCGACGGTCTCGACCTCGAGCGCCGCCGGCCGGGAGAAGAACTTCACGCCGGCCTGCTCGCACGTGTCCCGCGCGTCGGTCATCTGCCGGACGAGATCCTCGACATCGATCGACTCGAAGAACTGAGGGCTGCGGATATACGGGGCCGAGTGCCGCACCGCCGGAATGCCGAAGCTGTCGCGGGCCACGCGTCCGTAGTGCCGGTGCATCTCGGATGTCGCGAAGCTCTGCAACTCCAGGCTCACGGCGCCGAGTTTGCTCAGGTCGATCTCCTTGAAGAACTCCGAGATGTGTTCGGCGTTGTCCGGCGTGACCAGGTAGGTGACGCCGATCTCCGGGAACCGCACGCCGCGGCGGCGCTTCAGGCTGTCGATCGCGTCGATCCCGGCCATGGCCTTCTCGAAGACCCCGGCGCCGCGCTGCACGTCGTTGACCTCGCGCGGCCCGTCCACGGACACCCACACCCTCATGTGGCGGTCGGCCACCAGCCGGTCCGCGTGGCTGCGCAGCGTCGTCCCGTTGGTGGGAAAGACGAGCTGGCTCCCGCCGGCGTGGATCGCGTCGATGACCTGCCAGACGCCTTTGTAGAGCAGCGGCTCCCCGCCGAACAGCTCGACGTACGGCCGGACCGGCCGGCACTCCTCAAGCGTACGCAGAACCAGGTCGACGTCGAGTTCGGCGAGTTCCGGCAGGATGTGGAAAGACCCTCCGTCACCCCACTCGTAGCACATGTGGCAGCGTAGATTGCATCGTTCGAGCAGTTGCAGCACCAGCCAGGACGGGCCTGCTTTGGGGGAGCGGATGAGCGTGTTGGACATGGGCTTTTCTCTCCAAGGGGGTGGACGGCCGATGGTCGTCATCGCTCCGGGTCGTCGGCGGGCCGTGCGTGGCAGGGGTGGCGCTGATCCTCCGGATGGATTCCGCACGCGCGGGCGATCGCGATGGCCTCACGCAGCACGTGCGCCGCGGCGCCGGGCGGGTGGAACACGCCGAGGACGAGGCGGCCACGCTCGCCCCGGGTGAGGGTGTTGGCCGCGATCGGCACGACTCCCGGCCGTTGCCGCCGGTACAGCAGGCCCGCGTCGTCCAGCCTGTTCACGAATGACGGGAAGGGGCGCGTCCGGGCGTCCAGTCGCACGCCGATGAACTCGAGCGTCGCGTGCAGGCCGAGCCGCGCGGCGTGGCGCATCAGTGCCAGCGCGACGGTGCCCATGGATACGCGGGCGTTCACCTCCAGACACGGTACGACCGTTCCGTCCGTCGTGATGAGCCCGTCGATGTCCACCGGGCCGAAATACCCGGCCGCGAAGAGTTCCTTGCACAGCGTCCTGCCCGCCGTGTCGATGTGTTCCAACTGCTCCTGGCGAAACGTTTCCGGATCCACCGCGGACGAGCCCCGGTAGCGGAAGCCGTCGACGTCGTTCTCCAGCAGCCCGGTACTCCGTACGGAGCCGTCCGGGAAGATGTGCCAGTGGGACGAGAAGTCCCTGCGCTTTTCGAACAAGGGCTGGACGAGCAGTTCGAGTCGTTTGCCCCGGTCGACCTGCCGGGAGAGGTGCCGGGCCACGGAGCGGTACGCGCTCTTCGAGCGGATCGCGAGGGTTCCCTGACCGGACACGCCGTAGGGGTCCTTCAGCAGCACGACGGAGCCGGCCTGCGCGACCCTGCGTTCCAGTTCGGCGAGCGAGGTGACGGGCCACGCGGCTCCGTTCCACCCGTGGGCCAGGACGACGTCGTTGGACCACGTCTTGGAGTTGACCCGCATCGCGCACTCGGCGGTGGGCGACGGGTAGGCCAGATCCAGCGCTGAGGCGAGATCCTCGTACTCCGGGCGCGCGGCGTACGGCCGCAGGGTCATCCCGGCGACCTGGGGACGGATCACGTCCGCCCGGGCCAGCGTGCGCGCGACGACGTCGCCGGCGCCTTCGGTGTGGGGCAGGGGGTCCACCGGGAAGCCCGCTGACCGCATCGCCTCCACGAAGCCGGGTGGAGGCTCGAAGGCCGTGATCAACCGGTCGCCTTCCTCGCTCAGCGCGGAAAGCACCTCGTCCAGGGCCTGCGCGATGGCGGAGCCGTGGGCGGACCCGATGCGGGGCAGCAGGGCGAGGTCGGCGGGCCGCCAGGAATCCTCCACCCCCACCGGGCCGATGTGCAGGGAGCTCTTCCGCGGTTCCACGGCTCGCATCCGTTTCCCCGGCCCTCAGCCCCTGCTGGACACGAAGCGGCAGAACGCGTCCACGGACTGCAGGTAATCCATGTCCATGCTTTCGAAGTCCAGCTCGACCTGGAGCGTGTCCTCGACCGTGAGCAGGAACTCGATCATCTGCAGGGAGTCGAGGCCGAGATCGGAGATGATGCTTGTCTCCGGCTCGATGGGGACCTCGCGCGCCAGAACCTTGTGCAGGCACGTCGAGACGGTGCTGAAGATCGGATCCACGCCTAGACTCCATTCAGATACAGAAGGACGCACTTTGAACACACGGGCATGAGGCCCCTGCTCCGCAGAATTTCCCGCACGCGTCGGAAACGCTCGCTGTGCCAGAGATCGAGGACGTCCGTCTCGTTCAGATTTCCCACCACGAACTCGGGAAAGAACTTGCAGGAGCTGACGTTTCCATCGGCGTGGACCTCCATGCGGTTCGACACCGCGAGGCAGCGCCGCCGACCCTGGGCCGGCTTCGAGGTGCCCCGGATGAAGTCGTCCACTTCGTCCGGCCCGACCTGCGGCTGATATCGGACCCGCGACTTCCAGCGCCGCCCGGCCAGCTTGGCCATCGAATCCCGCAGGATCGGAATGGCCTCCGGCTTGAGCCGGTATGTGTACGAGTGCCACGTCGCGGGTTTGCCCGGCTCGGGCGGATTGAGCCAGGAGAACTCCTCGCGATACAGGTCGTCCATCTCGGAGGCGACGTCCTCGTTGATGTACCAGGGGAACTGGAAATAGACGCTGTCGACGCCCAGTTCCTCCGCCCATTCCATGAACTCGTACATCTGCCCGACGGTCTCGTTGCTGACCATGCAGGACAGCGAGATGGTGCCGCCGAAACGACCGGAGCGCTGGAGGTCGATCATGTGCTGGATATTGCGCATAGTCCGGTCGAAGCTGCGCGCCCCGCGCAGCGCCTCGTGGTGCTCCTTGAGCCCGTCGAGGCTGACCAGGAGGCTGAGGTTCTTCCCGATCCGCAGCAGATCATCCTCGTGGCGCCGCATGAGCAGGCCGTTCGTGCACATGGTCACGGGGCGTGGATCGGCGGCCAGCAGGTCGGCGAACTCGCCGAACTTCGAGTACATGAGCGGCTCGCCGCCCCAGACGAACAGCTTCGACTTCCGCCCGGAGGTCGCCGCGAGCACCTGACGCACGATGTCGATGCGGAGTTCGGTCTTCTGCTCGGCGAGGCTGAATTCGTGGAAGAAGCCCTGTTCGCTCCACTGATAGCAGTGCAGACAGCGGAGATTGCACTTGTAGGTGAGCTGCAGGCTCACTTCGTCCGGCACTTCCGACGCATAGCGCGGGTCTTCCTCGAGCGCGTGCAGGGTCTTCGATCGCACCGCAACCGTTCGGCGCAGATCGAGGAACTCGCGGTTGTCGAGGTTGCGTGAAGTCTGGGGGCCGGTTGCCCCCATGCCGAGTTCTGCCATGCCGCGACCTACTCTTCCCTGCGCTATTGACCGCCGCCGCGTGCATTCCCCAACGGGCGACATCGATGGACTGGGAGGTGCTCTGTTCGGATTGAGCCTTGGCCGAGAAGTACGGGATCTCCACTGTGAGCGACGCCTCGCCGGGCGTCAAACAGTTCCAACCCGGCCGCGGCGATCGTGAGTTGGGTTCTGCGAGCGGTCGCCGTTCCCGAACGGATTCCCCGAGGCATGACGGAGTTCGGGAAAGGCCGGGGGAGGTGGGGGGAGGTGGGGGAGGGCACGGAGAACCGTCACGCGTCGCGATCCGCGGTGCCGCGCGCGGTGGTTGAACCGATCACGCGCGTGGTTTCCTGCTGGGCGTGAACAGCCCCTCGAAGCGCTCGAAAACGCCGGAGGCCGCGCCGACCGCGGCCGAGGACGCCGTGGGCCGTATGGCGACCCGCCCGGTGGGCAGGCTGCTGTGGGAGAACTGCGTACAGACCATCGCGTCCGTCGGCATGTTCGGCTTCTACGCCCTGACGAACGCCTGGTTCGTCAGCCAGGGGGCCGGCGATCAGGCGATGGCCGCGGTCAACCTCGTCGCCCCGCTGCTGCTGCTGCTCGGCGCCGTGTCCACCACCGTGGGCGTCGGCGGCGCGACGCTGGTCTCCCGCGCGCTGGGCACCGGTGACAAGCGCGCGGCCTCCCGCGCGGCGGGCAACGCCTTCACGCTGTTCTGGGGCACCGCCACCGTCACCACCGTGGCCGGGCTGGTCTTCATCGACCCGCTTCTCGACGCGCTCGGCGCGACCGGTTCACTGCACGAGTACGCCCGGCAGTACGCGGTGATCCTGCTGTGCGGGTCTCTGTCCTACACCGGGTTCTCCAGCCTGGTGCGCGCCGAGGGCAGGGTCGGGTTCTCCACCCGGATGTGGATCGGCGCCATCGTGGTGCAGATCATCCTCGACCCGCTGCTGATCTTCGGTTTCGACCTCGGGGTGACCGGGGCCGCCCTGGGCACCGTCGGTGGGCAGACCGTATCCGCCGTGATGAGCTGGTGGTTCTTCTTCGCGAGGCGCGAGCGGCCGTACCGTGTCCGCCTCGCCGACCTGCGCCCGCACGCCGTGACCCTGCGCACGCTGGTGGGCATCGGGCTGCCTTCCTTCCTGGCCAACATCGGCCTCACCGTGCTCGCCGTGCTGGTCAACAGCACCCTTGCGGTGACCGGGGGCGCGATAGCGCTGACCGCGTACGTGGTCTGCTCCCGCCTGCAGACCTTCGCCGTGATGCCGCACACCGGCATCAGCCAGGGCTTGCAGCCCATCGTCAGCTACAACGCGGGGCGCGGTCTGGACGCCCGAGTGGCGCGGACGCGGGCGCTCGCGCTGCGGGCCTCGCTCGTCTACGGCACGGCCACCGCGATTCTGCTGACGGTGCTCGCCGAACCGCTCGTCGGTATCTTCGTCAGCGGCGGCGAGGCTGCCGAGGAGGCCAGGTTCGCCCTGTGCGTCATCGCTGTCGGCGGGGTCGTCATCGGTGTCGCCCCGCTGATCGCGGCCTATTTCCAGGCCCTGGGACGGCCGCTGCCCGCCTACGTCCTGACCATCGGTTCGCTGATCCTTCTGAAGGCGCCCCTGGTGATCGTGTGCGGTCTGCTGTGGGGCACGCGCGGCGTCTGGTTCGGCCTCGCCGCCGGAGAGTTCGCCACCGCGGCGGGCGCGCTGCTGCTGTTGCACCGTGTCGACCGGCGCCCGCCGCCCGCGGCGCTGGCTCTCTCCGCCGCGTCCTGAGACGCCCGATGACGCGGCGGGCGAGCGGGATTCGGGCCGTGGGGCGCCGAGCGCCTGGGCTCAGTCGAGGCCGTCGGCCGGGTTGGGCCGCGGTCCTTCGAGCCGCTGCGCGAGCTGCCCCCAGGCCTGGGCGCACTCCCGTGCCAGCAGCGCGACGTTCTGTGAGCAGTGACTTGGAACGGAGTGGGCTATCTGCGCGACGGAGGAGTGCGCTTTGAGCAGGCGCAGTAACTGTCGGCCGTGACTGGTGTACCGCAGCGAGGGATCACGGGTGAGCTGCCGCCAGGAGGCGGTCACATCGAGGCCCGGGTCGGCACCGTCCGCGGCGCTTGCCGCGGGCGAGTTCACCGAGCCCGCAGGTCCTGACTGGCCGGCCGGAACCGGGGAGTCACCGCGCAGCACACGGCGTCGCACGTCGGCGACGGTGCCGAGCGAGAGGCCGGTCTTCTTGGCAACCTCGCGCAGGGTGGCGTCGGGCCGTGCCGCCATGAGTTCCGCGGCCTTTTGGCGCCCCTCCACGGTACTGACCGGCCGCACCCGGCCGTCCCTGCCCACGCGGCTGTTCGACTGCGCAGTCTGCTCGGTTGAACGGCGCACGGCGGCGACGGTGTGCGCCGAGATGCCCACGATCGCGGCGATCGCGCGGTCCGACGAGTCCGGGCACAGGGCGAGCAGCCGGGCGGCCGCCGCGCGCCTGTCCGCGGCGGTCAGTGGCAGGCCGTGCGCGTTGTTGGCCGTCACCGAGAGGATGAACGCCGCTTCCAGGGTGCCGTCGAAGAACTTGACCTGGATGCTGTCGTCTCCCCTGAGGATCGCCGCCCTCAGCCGATGCATGCCGTCGATCACACGCATCGTGGCCTTGTGCACGATGATGGGAGGCGTGCACAGTTCGGAGTCGGCGATGAGGGCGACGTGCTCCTCGCTGATGCCGTCGAGGCGGATCAGGTCGGCGGGGAGCAGCTGATCGATTTCCACTGTGGTGATCTGACCGATGAAGTCGTCCTCGGAGACCAGTTCGTTCTCGCGGGAAACGGAAAGCACTGACACCATCGCACCTCTCGACTCCGTGATGGCACGCCATCCGCTGTCCTGCGCGGCCGACCCGAGGGGGCAGTCGTGCTGGGCAGCAGCTCAATGACAGGTGTTTGAAATTTCGAACATTAGCGCTGTGGGCAATGCAAAGGAGTATGCGCTTTCTCTCGTTGAGATCAACAGTGGGCGTGGCCGATTGCATGCCTTGTGCCGACGTCCTGCCCTGTGGCCGCGACGCGCTGCGTCTTCGGAGCGACTGCGCGATCACCTGCGGCGCCGCACCTCATCCGTGCTGAACTGCGGGTTTGCAGGGAACGCGCTTCCTTGCCCGGCGTTTGGCCGATTCTCGTCGCCTCGTGGCGGCGGCGTGTGATCGGTATTGACGATGAAGGCGGAAAACGCATACCGTACGCGGCCCGAGGGAGTCGTCCAGTGATGCGTTGCGATGGTGAATGTGTGGTTATTCCGTGCGCCATGGGCCACGGCACCGTCGCGCCTGGGCAATGGGCGCCGTCGGTCAGGGTGCCGAAGCCGCGGACGGGTGCGTCGTTGACCGGACCGCAAGGGTCTTCATCTACCGTCTGCGGGAGCCCATGAATGGACCAGTGTACGTTTGAATTCTCCGGGAATCGCTCGGCCACGGGACCCCTGACATGGGGACAGCAGGAGCAATGGAACACCATAAGGAGAATCGCGCCTGAAGACGCGAGGTTCAACCTCCCGTTCCTTTGGAGGGTCTCGAGCGGGTTCTCCCTTCCGGATGTGGTGGAAAGCATAAGAAGGTTGGTCGAGCAGCATGAGTCACTACGTAGCTTGATCACCTCCGAGAGCGAGGAGAGGCCTTCGCAGATGGTCCACAGGACGGGTGAGGCAACTGTCTCCCTGTGTTGTGTGGACGAGGACGACGAGCCCCCCTCATTGGCCTCGAACTGGGTGCGGGAGCTCGCCTCCAGGAGGTTCGAACTCTCTCGTGAGTGGCCTGTACGTTTCAGGATCCTGATGGGGCGAGCGAACCGGCCGCTCTGGGTGTGCGGCGCTGTCTCCCACATCGCGGCGGACGCCACCGCGGTGACGATCATGGAACGCGACTGGAACGTACTGCTGGGAGCGGACAAGGACACCGTCCTCGCATCACATCCGCTTCAGCCGCTGGAGCGGGCCGCTTACGAAAACTCGCAAGCCGGCAAGGAAGCGCTGGATGCGGCCGTCGGCCATTGGCGGAAAACCCTGCACGATGTGCCACGGCTGAGGTTCGGAGAACGGCGAACCGCTGAGGGCGACATCAGATTTCCGAGAATGACTCTTCACTCGAAGTCGCTCGGCGAGATCGCCCGCCGAGTGGCGAGCGACCTGGGCGTCTGGGAATCGGCCGTTCTCATGTCGAGTGCCGCCCGCGCCTTCCTGGAGATGACTGGAGACAATGCGTTCCCGATGATCGTGACGTGCTCGAACAGGCTGGGCGGAACGGCTCACGACTACGTCGGTACCATCGCTCAGCAAGGAATCGCGCCCATGGCAGGTGACGTTGAATTTGCTCACACGGTCAGGAGACTCTGGGCGTCCCTGATCAGGATGCCGAGGCACAGCATGTACGACCCGGCCCCTGTCGCGGAAATAGTCGATCAGTCCAGTGGAGGGGAATTCTTCTGGCTCGATCACTTTGTCAACCATCTCAGCCTCCCCCTCACGGAGGACGCTGCGAAGGCGTCCGAAGGGGCCGACGGCCGCCGTGGTTTCCTGACCGAGGGAAAGGTCGAATCCAGTTTCCTGCGGTTCGGCCTCATGCTCCGTACCTACGGGCCGGACGCGCAGTTCAAGCTCTTCGCCGACAACCGCTATATAGGCCGAGAATCGATGCGAGCCGCGCTCATCCGTATGGACGACTTGATTCGAGAGCAAGGGGCTCGGCGATGATGGCCCCTATCCGATACCACTCGATCCGGGCTTGCCGCACGGGCGTTCGCCGAATTCGGCGGGCACGCGCCGCTCCATGAACGATCACCGGTGTTGAACACGCCGGACGCTTCGTACGCTTCCGAAGGCGCTCTGCTGCCACCGCAGTACCGCGGAGGAAGGACCGGAAGCACCATGCCACCGATGCTGAGCATCGTCGTACCCGTATTCGATGTCGAGCTCTACCTCTCCGCCTGCCTCGAGTCGTTGGTCAGCCAGCACATTGCCGACACCGAGATCGTTGTCGTCGACGACGGCTCGGCTGACGGCAGTCGCCCGATCGCCGATGCGTGGGCCCGCAAGGACTCCCGGGTGCGGGTCCTGGAGCAACGCAACTCCGGCCTGAGCGCCGCCCGCAACGCCGGCGTGCGGGCGGCGCGCGGGACGTACCTCGCCTTCTGCGACGGCGATGACATCGTGCCGCCCGGCGCGTACGCCGCCCACATCGCCTCGCTCGAAGCCTCGGGATCCGACTTCTCGACCGGCGACGTGCGACGGATCGACAGCACCGGCGTACGCCCCCACCCCGGATACCGGAACGTGTTCGCGCAGAACCGGCACCGCACCCACATCCGGCGCCATACCGCACTGGTGCGCGACCGCATGGTGTGGAACAAGGTGTTCCGTCGCTCGTTCTGGACCTCGCGGGAGCTGGCCTTCGCGCTGCCGACGTACGAGGACGCGCCGGTCATGATGCGCGCGCACATCGAGGCCTCGGCGGTCGACGTCCTTGCGGAGGTCGTCTACTACTGGCGAATCCGCGAGGCTGGCACGCCCTCGATCACCCAACGCCGCGACGACCCTGCGAACCTGGCCGCCTGCATGCGGATGGTGGTCGACACCTTCGACGTCATCACGAGGCTGGCCGAAGACCTCATCCCCCCCTATGCGGACGACATGTGCCGCGGCGACATTCGGGATGTGCTCGAGAGCCTGAGGCTGCATGACGAGCAAGTCCTGGGCGAGGCACTGTCGTTGGCGTGCTCGTTCGTCGAGCGGGTGCCCGCCGAGCTCATCAGAGCCCTGCCCGCAGTGGACAGACGTCTGATGAACCATCTGGTCAAGGGCGAGCTGGCCGAGATCCGCCAGTTCGTGAACGGAGCACCACACACAGCCGCGAACGAAGGGGAACCAGCACAATGAGCGCCGAGAGCGCCCTGGAATGGTCCGATCTCGATGACAAGACGATCGCGGTCAGCCGTGCCCTCGTGGCCGACGCGGTCCAGCAGGCGGGCGGCGGCCACTGCGGCGCGGCGATGGCCCTCGCCCCGGCGACCTACCTCCTCTTCCAGCACCTGATGCGGCACGACCCGTCGGACCCGACGTGGATCGGCCGCGACCGGTTCGTCCTCTCGTGCGGGCACACGAGCCTGGCGCTCTACGTTCAGCTGATCCTCTCGGGCTACGACCTGTCCGTCGAGGATCTCGCGCGGCTGCGACAGTGGGGGTCACCGACCCCCTCGCACCCGGAGTACGGCCGCACACCCGGCGTCGAGATGACGACCGGGCCCCTCGGACAAGGCCTCGCGACGGCGGTCGGCATGGCGATGGCGGCGCGAAAGCAGCGCGGTCTGTTCGATCCGGAGAGCCTGCCCGGCCGCTCCGTGTTCGACCACACCGTCTGGGTCATCGCGTCAGACGGCGATCTCCAGGAGGGGCTCACCAGCGAGGCATCCTCCCTCGCCGGTCATCAGCGGCTCGGCAACCTCGTCCTCCTCTACGACGACAACCACATCTCCACCGAGGGCGACACGGGTCTGGCGTTCAGCGAGGACGTACTCGCGCGCTACGACGCCTACGGCTGGCATACGCAACGTGTTCGGGACATCAATGACATCTCGGCGCTGCATGGCGCGCTGAGCGCGGCGCGCGATGAGGCCGACCGTCCCTCGATCATCGCTGTCGAATCCGTCATCGCCTGGCCGGCACCGAACGCCCACGGCACCGCGACATCGCACGGTGGGCCGCTGGGCGCCGACGAGGTGGCGGCGACCAAGCGCCTGCTCGGACTCCCGGAGGACCAGACCCTCCACATCCCCGACGATGTGCTCCGCCACACGCGCCAGGGCGCTGAGCGTCGCCGGGATGCGCGCGCGGACTGGAACGTCCGGTTCGAGAAGTGGCGCGCGGGTAGTCCGCAGGCCGCGGAACTCCTCGACCGCATGACGAGCCGTGGTCTGCCGGACGGGTGGTGGTCCGAGCTCCCCGCCTTCCCGGCCGGTGCGCGGGCGGCGACCCGCGCGGCGTCAGGCGCGGTGCTGAACGCGGTCGCCGCGACGCTGCCCGAGCTGTGGGGCGGCTCCGCCGACCTCGGCGGGAACAACTGCACGGTGATCCACGGTGCCGACAGCTTCCTGCCCGAGCCCAAGGGCGGCGCACTCTACGGCCGGAACCTGCACTTCGGTGTCCGCGAGCACGCCATGGGCGCGATCCTCAACGGCTTCGCGCTCTACGGGTTCCGGCCCTACGGGGGCACGTTCCTCGTCTTCTCGGACTACATGCGTCCGGCGGTGCGTCTCGCGGCCCTGATGGGACTGCCGGTGACGTACGTCTGGTCGCACGATTCGATTGGCCTGGGCGAGGACGGCCCGACCCATCAGCCCGTTGAGCACCTCGCCGCGTTGCGCGCGATCCCTGGGCTCGACGTGGTGCGCCCGGCGGACGCGAACGAGACCGTGACCGCCTGGCGCACCATCCTCGAACACGGCGACCGTCCCGCCGGCCTGCTCCTGTCGCGGCAGGATCTGCCGGTGCTCGACCGGACGACGGACGCCGAGGTCGCCAGGGGCGGCTACGTGCTCGTCGCATCCTCGGCTCCGACGCCCCGGGTCATTCTGATCGGCACCGGATCCGAGGTGCAGCTCGCGGTTCGGGCGGCCGAACTGCTCGAAGCGGAGGGCATCGCGACCCGTGTGGTGTCGATGCCCTGCGTGGAGTGGTTCGTCGAGCAGGCCCAAGCCTATCGCCGCCGCGTCCTGCCGCCGGAGGTGAGGGCACGTGTCTCGGTGGAGGCCGGTATCGCCCTCGGCTGGCGTGAATTCGTCGGTGAGTACGGAGAGATCGTCGCCCTGCCGCACTACGGTGCCAGCGCGCCCTACGAAGTCCTCTACGAGAAGTTCGGCCTCACGGTGGATCGGGTTGTGGCCGCCGCCCTAACCAGCCTCACGAGAGCGGAGTCGCACGCAGGCCCCTGACCGACCTGGCCGGGCGGAGCCTTCCGAGGCCCCGGCCTGGGCACTCCTGGTCGCCTGGGCGGATCACCGACTGACCGCCTGCGACGCCTGCTGCTTCGTCTTCAGCAGCGACATCGTCGCGTCGACCACGTTTGCCCGGCCGGGTATGCACAGTTCCGCTCCGCGCTCCAACGCGGCCACCGCGACGGCTGCCACATCGTCGGCGGATTTCCACATGATCGCTGGAATCGCCGAGATCTCCTCGTCGGTGAATCCAGCGCGCCGGTCGAAATCGGTGGGAACCGGGCCGGGGCACAGTGCGGTCACGGTCACCGGGGATTCCCGGAGCTCGAGCCTGAGTGTGCGGGTGAAAGACAGCACGAACGCCTTCGATGCCGCGTAAGTGCCCTGTCCGCCCATCGGCTTGAATGCCGCCGTCGAGGCTATGTTGAGAATCGCGCCGGATTTCTGGGCGATCATTCCGTCGACGAACGTGCGGCACAGGTCCACGACGCTGACCACGTTCAGCTCCATGTGTCCGAGCTCTGCGTCGAGGTCGCACTCCGCGATGCTGCCGCGGGTGGCCGCGCCGGCGCCGTTGACCAGGATGTCGACGGTCAGCCCCGTCCGTCCGACGCGTGCCTCAAGCTCTGCTCGGTCCGTCCGACTGGTGAGATCGGCTTCGATGGTCTCGACACGGGCACCGTGCTCGCGCAGCTCATCCGCAGTGCGCCGCAGCCTGTCCCCGTCGCGCGCCACCAAAGTAGTGCCGTAACCACGCGACGCGAGCGCGCGTGCCATGGCCGCACCGATGCCCGATGACGCTCCGGTGATCAGCGCGGTTCCCCGCGGAGACGGTGGTGGAAGTGACATGACACCAACCCATCCTGACTGCCCGACGGCATTCCGAACACGCGACCGAAATTGACCATTGCTCATTCCCGCGCGTACAACTCGGCTCTGCGCTTGTCAGATTCGGCGACGACGCCTGAGGGTGGAGAACATCGCCCGGCCGATACTGTCATCGTATCCTCCCGGTCACTGACCCACACCTCGATCAAGTCGGCTGCCGCAAGCCGGGCTTGCTCATGAGGGTCTGTCAAACGAACGGCCCTGTCTCACATTCGGTGGTGACGGAGAGTCGTGAGGGTCGTTGGCCTTCTGTGAAGGACGTCAGCGGGCTTGTGCAGATGGTGTTTTCGGGTCTGTTCCCGCTGGTCGTCGAGGGTGTGGCCGACGAGGGTGAGCGGATCGTGGTGCGGGCGCGGACTCCACAGGAGGCCGCGATCTGTCCGGTGTGCGGGGCGTCGACGGGGCGGGTGCACGGCTACCACTGGCGGACAGTCGCCGACGTGCCGGTGGACGACCGTCGGGTGGTGGTCCGTGTGCGGGTGTGGCGTCTGGTGTGTCCCACCCGTGGCTGTCGGCAGACCTTCCGTGAGCAGATGCCCCGCACACGAACGGTCCGAGGCTGACCCACCGCTCGAAAACCACCTCCTCGAACCCGGCGCTGCGGTGGAAGGTCGCCGACCCGAACCGAGCATCGCTCTGGAAGGTCGCTGACTTGAACCGGGCGTCGCGGTGGAAGGTCGCTGACTCGAACCGGGCGTCGCCTTTGAAGGCCGCCGACCCGAACCGGGCCTCGCCCTCGAAGGTGGCCCAGTCGAATAGGGCGTTGCCGAGACGGGGTGTCGGGTGATGGGGTCGCGCAGGGCGTCAAGGAGAGCGTTGAGAAGGGGTTCGGTGAAGGGGGTGCTGCGATGGTCGATGTCGGTGCCGGGGGTCAGGGCAGCCAGGTAGGCCTCGCGGTCGGGGCTGGCCGGATGGGCGAGGCACGAGGCGTGGGCGCCGTGGCAGCCGACGGGGTCGCTGGCAGGGTCTGCGTCGTGTGCGCAGTGCGGCCGGAACGGTGGTTCAGGTACAGGGGGGCGGGGGTCTGCTCATGACGTGACGGCTCGCACCGAGACAAGCGCCCAGCCCCGCTCCTTCGTGGCCTGCTCCACCCGCCACGGGTCCTGCCGCACCCGCGTCGACATCCGCTGCTCCCGACGGGACTTCCCCACCTAGTCAGCCCTCACCCGCCACAGCCTGCCAGGCTCCACGCGGTGGTACGGGCAGGTTCGGTGAACCGAATGCTCAACTGCTGCCCACCGCATCCGCACTGCCCGAGGGCCTACGACACAATCCTGTCATGCGCGCTTACGAGGATCCCGCGACCTGGACACCTGAACCGGCCCGGCCGCGCTGGCAGTTGGTCCTGCGCTTTGTGGCCACCCTGGTGTGCTTCCCGGTGCTGTGCGCGTTGTGGCTGGCGGCCGCGGCCGTGCTTTTCGTCGTCGGGCTGTTCGCTGACGCGATCGCGGCCGTGAGCAACCGCTTCGAACGCGGCTACCTGCGGTTCACCGATGACACGCTGGGCGGTATTGCCCGGCTGGGTTCCTGGTTCGTGACCTGGCCGGAGCTGCGCCACGAGGGGGACACCGAGTACTACCGGGCCCGGGTCGACCGACGTGTCGCCCACTGGACCACTTTGGCCTCGGCCCCGCGCGAGCCCAAGAAGACACGGCCGCCCGTGGAGTGCTCCATCCCCCTTCGTGACTACCGTGGCGTGGGTGCCGGATACGTGGCCGAGGCCGCTGGGGGCCAGGGATGGGAACTGCGTCCGTCGGACGTCCGCAAGGAGGTACGCCTGTGGTGGGCGGCCGCCTCGCACGTCGACTGACATCGCATGGTGCCGCCACGACGTTCGTCGGATCGGTCTGGGCGCAGTGCCCCAGCCGTCATCCGGCACGCAGCGGGGCCGCACGGCCGGCAGCGGTGGCGTGGTGTCGAGGTGAGGAGTTCGGGGATCCTGCAGGTCTCCTGCAGGAGTTGGAAGGCATTGTGGCCGCCGCCGGGCTTGTCGGGATGCCAGGCCACAGCCACCGCCCGGTAGAGCCGCAAGGGCGGCCACGGCCCGGGCGGAACCGGCGAACCCGTCGCCGCCCTCCTCAGGCCCGGGAACGCGGGCTCGAACACGGCCGCCGACCACATCACCACCCAGCTCGCCCTCGCCCAGCTGCCGAAGAAGTACCGGCGCGGACGGCAGACGCTGATCCGCACGGACTCCGCGGGCGGCACCCACGATTTCGTGTCCTGGCTCACCAGGCGAGGACGATGGCTGTCCTACTCGGTCGGCATGACGGTCACCGAAGCGATCCACGAACACGTGCTGAAGGTCCCGGCCCCGGCCTGGACCCCGGCCGCCGAGACCGACGGAGAGGGCCGGGACGGTGCCTGGGTCTCCGAACTCACCGGTGACGTTCTGGACGGCCGGCCCAAGGGTATGCGGCTGATCATCCGCAAGGAACGACCACATCCCGGTGCCCAGTTGAGGATCACTGACGCGGACGGCATGCGGATCACCTGCTTCGCGACCAACACCCCCCACCGGCCGATCGCCGAGCTCGAGCTCCGTCACCGGCTGCGGGCGCGGGCCGAAGACCGGATCCGGGCCGCCCGGGCCACCGGTCTGCGCAACCTGCCCCTGCACCACACCGCCCAGAACCGCATCTGGCTGGAGATCGTCCAGATCGCCCTGGACCTGCTGGCCTGGATGCCGATGCCCGGCCTCACCGGCACCGCCCGGTTCTGGGAACCGCGCCGCCTGCGATTCCGCCTGTTCCCCGCGGCCGCTCAGCTCGTCACCACCGGCCGGCGCCGCATCCTCCGCCTTGCCCGGCACCGGCCCCGGACCGGCGAGATCACCGCCGCACTCGAACGACTTGCGCTCCTGCCCAACCCCGGCTGACCAGCAACGTCCACCGACCCGACGACAACATCACCCGCTCCGGGGCAGTGGAACCCGGCGCCCACCCGACGCGGCAGCCGGGCCGCCGACCTGCCCACCATCAGCTCCGGAAAGCGAAAGGGCCCACCGAGTCCGCCGGCAGACCCTCGCGAAAGATCGAGGCTGGCACCGGCCGATTCCGCATGACGGGTTCTCGCCCTGGAGCAGGCGGCGGTTCGCTCATCGCCCACACTTGATCAGTCGGCTCACGACGACGCACCCCGAATTGAGTGAACACGACCAAGTACACCTGCGTCCGCCAGGTACTGCCCACCGCCTTACGGGCCGTCCGTCGCGACCCGTTGTATGCGCACTCGCTCTTCCGCATCTCGTACCGCCGCGGTGGTGCCACCGGATCGTGGGTACGGCTCGATCTTCGGTATTTGTCGCCTGGCCTGGGCTTCACCGGTGGTACTTCGCTGCTGTACAGGTAACGGTCTTGGCGGGTCCGTGCCCGAGAGGGCTGGCGTGGACCTCATTTGCGGTGCTTGCCGCGGTGCGTCCGGGAGCGGATGCCGTAGGTGAGGGCGCAGGCAAGGCCGAGGCTTTGCAGTACCGCGCAGACGGTGATCAGCGTGTGTATGGCCGCTGGGCCGACGACGGCCATGAGGAGGCCGGCGAGGGGGTAGGGCAGGAGCAGGATCAGTACGGTCACCGACAGTGTGCTGCCGAACACCTCGACGGGGATGAGACGGGATCGCAGCGTGCGCAGTACGACGGCCAGCACGCTGTCGCCGGCCATGAAGACGGCGATCAGCGCCAGGTACGCCCAGTAGGAGTCGGCGTGCGCGATGAGGAAGCACGGCACGCTCGTCACCAGAGCGGCGCAGCGTCCCACTCTTGGCAGTCCCCACCGGTCGATCATGACGCGGCAGATGGCGACTGCCAGCAGCGATGCGGCGGCCGCGCAGGACCAGATCACGCCGACCGAGGCGCTGGACTGGCCGAGGTGCTTCACCACGATCACCGGGGTAGCCGCTTCCAGAAGACCGAGGGCCAGGTTGGAGAACGCCAGCCCGGCCACCAGCCACGCGAGCGCCGGCAGTGCGCGCAGGGTGGACCAGCCGGTGCGCCATCCCCGTGCAGCGGGCGCGGTCGCTTGCGCGGGTGCCTGGCGCATGCGCGGGGCGATGGCGGCCGCCAGTGTCGACAAGCCGCCGAGCACTGCGAGCATGCCACTGGAGCCGTCCCATTGCAGAAGGAAGCCGCCTGCTGCCGGGCCGACCAGAGCAGCTGTCTGGTCGATGCCGAGGAGAACCGACTGGACGCGGTGTGCCGCGTCGCCCGCGTCCCGGCTGGCGACCGCGCCGACGCTCTCGGCCGCGATGTAGCTGAACTGGGTCAGGCACCCCGCGCACGCCGCCAGGAGCATCACCAGGCCCAGGGCCATGTCGTCGTCGGTCATCACCAGGGCGGGTGCCACGCATCCGACGACCAGCGCCCGAGTCGCGGCGGCCAGCCGGAACACCCGTGCGGGCCCGTAACGGTCGACGGCCATACCGGCCAGACCGAACGTGCACAGGCGTGGTGCCCACGTCAGCACGAAGGCGATTCCGGTCAGGGAAGCCGAGTCCGTCGTGCCCAGCACCAGCAGCGGGATGCCGTAGGTGGCCATCGAGGAGGCGGTTGCATCCGCGAGACGAGGCAGGTAGATGCCCCGCATCCGGCCATAGGTGATGGTGCGGGCATGCCGGGGCACAGCAGGCCGGACTTTCGTAGCTATCAAGGCAACGGACTTTTCTGTGGACCGTGATGGCGGTCGACGAACGACCTGGACAGGAAAAGGAGCGAAGTCGGTAAATGGGTACTTTTGGGGATCCCCTTTCCTGGGAGGGTGAGGCAGGCCGCGTTCCGGACCGCGGTCACACGGGCGGGCCCGCTGCCGGACAGTCAGGACCCGGCGCCCGCGGCCCACAACTGCCGCGGGGAACCGTGACGTTTACCGATCAACAACCTGCACACCTCGAACAGCGTGATCGACTCGCCAAGTGTTACGCCGGGTAAGGCGAGGTCGTGTGCGCCGAGGCGCAAATCCTGGAGTCTCCGGCACCGCAGCCGACCGCACCCCGGACGATCACGTGCGCTCTTCACCCGAAGGTCTTGAGGGCCCGGCTCAACACAACTGACCGCACGACCGGGTCGGTCCGGAGTAACTGGCTGTTCTCTATCCGTTCGTGGAGTCGATCAGGTTTGAACGGGGCTCTGGTTCGAGTGAGTTGGCCGGTGCGGACGCATGAAGGAAGGGCCTCTTGGTGGCTCGCGGTTGTCGAATCCAGCGAGAAGCAAGAGGCTCTGGTGTCGAAGTGTCGCGTGGTTGTGGTCGTCGAGTCCAGTCCGTCCACTTCTGGGTGTGACTGCCACGCCCACCGGTTCGGGAACGCGGCCGGCCGGCCGGAGCGCCGTCCCCGGTACGCCTCGGACATGAGCGATGCGGAGTGGGCCCTGGTGCGGGATCTGCTGCCGGTGCCGGTGCCGGTGCCGGTGCCGGGATGGCTGGCGGGCCGGGGCGGCCGGCCGGAGGGCTACTGCCACCGGCAGATGATCGACGCGGTGCGCTACCTCGTCGACAACGGCATCAAGCGGCGGGCTATGCCCTGCGACTTCCCGCCCTGGCCGCGGGTGTATGCCTTCTTCGCCCGCTGGCGGGATGCGGGGCTGATGGCCGAGCTGCACGACCGGCTGCGCGAGGCCACCCGCGAGGCTGAGGGCCGCAAGGAGGAGCCGGTCGCGGCGGTCGTGGACTCGCAGTCGGTGAAGGCGGACGCCACCGTCACCCACGCCTCCCGTGGCCTCGACGCCGGTAAGAAGATCAACGGGCGCAAGCGGCACCTGCTCACCGACACCCTCGGACTCCTTCTGGCCGTGCTGGTCACGCCGGCCTCGACCACCGACCGGGACGCCGCCCGGATCCTGCTGCCCGTGGCCAGGGGCCGCTTCGGGCGGCTGGCACGGGTCTGGGCCGACGGCGGATACACCGGCCACCTCACCGACTGGACCGCGGCGCACCTCGGGCTCGTCCTCGATGTCGTCCGTCGCAGCGACGACGTCCAAGGTTTTCAGGCGCTGCCCCGCCGTTGGGTCGTGGAAAGGTCTTTTGCCTGATTCCTCCGCAGCCGGTGCCTGGTGCGTGACTACGAGCGGCGCACCGATACCAGCGAGGCCGTCATCCCGTGGTCGATGACCATGCTCATGAGCCGCCGCCTGGCCGCCCGGGGCCAGGGTCCTGTTCCGGCGCGGGCAGCATGAACCTGCCCGGTTTCGCCTCGACCAGCCAGCCTCGTTCCACCAGCCGTTTCAGCCGGGCCCGCGCGCCTTCGACGCGGGAGGCGGACGCGCTGTCCCAGCCCAGCACCACCGCCGCCCGTCGGGCACCGAGCCCGTCGGCTCCCGCCTCCACGGCGGCGGCCATCAACGCCTGGTAGTCCACCGACAACACCTCGACTCCGGGAGCGTCCTGGCGGTGAGGCACCGCCCGGCGCGGCCCGACCGGCCTCTTCTGCGACACCTCGCTGGCCACCACGGCGGGCGCATCCGCCTCGGCCGGCGCCTCCAGATACTGCTCCGAGCCGATCACCCGGCGCCGGTGCACCTCTCCCGCATCCGCCAGAGCCGCCCGCACTCGTTCCAACTCGGCTTCCAAGTGCTTCACCTGCGCGGCTGCGGCCTTCTGCCGCGTTTCCCGAATTGCCCGCATCGACGGCATCCGCCACCTCCACGACATCTCGTCCGGCAACGGGCCGAGACTGCCGTGGCAGTAGCTGCTTCATGCCTGACCAGCGAAGACGTCACACGAGGTTCGGAAAGAGAACGGCCTCTGAGCTTGACTCTGTCGGGGATCTTGGAGATGCCGGTCAGGTTCCCAGGATTCGCCAGGACTTCAGCCGGGGTATCTCACGCTGATCAAGGTAGTTCTGGAAGGCAGTCGGCCGGCGGGCCGTGGAGGCTTCCTCGGCTGGTGACAGTCCGCTGAGGCGCTCGATGTTGACGGCGATGGCCGTCAGGACGTGCTGGATGTGGGCCTTTCCCTGTCCTCGGTAGCGGCAGCGCCGCATGCCGTGTCCATGGGCGAACTCGTTGACCGTGCCCTCCACTCCGGAGCGGACCGCGTAGCGGGTCTTCCACTCGGGTGTCTGTTGCTCGGTGCGGACGCGGAGTTGCAGGTCTCGGAGTTCTCGTGGGGGAAAGCCGACGGTGCGGGCGCTGTCGGCGGTGGTGCACTGGGTGCGGGCCGGACAGGGGCGGCACTGGCTTTTGGTGAACCTGGCCACGATCAGCGGGGCCGCGGTGGGCGAGGACGTCGGGTAGGGGCCGTGCCGGCCCGCGCTGACTTGTCCCTGGGGGCAGGTGACCTGCCGACGGTCGTAGTCGATGTGGAAGTCGTCCCGGGCGAAGCCCTCGGCCCGGCGGTGTGGCCGGGTGGGGTTGCTCCGCAGCGGCCCGGAGACGGTGACCTGGTGTTCACGAGCAGCCTGTTCCAGGTGGGGCAGGGAGGTGTAGCCGGCATCGACCAGGTGCTCGGCGGGCAGCAGTCCTCGACGCGCCAGGCGGGTGTGGATGCCGGGCAGGACCTGACTGTCGTGGGTGGTGGCCGCGGTGGTGGCCACGTCCGTGATCACGTTGGGGCCGTCGGGAGCGCAGGTCTCGGTCAGATGAGTGGCGAACCCCTTCCAGCTGATGATGTGGCCGTGCCGTGCGTAGCGGGCCGAGGTGTCGTAGGGAGAGACGATCGCCCGGGACGATGGCGGTAGCCCGGGCCCGCCTTCCGTCTCGGCGGTGCGCCAGCGCAGGTGTCCTTGGGCGTCACGGTGGTAGTTCTGCACCATGATTTGGCGCAGGGCCTGGACGCGAGGGCCAGGCGTGCGGTCTGCTCCGTGCTGGTCGAGGTGTTCCAGGAGGCGGACGGCGTCGTCTCCGGTGGTAAGGATCCTGGTCTTGGGCTTGGTGGGGTTCTTGCCCAGACGGACCGGCCGGCCGTAGCGGATCCCCCAGTCCTCATCGACCAGCCCGTCCAGCAGGTGAGGGGAGACACCGGCGACCTCTTCGAGTGCGGCGCGGACCGCCCCGGTGACCAGCTCCAGGCGGGTCAGGTCGCGCACCGAGGCCAGGACGTGGGTGGAGTCGGTGCGCTGCGTGGTGCGCTCGCGCACCAGGCCGGGGCCTCCTTGAGGCGGGCCAGCGCCAGGTCGAGGAGGCGGTCGGCACGGTCGTCTTCGGCGAGACGGTCGCGGAAGTCGGTCAGCACGCTGTGGTGGAAGCCGGGATCGTCCAGCTCCACGGCCATCGCGTACTTGAAGTCGATGCGGCAGCGGACCGCCTCGGCGGCCTGCCGGTCCGACAGGCCGAGCAGGAACTGCAGCACACAGATGGTGGCCAGTTGAGCAGGCGAGAGCCCGGGGCGCCCGTCCCGCGGGTACCAGTCGGCGAAGTCCTCGTCGCGCCACAGTCCGTCGAGGCGGTCACGGACCCATATCGCCGTCGTTCCGACCGGGTTGCTCGCCCGTGCGACCTGCGCAGTCAGAGGCGGGACCTGCTCACCGGAACGGGGGCGAAGGGACAACGGGCACCTCGACAGCTGCATCGGTCGGCGGAACCACCCGAGCATGCCCGTTGATCATGCTGCCGCACCGGGAAACTCCAAGATCCCCGACAGAGTCAAGCTGAGACCTTGCCCTTGCCCTCGCACGCCGCGTAGAGGGGGTAGGCGCCTTCCTGCGGGGTGAATGCGGGCAGTTCCTGGTTCTTGGTGCCGGTGGTCTCGGCTACCAGGGTCTGCGCGTTCTTGGGCAGGTCCAGGCCGGGCGGCTGTGTGGCAGGTGCCTGTGTGGGCTTGGCGGAGGAAGTGGTCGGAGCGGTGGGGCTCGGACGCTTCACCTCGGGCTCGTCGGAGCAGCCTCCGGCGAGGAACAGTGTGGCCACGGCGGCAGCGGTGAGTGTGGAGCGACGCAACGGGGTCTCCCGGGAGAGGGCGGGGTGCCCGGCCCTGGTGTCAGGGCCGGGCGCGGGGGCTAGAAGATCTTCATCAGTCTTCTAGTGGACACTCCAGCCTTCGCGGTAGAGGTTGTCCCGTAACTGCTGGTCAGAAGTGAGATGATCATGCCGTGGCTGGTGTGATCACGGCGTCGGAGCCCTCGTGGACAGGCCCGTTCACCGGGCTGGGCCCGCGGCAGTTCAACAAGCTGATCACCGCGTTGCGTCGTGAGGGGGCCGATCCGGTCCGCAAGGGCCGGCCGTGGTCGCTGCCGCTTCAGGGCCGGGTGCTGCTGGTGGCCGCGTACTAACGCACCAACCTCACCCTGCGCCGGCTCGCCCCGCTGTTCGGCATCTCGAAGCCGGCGGCCGACCGGATCGTCGACCACCTCGGACCGGCTCTCGCGCTCCAGCCCCGGCGGCGGTTAGCGGCCGACCCCGGGCTCTGTCGCCACGCTCCCGACGTACGATCCGCTGTCCGAGACGTCGTTCACCTCGTGTACATGCGAGGTCGGGGTTACCGGTCGGTCGGCGGCTGCCGTGCCGACACGAAGAGGGCCCACTCTCTCGCAGGACCACCCACTCCCTCTCAGAGGAGATCCGCGTGACTCGCTCCACGAGCGCCCGGTCGGCCGTGCTGGCCGTGATCACGACCCTCACAGCGGCGGCCCTGGCTGTGCCGGCCCAGGCCGAGGGCCGCCACCGCGTCTCCGGCGATTCACTGCCGTCCATTACCCCCCGCGCGGAGACGCCGGTGCTGCACGACGACGACGAAGGCGGCAACGCCGACGCGGACGACCCCGCCATCTGGCGCAACACCGCGGCCCCTGACCGCAGCCTCGTCGTCGCCACCGCCAAGGAGGGCGGTCTGCGCGTCTACGACCTGGACGCGCGACTGGTGCAGTCGGTAGCCGCGCCTCCCGCCGTGGGTGAGGACGACGCCCCGGGCCGGTTCAACAACGTGGATCTCCTCCACGGGCTGCGGCTCTCCTCGGGGAAGGCCGACCTGGCCGTCACCAGCGACCGTGGCCACGATCGACTGCGTTTCTACCGCATCGACCGAGACCGCACAGGCGGTCCGCTGACCGACGTCACCGACCCCGCCTCGCCGCCCGTGTTCTCCCAGGACCAGGCCGAGATCAACGACCAGCGGACCGCCTACGGTCTGGCGACCTGGACGGACCCGGCGACCGGGAGGTCCTACGCCCTGGTCAGCCGCCGCGAGCGCACCAGCATCGCCCTCCTGGAGCTGCTGCCGGCCGCGGACGGCAAGGTCACGTACCGCAAGATCCGCGCCCTGGACCTGCCCTCCGCCTTCCGGCTGCCCGACGGCACCTCGTGGTCCCCGTGCGGCGAGCCCGGCGAGCTGCCGCAGGTCGAGGGCATGGTCGTCGACCCGGCCAACGGCATGCTCTACGCCGGCCAGGAGGACATCGGCATCTGGCGCCTGCGCGCCGACCTCACCGGCACGCCGAAACTGATCGACAAGGTCCGCGAGTACGGCGTCCCCGGTGCCTACGACGAGGAGACCGAGGAGTGCGCGCCGGGCGCCGACCCCGGCTACGGCGGCACGAAGATCTCCGCGGACGTCGAGGGCCTGACGCTGCTCACCGAGTCCGACGGCGACGGCCATCTCCTCGCCTCCAGCCAGGGCGACGACACCTTCGCCGCCTACGACCGCGAGCTGGAGGACGCCAACGAGTACGAGGGAGGCTTCCGGGTCACGGCCGCGAGCGACACCCTCGACGGCTCCGAGGAGTGCGACGGCGCTGCGGCCCTCAACGCCCCGCTCGGTTCCAAGTACCCGAACGGACTCCTCGTCGTCCAGGACGGACACGACGCCCCCGGCGACGGCGACCGGGACGCGACCAACTTCAAGTTCGTCGACCTCGGCAAGGTCGTGGACGCCCTCGACGACTGACCCTCACCCGGGGGGGGGGGGGGGGGGGGGGGGGGGGGGGGGGGGGGCCCCCCCGCGCCCCCCCCCCCCCCCCCCCGCCGCCCCCCCCGGGGGGC